>VGDY01000017.1 GCA_016869555.1 Alphaproteobacteria bacterium | reverse complement strand
GCTCATGCCGTCTCGAACCACCGCATCGATCACCCGATCACGCAAATCTTGAGAATATGATCCACCCATCCCCGCTGGCCTCCGCCCAGCCAAAAGGTTGAATCAAAACAACCGCGATTCGGGAATCCCCTCCGAGTCAGCGTAATTGCAAAACGCTCTAGCGGCGCGCTTAGATTTGCAGCAAAAGCTTCGATGAATCTCTCAAGCGGCTCCACTCTCAATTGGAGCGCTCTCAATTCATCATCGAAGCAATTTTGGCTCAATTATCCAAAAAGCTCCGCAGCTTCCGGCTTCGGCTCGGATGCTTCAGCTTCCGCAGCGCCTTCGCCTCGATCTGGCGGATGCGCTCGCGCGTCACCGAGAACTGCTGGCCGACTTCTTCGAGCGTATGGTCGGTGTTCATGCCGATGCCGAAACGCATGCGCAGCACGCGTTCTTCGCGGGGCGTCAACGAAGACAAGACGCGCGTCGTCGTCTCGCGCAGATTCGACTGGATCGCCGCCTCGATCGGCAGCACCGCGTTCTTGTCCTCGATGAAATCCCCAAGATGCGAATCCTCCTCGTCGCCGATCGGCGTTTCGAGCGAGATCGGCTCCTTGGCGATTTTTAGAACCTTGCGCACTTTCTCGAGCGGCATGGCGAGCTTTTCGGACAGTTCCTCTGGCGTCGGTTCGCGGCCGATCTCATGCAGCATCTGGCGCGAGGTGCGCACGATCTTGTTGATCGTCTCGATCATATGCACCGGAATGCGGATCGTGCGCGCCTGATCGGCGATCGAGCGGGTGATCGCCTGCCTGATCCACCACGTCGCATAAGTCGAGAATTTATAGCCGCGGCGATATTCGAATTTGTCGACCGCCTTCATCAGGCCGATATTGCCTTCCTGGATGAGATCGAGGAACTGCAGGCCGCGATTGGTGTATTTCTTGGCGATGGAGATCACGAGACGCAAATTCGCCTCGACCATCTCCTTCTTGGCCTGCCGCGCCTCGCGCTCGCCCTTCTGCACCATATGCACGATCTTGCGGAACTCGGAGATTTCCAGTCCGGTTTCGGTCGCAAGCGCGTGAATGTCGGCGCGCAGATCCTTGATGCGATCCTTGTCGGCGGCGACGAATTCCCTCCAGCCCTTGGAGCCGAGCTTGGCGACGCGCATCACCCATTTGGGATCAAGTTCGGAGCCGTGGAATTTGTCGATGAAGTCTTCGCGCATCACGCCATGGCTGTCGGCGAGGCGCAAGAGCTTGGTCTCATAGCCGATGAGCCGCTTGTTGATGTCGTAGAGCTGCTCGACCAGCGCCTCGATGCGGTTCTGGTTCAACGAGAGCGATTTGACGTCGGCGACGATCTCTTTCTTGAGAGTCTTGTATTTGCGCTCCTGCGCAGGCGTCAGAGTCTCGTTCTTGAGTTTGTTCTCGACGTTCTGGTCCTGAAGCCGGCGCAGCTTTTTGTATGCGTCGGCGATGCGCGCGAAGGTTTCGAGAACTTTCGGCTTCAGTTCCAATTCCATCGCCGAGAGCGACACGGAATTTTCCATGTCGTCTTCTTCCTCGAAGGTCTCTTCGGCGGGCGCGCCTTCCTCTTCCAGTCCGGCCGGCGGCGTGCGCGGCGCGGTCGCAGGCGCCATGTCGGCGGCGCCAGCGGACGGTTCCGCCGCCTTCGCCGCCTTGCCTTCGGGGCCGGCGTAGGTCGCTTCGAGATCGATGATGTCGCGCAGCAGAACCTTGCCCGCCTCCAACTCCTCGCGCCAGATGATGATCGCCTGGAAGGTGAGCGGGCTCTCGCACAGTCCGGCGATCATCGCCTCGCGTCCGGCTTCGATCCGCTTGGCGATGGCGATTTCGCCTTCTCGCGACAGAAGCTCGACCGAGCCCATCTCGCGCAGATACATGCGGACGGGATCGTCGGTGCGATCGGCCGGTTCCGACGTGCGCGTCGCCACCGCGGTCGCGCGCGGGCTCTCGACGAGTTCGCCGCCTTCCGCTTCCTCTTCTTCGGCGGCCTGCTCCTCCTCGACGTCGTCGGGATCGTCGCCTTCCGAGACGGTAATGCCCATTTCCGAGAGCATGGCGTAGACGTCCTCGATCTGGTCCGACGACACTTCCGCGGACGGCAGCACAGCGTTCAGTTCGGCATAGGTCACGAAGCCGCGCTTCTTCGCGAGCTTGATCATCCGCTTGACCGCGGCGTCGTTGAGATCGAGAAGCGGCCCGTCGGACGTCTCGGTCGTCACCGCGGTTTCATTCTCGACCTTGTCTTCGTCTTTTTTCGCCATCCACAAGCTCCAAGCGCCTCGCCCCGGATCGGCTCCCCGAACCAGGCAAGGCGCAAGTTTTCTCAAAAAAACCTGAGAAGGCCGCCCCTCCCCAAGCTAAAGCGCGGCAAGCAGGCGAAATAGCCCGGCCGACCGCATGAAACCTTCGCGCTGCGTTCTAGCGGCGCGTTTCTTATCCCCTCTTCGCCACGGCGTTAACCTCTGCGAATTCACAAATTGCGCGAGGGCCGGCCGGAGAGCGATCCATATCCTTCCACCGCCGCTTCTGCGCCATCTAGCGCCGACAACTGGGTCTGAATATCCTTCAGCCGGGCATAATCCCGCTCGTTGGGGTTGTCGGCCAGCATGGCTTGCACCGCGCGCAACTCTCTATTTAACGCCAACGATCGGCGATGCAAGACGAAAGCCTGTCGCAGACTTTCGCCGGCGTCGGCGGCCGCGGCCTCGGGGCGCACGCTCCAGAGCGTTGAATGGGCGGCCATCGCTTCGAGCCGGGCGACCGTCCGTTCAAGCCCCAGAGACGCGAGAAATGGGCGAAGTTCAGCCTGATTCGGGTCGTTGCGCTCGGCAAATCGCAGGAGCGCGTCGCGCAGGGCCCGCGCGTCGGCGGAATTGAGGTCGAGGGTCGCCAGCTCCTCGACGCGGGAGTCGATCAGATCCGGATGATTGAGCAAGATCAATAATATCAGCGCCTCCCTGGGCGCGATCCCGGATTTGACGCCGCGAAACAGCGGCGAATTCGCCAATGCCGGACCTATGGTCAACGGCCCATCATCGGAAGGACGGGCGATCCCGCCGCGCCGCTGCCGCGGGAAATCATGGCGCCTAAATTTTGTGCGCCGGTCGCGGCCGAAGAGCTGGTCGAGCCGCTGCTTCAGCTCCTGCTGATAGTGGCGCCGCAGGTCGTCGTCTCTGATCTGCCGCGCGATGTCTTGCAGACGCCGTTCGAGCGCGGCGCGATGCTCCGGCGTGTCGAGCGTCGCCGCTTCGGTTTCGCGCATCCACAGAAGATCGACAAGCGGCAGCGGGTGGTTCAGAGCGTCGGCGAGCGCCTCGGCGCCGCTCGCCCGCAAGAGTTCGTCTGGGTCCTGGCCGTCGGGCAACAGGACGAAACGCAGCGTGCGGCCGGGACCGATCAGCGGCAGCGCGGTGTCCACCGCCCGAAAGGCCGCCTTCAATCCGGCCTTGTCGCCGTCGAAGCAGAGGATCGGCTCCTCGGCCAGGCGCCAGAGCAGGGCGCATTGATCAGGAGTCAGCGCCGTGCCGAGCGGGGCGACCGCATGGGGAAACCCCGCCGCCGTCAGCGCAATGACGTCGACATAGCCCTCGACGGCGATTGCCGCGCCGGTCTCATGCGCCGCCTTGCGGGCGTTATGAAGATTGTAGAGCGTCGCGCCCTTGTGAAAGAGCGGCGTCTCTGGGGAGTTGAGATATTTAGCCTGGGCGTCCTTCTCGAGGGCGCGTCCGCCGAAAGCGATGACCCGTCCGGCGCGGTCGCAGATCGGAAACATCACCCGGTTGCGGAACCGGTCGTAGGGAACGGCGATATCCTCGCCATGGACGAGCAGGCCCGCCTCGATCATGGTTTCGACGCTCGCGCCCTTGGCGGCGAGATGGTCGCGCAGCGCATGGCGTTCGGCCGGCGCGAAGCCGAGGCGGAATTCTTGGCGCGAGGATAAGGAAATCTGCCGGCGGTCGAGATAGGCGCGCGCCTCGCGCCCGGCAGGGCCGGCAAGCTGCCGTTCGAAAAACGCCGCCGCCTCTTCCAGAATCTCGCCGAGCGTCGCGCGGCGGCGATCCTGTTCCTGCTGCTCTTTCGTCTCAACCGGCAGCGCCAGGCCGGCGAGCGCCGCCAGCCGTTCCACCGCCTCGGGGAAGGAGAGCCCCTCGGTCTCCATGAGAAAATCGAAAATATTGCCGTTCTTGCCCGCCGAGAAATCGAACCAGCGCATTTTCTGGTCGTTGACATAGAAGGAGGGAGTTTTTTCGGCGTTGAACGGCGAGAGCCCCCGCCATTCCCTGCCTTCCTTGCGAAGCTTCACCTTCCGGCGCACGACCTCCGAGACGGGCACGCGCGCCCGTATCTCTTCGAGGAAGGAAGGCGTAAAGAGCATAGGCTGTCCCTAGCACCACTTCTTCCTGGCGGGGAACAAATCCGCCGCGATGCCCATGATTCACAGGCTGGACCGTCCGCCGGAATTATGGCGAGATACGCGCAGGATGAGGTTGCGACAGAAAATGAGCGATTCGCAAATCGACGCCGCCGTCGCGAGCGATCCCGATTGGGCAGAATTTGACTCGATCGACTGGAGCAAGGCGGAATCATTCCTCCCAAGAAACAGGCGATTTCGATCCGCCTCGACCAAGACCTGATCGACTATTTCAAGGCGCAGGGACCGGGCTATCAGCGCCGCATCAACGCCGTGTTGCGCAGCTATGTGACGGCGCGCAAGCGCGCGTAATCAGCGCGCTTGGCGCCATGCGCGCCAATCGACCGGACGCTTCTCGGTTTCGAGAACGGCGATTGCGCCGGGCGCGACTCGGTCGGTGAACAACACGGCGTTGAGGCAGTCCCAGCGCGCGCTCGGCGCGACTAACCCATCGAAACCCAAGAAATAGGCTGTGTCGGCGATCGCCTGCGTTTTCGTATAATCGCGTTCGCGGTATCGCTCAACATTCACGCCGAGCTTGGCGAGCGCCGGCAGATCGGCGAGCCGCAGGGTCGCCTTGGCGTCGATCGCCAGTTTGTGGACATAGGAGCGAATGTTCGACGGAAAGACCGGTTGCGAACTCAGCAGCGCATGGATTTCCGCGAGCGCGCCGTCACGATCGAGCGATGTGTAAAGCGCGTCGAAAGTTCCGTCGCACCAGCGACTGTTCGTCGCCGCGCCGAGAATGGGCTCGCGCCCTTCTCGCGCCACCCGCCAGACGGGCCGGGCGAACGGCTCCCGCTTGAAGGCGTCGATCGCGTCGAGAAGCTCGAGATCGCGGGCGCGGCGATCCGCCATTAGACATAAGCGCCCGAATCAAGCGCATCGATCACGGCGAGCACCTCCTGGGTGCGGCCGGCGTTAATGAGATCGATGGCGCGTTCGCCCTTAAGCATCGGATGACTTGCATGCAGCCACAGCCGCGTTTCATCCGGCGCGTAGAAATCTGCGAGCCGGTCGACGACATAGCGCAGTTCCGCGATCACCGTCTGCGTGCGCAAATCCGGCGTCGCCTTGCCGCTCGACCAGCGTGAGACCGTCGCCGGCGAGACGGCGACGATGTTGGCGATATCCTTGCCCTGAAGTCCGCCGTCTTCACGCAGATGATCAAGGACTTTGCTGACTGCCGTAGACATCACTCGCATTTGGCGTTTGTAATTCCGATCGCGCTCGACCGCTTCGTCTCGACTCCTCGTCAGTGACGAAACTCGCGCGTGGAGGCCTCCGGAGGCGTGCCAAGAGGTAGGATTGCATATTGATTTCATTAAATCAATTCGTGAAATCACATTCTGCTTCGGCGCCGCCGTCCAATCAGTCCGGCACAATCCTCAGTGGCGCTGAAAAGTCGGGCAGCGATTCGAAACTGATCGGACCGCCGAAGGTAAAGCGCACCGCCGGCGGCTCGACCGGCTTGAAATGGCGATCCATGACGCCGACCCCGCAAACGGCCCCCGGAGCGACGCCGTTGGCGCATTGCTGATAGAGCGCGTCCGTCGGCAGCAGCGAGCCATAGGCGTAGGTGATCTGGTCGGAGCGCGAGTTGAAAATGTTGAAGGCGTCGATCTGAAAGCGCCAGCCCCCGTCCCAGCGATAGCCGAGCCGCGCGTTGAACGTGCCAGTGGCGGGCGAGGAATAAAAGCCGTCGGGCGTCAACGGGCGCGCGCCGAAATAGCGGTATTTCATGCCGGCGAACCAGCCGGTGGCCTCGCCGATTTCAAGCCCGCCCATCGCCACGATGGCCGGCGCGTTGAAGAGATAGTTGCCTGGGGCGTTGCCGAGGAAAGTTCCATAGGGCAGCGCGTCGGGCGCGGTCAGTTCGACATAGCCGAGCCAGGCGTACTGATCGACGCCGCGGAAACGGGTGTTCACAAGCGCCACATTGCCGTCGAAGCTGACCCAGGACACTGGGTGATAATGGTTGGCGATTTCGATGCCGTAGCGGCGGCTCGGGCGGCCGAATTCGGTCGTGCCGGCGTCGCCGACATATTGGTTTTCGGAGTCGAGATTGAGCCAGAACAGGCTCACGCTCGATTCCAGTCCTGGAACGAATTTCGTGCGCCAGCCGATTTCCGCGCCGCGCGACTTGACCAGCAGCGGAATGCGCGCGGCGACCGAGAAGCTGTCGAGGTCGAAGCCGTCGATGCCGCCGATTTCCGCGCTCGAGAAGTTCTGCACGGTGCCGCGCGCGTCGGTCGAGTGGAACCCTTCGCCGAAATTCAGGAACATTTCGGTCGCATACCAGGGACCGAGAATGATCGACGCCTTGGGACTGAAGATCGCCGCGTCCTTCTGGCCATTGTTGAAGGGACCGGTCCACAGGAAGACCGGCGTCCCTTCGCTGTTGAAGACTTTCGGCGCGTCCGCCAGTGTCTGAATCGAATTGGTGGCGGCGGAATAAAGGTCGACGCGCGCCCCGGCGACGGTGCGCAGCCACGGCGTCCAGCTCACCGTCGTGTCGGTCCAGATGCCGATGCTGCCCTCGCCGACATAATCGTTGCGGATCGCGTCGAAACTGGTGCGGCGGAAGCTTTCCTGCAGGCCCAGGCGAATATCGTCATAGCGGCCCTGAAGCCCGAAGCGCGTCTGGACCGGAAGACCGAACGAGTTCCAGGCAATGCCGTGCTGCGCGTTGACGCCGACGATCGTGCGCCGGTCGAACTGGCGGAACTGGTCGCCGATATCGGGATGCGCGAGGAAATAGGTGAAGTTGTTGTAGAGTTCCAGAGTCGAGCGGATCGCATAGGCTTCGACGCGCGAATAGTGATTGCCCTCCGTCTGGCTCCATCGTCCAGAGAGCGAGAAACGGGTCGTGTCGCCGCCGTCGGTCGGGTCCATCGTGCCCCACAGCGACATCAGGCCGGAATTTACCGCGCGCATGGGAATCTGATCGGTCGAATACCAGCGGTTGGCGTAGGCCATCGCGGTGAGCGCCAGGCCGTCGCTCTGGGTGCCGCGCGTCCAGCGCAAAACGCCGTTGATCTTCTTCAATTCGTCGCCGCGCTGCCACGGGCCGTTGTAGACGTTCATTTCAACGGCGCCATAGGCGTCGCCGCCGTTGATATCCTTGTAAGGCTGGATCGCGAAGCCGCGGCCATAGCCGAAGCTGCCGCCGGTTCCGGAGAAATAGCCCTTGTCGATCTTATCGATGTATTGGATGTAGATTGATCCGGCCGAAGAGAAGTCTCCGTCTTCGGCCGCATAGGGCCCTTTGTGCACCAGAATTGACGACAGCAACTCGGGCATGAGGAAATTCGTGTCGGCGTAGCCCTGCCCGTGACCATGGGTGCGCATGTTGAGCGGCATGCCGTCGAGATAAAGCGCCAGATCTGTGCCGTGATCGAGGTTGAAGCCGCGCAGGAAATATTGGTTCGCCTTGCCGTCGCCCGAGTGCTGGGAAACGATCAAGCCCGGCACGATTTCGAGCGATTCGCTCGGCCGCGAATAGGGATAAGCGGTCACTTCCGCGCCGGTGAAAAACTTGTCGCTGGAGGCCGTGAGCGGCGGCGGCTTTTGCGCCTCCGACACCGTCTCATCCTGAATGACCGGCGTGGGCGCGGGACGAACCGGTCCGCGCGTCGCCTGCCCGCTCGAACGCGAAGGCCGCGCAGCGGTGCTGGCCGCCGGGCGCTGACCACCGACATTGATCGTTGGCAGCGCGGTGAATTGCGCATGCGCCTCAGCGCCGATGAGCGAAATCGCGACGGCGACGGCGGATACGGTAGCGGCGAGTCTGCAATTCATTCGTCGTTTCCCGGCGCGCTCTTGTGAGGTTCTTGTAAAATTGTCTTACCCGACGCGCCGGGTCAATGAGTTCAGAACAAATTGCCGCAAACGTTGCCGATTTGCCACAGATGACGCATTCTAATTCGAACGATGTGCGTGGCGGCCTGTCGGATGAAAATGCGCATGGGGCGTCTCGCCCTGCTCGGCGTCCGCCGGCACGACGACGAGCTGCCCGTAGCGCACGCCGCGTTCGCCGATCAGATGGTCGGCGAAATGCTCGACGTCCGACTTCTGGCCCTTAAGCAGCGACACTTCGAGACAGGTGGCTTCGTCCATGTGCACATGCAGCGTAGCGATCGACATATCCGCATGTGAATGATGATCGTTCATCAATCTCTTCGACAGCTGCCGAGTCTCATGGTCGTAGACGTAGACCAGCGCCGCGACGCAGGGGCGGGCGCTGTCGTCAGATTCGGGCGTCTTGAGCAGCCCGGCGCGAACCAGATCGCGCACCGCTTCGGAACGGTTTCGATGGCCGCCCGCCTCCATATACTGATCGAGCGCGCTCATTAGCTCTTCGTCGATCGTTATCGTTACGCGCTGCATAGTGGCTCCGCCTGTCCGCGCCTGTGCTTGTCGTAAGCGGCTCCAAGGCGTGGTCGCATATTGTATCGCCAAGCGGCGCAGACCGCCACTGGGCGGGCGCGCGCTCATCGCGCCGCTGATCTCGGATTCGTCGATCCGGAGCGGCAAAGCTTGCAACCCCTCGACAACCCGTTCGGCCCGAGGTTGTCGCCCATCTCTCCGGACCAATCCGTCGTCCATGTCTTGAAACTCGACAGTCCTCGCGCGGGAGCTTCCGCGCCTCCCTGCAAGCGGCCGGCGTCGCGCCGGCCGATGTCGATGAAGCTGACAATAAGCTCCGGAAGAAGGCGCGCGGGAACTCTCGATCAATTCGCCTCTTTGCGCTAACGTTTCCACATCGATTCACAATTTCCTCATGCAGAGATCGATGGAGATGAGAGATGCGGCATTCTCTTACACGCAGACTTCTTGCAGAATTTCTTGGGACTTTTTGGCTCGTTTTCGGCGGCTGCGGCAGCGCCGTAATTTCCGCCGGCTTTCCGCAGCTTGGGATAGGCTTTCTTGGCGTGGCGCTGGCCTTTGGGCTCACCGTCCTGACGGGCGCTTACGCCTTCGGCCCCGTTTCCGGCGGCCATTTCAATCCGGCGGTGACGCTCGGCGTCACAATATCTGGCCGTTTTTCCTGGAAGGAACTCGGACCCTATTGGGTTGTTCAGCTTATTGGCGCGACATTCGCGGCGTTCGTGTTGCTCAAGATCGCGCAAGGCAACATCGATTTTTCGCTCGCTAACGGCTTTGCCGCCAATGGCTATGACGAGCATTCGCCCAACGGCTACACGTGGCAGTCGGGCCTTCTTGCCGAAATCGTGCTGACGGCCTTTTTCCTGCTTGTCATCCTTGGAACGACCGAAGGCCGCGCGCCGGTCGGCTTTGCGCCGATCGCCATCGGACTGGCGTTGACGCTGATCCATCTGGTCGACATCCCCATCACCAACGCTTCCGTCAATCCTGCGCGCTCGACCAGCCAGGCGCTGTTCGTTGGCGGATGGGCGCTCGAACAGCTCTGGCTATTCTGGGTCGCGCCGCTGGTCGGGGGCCTCATCGGCGGTCTTCTTCATCGCTTCACACTTGCTGACGACTGAACGCGAGGGGACGCAAATCGAGACGGGTCCGGGGACGAACCCGCCGCTATAAATTCGCGGCCCGGCGAAGTTTATGGCGGTCCCGAAGGGATTCGAACCCCTGACCTTCGGTTTAGGAAACCGCTGCTCTATCCTGCTGAGCTACGGGACCGCGAGAACCGGCTTTTAGCATAGCGCCGGCGTTTGAAAAATTCCCCGCCCGCTCGGCCGCGCTCAAACGCCGCCGCGCGCCATCAGGCGCTTTTCCCATTCCAGCGCCTGGCGAACGATTTCGTCGAGATCGTCATATTGCGGCCTCCAGCCGAGCGCGCGGCGGATTCTGCCATTCGCGGCGACGATCGCAGCCGGGTCGCCTGGACGGCGCGGCGCGCGTTCGACCTCGAAATCGACGCCCGAAACCCGCTTCACCGATTCGATGACTTCGAGAACGGAGAAGCCGCGTTCATAGCCGCAGTTCGCCGTGAGATTGGCGCCGCCGGCGCGCAGATAGCGCAACGCGTCGAGATGCGCGCGCGAGAGATCCGTGACCTGAATATAGTCGCGCACGCATGTGCCGTCGGGGGTCGGATAGTCTTCGCCGAACACCTGCAGCTTCTTGCGCAGGCCGAGCGCCGCCTGCGCCGCCACCTTGATGAGATGCGTGGCGTTGGGCGTAGACTGCCCCGCGCGTCCCTTGGGATCGGCGCCGGCGACGTTGAAATAGCGCAGCGCGACATAGGCGAGGCCATGGGCGCGGGCGGTGTCCTCCAGCATCCATTCGACCATGAGCTTCGATCGCCCATAGGGCGACACCGGCTTCAAGGATTCGTCCTCGGTCACCGGATTATGCAGCGGATCGCCATAGACGGCGGCCGTCGACGAAAAGATGAAGCGCTTGACGCCGCATGCGACTGACGTTGCGAGCAGCGTGCGCGCCTTCGCCGTATTGTTGAGATAATAGCCCAGCGGATCGGCGACAGATTCAGGAACGACGATTTTCGCGGCGAAGTGAATGATCTCGTCGACGCCGTGGCGCGCGATCAAATCCGAAACGAGGCTTTCGTCGCCGAAATCGCCGACGACAAGCGACGCGCCGTCGGGAACCGACCAGCGGAAGCCGGTCGACAGATCGTCGAGCACGATGGGCGCAGATTCGCCGGCGTCGAGCAGTTCGAGAACCGTATGGCTGCCGATGTAGCCCGCGCCGCCCGTCACCAAAACCGTCATGCCGGCAACCTTTCCTTGAATTCTTGCGCCTGACCGCGTTCGCTGCGCCGCGGCGAGGATCGGCCTGCGACATTTGCGGCAGGTTCTACCAACCGGCGAAACCGTGCTACACGCCGCGTCGTCGTCGCTAACCCTCTCGCCATCTCAATGGACCGCTTCATGAGCAAACGCATTCGCAAGGCTGTTTTCCCCGTCGCCGGACTCGGCACGCGCTTCCTGCCCGCCACCAAGGCCGTGCCGAAGGAAATGCTGACCGTCGTCGACCGGCCGGTCGTGCAGCATGTCGTGGATGAGGCGCGGGAGGCGGGCATAGAACATTTTATTTTCGTCACCGGGCGCGGCAAGGGGGCGATCGAGGATCACTTCGACATGGCCTATGAGCTTGAGGACACGTTGCGCCGCCGCAACAAGTCGAAGGAATATGAAGCTCTGATGTCGGACCTGCCGGCGGCCGGCGCGACGAGCTTCACCCGCCAGCAGGCGCCGCTCGGCCTCGGCCATGCCGTGTGGTGCGCGCGCGACATTGTCGGCGATGAGCCTTTCGCGGTATTGCTGCCCGACATGATTACGCTTCCGGCGAAGGGCAAAACACAGCGCTGCCTTGCGGAGGCGGTCGCGGCTTACGAAAAACATGGCGGCAATATTATCGCGGTCGAAGAAGTGAAGCCGGAGGAGACGCATCAATACGGCATCGTGGCGCGCGGCAGGGATTACGGCGCGACGTTCGAAATCACCGGCATGGTCGAGAAGCCGCCGCAGGGAACGGCGCCCAGCAATTTCATCATCTCCGGCCGCTATATTCTGGAGCCGGACATTTTCGCTCTGCTCGAGAAGCATGAGAAGGGCGCGGGCGGCGAAATTCAGCTCACCGACGCGATGATTCATCTGGCGAAAACGCGGCCCTTTCACGCCGTGCGCTTCGACGGACGCACCTATGATACGGGCTCGAAGCTCGGCTTTCTCGCGGCCAATGTCGCTTTCGGCCTGGCGCGGCCCGATGTCGCCGATGGACTTCGCGCCGAATTGAAGAAGCTGCTCGATTAGCGTGTATGTTCAACGCTTGAGCGCGTCTGTTGCGTGAGCGAAGGCCTGGCGCCTGTTTCCCCGGTTTGACGCAGACGTGCGCGCTTCTTTAGAGATCGAAGAGGTTTTTTTTGAAATTGGCGCGAGGCCGCGCCTGGTTGAAATCAAGCAAGGGATTGAATGCTGATGCCGCAACAAGGCGCCGCAGGAAGAATCGTCATTACTGGAATGGGCGCGGTGTCCGCCGCCGGCGTCGGCGCCGCCGCGTTATGGCGTGCGGCGCGCGACGGCGTGTCCTGCGTGCGGCCGGTGAAATTGCCGCGTCCGTTCACCGGACGAATCGGAATCGCCGCGCAGGTCCCGGATTTTGATCCTGCGGCCTATATCGGCGCCGAACTGCTTCCCTATTGCGATCCGTTCACGCAATTTTCCATCGTCGCCGCCGACGAGGCGCTGGCCCAGGCCGGGTTTGCGGGCAAAGAGGTCGGCGGGCCGCGAACGGCGGTGATTATCGGCACCGGCATCGGCGGCGCCACGACCATCGATAACAACGCCTATCAGGAATATAAGATCGAGACCCGACCGGATACGCTGACCGTGCCGCGTCTGATCCCGAGCGCCGCGCCGACGACGCTCGGCATGCGCTACGGCGCCAAGGGGCCGACCTTCGCGCTTGCCTCGGCCTGTTCCTCCGCCGCTCAGGCGATCGGCGAAGCCTTCGAAATGCTGCGCGCCGGCCGCGCCGATCGCGCCATCGCCGGCGGCGCCGAAGCCTGCGTGACCAATGGCGCGATTCGCTCCTGGGAGGCGCTGCGCGTTCTCACGCCCGATCTCTGCCGTCCGTTCTCGCAAAAGCGCAACGGCATGACGCTCGGCGAGGGCGCCGCGGTCTTCATTCTGGAAACGCTGGAGGCGGCGCAGGCGCGCGGCGCAACGCCGCTCTGCGAACTCGCGGGCTATGGCACGACCAGCGACGCCTTCGATCCGCTGCGCGCCGATGTCGAAGGCCCATCGCGCTGCATGCTTCTCGCGCTCGAAAGCGCCGGACTGGAGCCCGGAGACGTCGATTATCTCAGCGCCCATGGCACGGCGACCTACGCCAATGACATCACCGAATCGCAGGCGATGCGCGCCGTTTTCGGCGACAGGCCGCCGCCGGTGTCATCCACCAAGCCCGTGCATGGCCACGCGCTTGGCGCAAGCGGCGGGCTTGAGCTAGCGATCACGATTTGCGCGCTGCGCGACCAGATCGCGCCGCCGACGATCAATTTTCTTGAAGCCGATCCGAAATGCGAGGTCGACGCCATTCCCAATGTCGCGCGCAAAATGCCGATCCGCGTCGCTTTGTCGAATTCTTTCGCCTTTGGCGGCATCAATGCGACGCTCGCCGTGCGCGCGATGTGACATGAGGGCCGGCGCCCCCTAGAATCGCGCTGGATTTTCGAGGCGACCGCAATGGCCGGCGACAGCGAAAAGCGAAAGGGCGCCCAAAAAGGGGCGGATTTTGGCCCGAAGCCTAAAGGCGCGTCGAACAGACAGGCGGCGCTCGCCGCCGCCTTGCGCGCCAATCTCGCCCGCCGCAAGGCGCGCGAGCGCGCGCTGCGGGAGTCGGCGCAGGAATCGGCGCAGGAATTGGCGCAGGTAAGAGACGAGCGCTCGGAAACCGACAGCGAGGGGTGATGGACAAGATTAAGATCGTCGGCGGCAGCCGGCTTAATGGCGTCATCCCTATCTCCGGGGCGAAGAACGCCGCCTTGCCGTTGATGATCGCGTCGCTTCTGACCCGCGAAACTTTGACGCTCGCCAATATGCCGCTGCTCGCCGATGTGACGCTCCTCGAACGCATCCTCGGCAATCATGGCGTCGATTACGCCATCGCCGGCAAGCGCGCCGGCGATTCCGTCGACGCGAGCCGCGTCGTCCATCTCACCGCCCGCGACATCGTCGACACCACCGCGCCCTATGAGCTGGTTTCGCGCATGCGCGCGAGCTTCTGGGTGCTCGCGCCGCTGCTTGCGCGATGCGGCGAGGCGCGCGTCTCGCTGCCCGGCGGCTGCGCGATCGGCACGCGTCCGGTCGATCTTCTGCTCATGGCGCTGGAAAAACTCGGCGCGAAAATCGACATCGAAAACGGCTATGTCGTCGCTTCCGCCAAGAATGGTCTGGTCGGCGCCGAGATCGACTTTCCCAAGGTGACCGTCGGCGGCACCCATACGGCGCTGATGGCGGCGTCGCTGGCGCGCGGAACCACCGTGCTGCGCAACGCCGCGCGCGAGCCGGAAGTCGTCGATCTCGCCGACTGTCTGGTGAAAATGGGGGCGCGAATCAAGGGCGCCGGTCAATCGACGATCGAGATCGACGGCGTCGGTTCGCTCTATGGCGCAAGGCACGCGGTCATGCCGGATCGCATCGAGACCGGCACTTACGCCATGGCGGTGGCGATGACCGGCGGCGACGTTGTTCTCGCCGGCGCGCGCGCCGATCTTCTGCAGGCGGCGCTCGACGCGCTCGAAGAGGCCGGCGTCAGCGTCAGCGAGACCAATGAAGGATTGCGCGTGGCGCGCAATGGCGCCGGCATTTCGCCGGTCAGCGTCGAGACCGCGCCGTTCCCCGCCTTTCCAACCGATTTGCAGGCGCAGTTCATGGCGCTGATGACCCGCGCCAAGGGCGTCTCGCGGATCACCGAAACGATTTTCGAAAACCGCTTCATGCATGTGCAGGAGCTTGCGCGGCTTGGCGCCCATATCAAGCTTGAAGGCGATACGGCGATCGTCACGGGCGCCGATCATCTCGAAGGCGCGCCGGTGATGGCGACCGATCTACGCGCGTCGGTCTCGCTCGTCATCGCGGCGCTCGCCGCGCGCGGCGAGACGACGATCAACCGGGTCTATCATCTCGATCGCGGCTTCGAGCGGCTGGAGAAGAAGCTGCGCGGCTGCGGCGCCGAAATCGAGCGCATCACCGCGCAGGGGTGAAGCGAGGACTTCCGGCTTATCCTCGAAAATCCGTAGGATTGCGCGCGGCGTTCCATATGCGCAAAATGCGGACCGTATGCGTTGGCTCGTCTATGCCGCTGCGCCCGGACCGCGATAACAACGTGATGCCTCATCAATCAATCGAGATCGCCTCTACAGATCGCCATGAACCGCGCGATGAAACCTGCCCTGTCAAAAGTGGTGGCCCGGCCGGCGGCGATATCCGACTCGGCATCCTTTAAGGATGTGATCAGATCTTCGCGTTCCTCATCGCCCAGGACAGGCACTTCTTCCATCGTTACGACGGGAACAAAGGTCGTCTCGGGCGCTCGCTTTGATTTGGGCTGCGTCATGGCGCATGACTTTAGCAGGAATTTTTGCTTCGTCGAGCTTGCCAGTGGCGCGCCGGAACCAGCCGGCGACGTCGAAGACTCACTCGATCACGATTCTCACCGTGCGTGACGCGACAGGCGCGAGCGCAAGCCGCGCCTGAATGCGATGCCGGCCGGGCGTCATCGGCCAGAATACGGTCTCGTCCGCCTGCGCCGTGGCGAAAGGCTCGCCGTCGATCGTCCAGACGACCTGCGAATCTGCGCCTGACGGCGCGAGCTTCAATGCGAGTCTGTTCAAGCGCTCCGGCTGCTCCGGGTTTCGCCAGATATGCGTATTGTGCTCCGGCGTCGCAATGACGAGCGGCGCGAAGCCAATTTCCGGAGAGCTACGCCTATAATCCACTCCCTCACCCTGAGGAGCGCCTGAAAGGTGCGTCGCGAAGGGTGAGTACACCTCGAATCCTGCTTCTGAAGCATCCTTCGAGACGCCGCTTCGCGGCTCCTCAGGATGAGGACTCGGATGTTGCGCCTGATTCCGATGAGCGTCCTTGGGCGTCACCCATTCGCGCAGCGTTTGCGCGCAGTCGCGCCCATCGCCGGCGCGGCAGAGGTCGATGGCGATGCGTCCCGGCGGCGGCGCGAATGTTTCGGGCGAAATTTCGCCGGGTCTGGCGTCATGCAGTTTGGCGAGCACGGCATGGGCCAGCCGCGCCGCGGACGAAACTCCCGTCATCGCCCGCATGGCGCCGGCGTCGCCGCGCCCGATCCACACGCCGACAATGAATTTATGCGAGAAGGCGATGGTCCAGGCGTCGCGATAGGCTTGCGACGTGCCGGTCTTCACCGCGACCGCGAAGGGGTATTCGAGCGGCCCGTAACGCGGAAAAGACGGAAGCCGCGCCTGCGGGTCGGCGAGCATCGAGGCGACGAGCCGCGCGCTGTCGACCGACAAGACGCGCCGCGCCGGACGTCGCGCGTCGTCGCGCGTGAACGCAAGCTCGCGCATGATCCCGTCGTCCGCGAGCGCGGCATAGGCGCGCATCACATCCTCGAGCCGCGTCGGCAGCGCGCCGATCGCCATCGAAATGCCGAAACTCTCGGCCGGCGTTTCGAGATCGTGCAGGCCGAGGTCGCGAAGGAAATTGAAGTTCGCCTCGAGCCCGACGCGGCGCAGCAGATTGGTCGCCGGCACATTGCGCGAATTGGCGAGCGCCTGACGCGGCGTCAGCGGCCCGAGAAAAAGTCCGTCGGCGTTCGACACGCCCGACGCGCCTTCGGGAATGTCGTTGAGGAGATCCGTCGTTTTGAGCACGCCGCGCTCAAAAGCCAACGCATAAATGAAGGGTTTCAGCGTCGAGCCGGGAGAGCGCCGCACACGGGTGAAATCGAAGGCGCCCGCTTGCGGGTCGTTATAGTCGGAAGAGCCGACATCGGCGATGACAGCGTTGGTTCCGCGCTCGACGACCATGACCGCGACCTGCCGCGCGCCGCGACTGCGAAAATTCGCAAGATAGCGGCGCGCGAGCCGGAGCGCGTCGCGTTCGATGTCCATATCGATCGTCGCATGGATGCGCCGGTCGCCCTCCGCGACCGGCCGCGCCAGGCCCTCGCGGGCGAGCGCCTCGTAACGCAGCGCGAGATGCAGAGTCTCCGGCCGGCGCCTGGCGTCGAGCGGGCGGATATGATCGAGTTCCCCGTGCGCCAGTCCCGCCTGTGCGGAATCGAGCGCGCCTTCGGCTTCGAGCCGCGCGATGGCGTAACGCGCGCGCGCCGCCGCCAATGCGAGGCCGCTGTCGCGCGTGATGTTCATCCGGCCCGGCGACTGCGGAATGGCGGCGAGCAAAGCGGCCTGCGCCCAGGAGAGATCGTCGACCGGCCTGTCGAAATAAAAACGCGCGGCATAGGCGACGCCATGGCCGCTCAATCCGTAAGGCGCGAGCCGCAGATAATGGGCGAGCGTCGCTTCATGTCCGTGTCGCGCGACGATGGCGAGCGCCGTCGCCGCCTGAATCAGTTTCTCGGCGAATGAGCGCGGCCTCTCGCCCTGCATGCGCGCGACCTGCATCGCGATCGTCGAGGCGCCTTCGCGTCTGCTCCGCGACGTGAGATTGCGCCATGCGGCGCGAAGCAGCGCCCGGATGTCGACGCCGGGATGCGCGTAGAAGCGACGGTCTTCGAGCGCGAGAGTCGCCTGCGCGACGCGCTGCGGAATGGCGTTGAGCGGCCAATAGCCGTAGTCGACGCGCGGCTTGCCCGTCGCGGCGTCGCGAGTCTTCTCGCCGATCTGGGTGAGGAAGGCGCCGTTGCGGTCGTAAACGATCGAACTTGCGCGCGGAGCGATGAGTTCGGCGCGCGAGAGGGATTCAAGCGAGAGCCAGGCAGCGGTTACGACGAATGCGGCAATAAGAACAAGCACGATTCCGCGCGCAAACCCTCTCCCTTTGGGAGAGGGTGGCTGCGGAGCAGCCGGGTGAGGGGTTACGATATTTGTCGGCATGCGGTTGCGTCGAACCTGCGCAGATTGTTTCCCCTCACCCCGGTCCTTCGGACAGACCCTCTCCCTTTGGGAGAGGGTTACGTGCGTTACTTCCCGATCTCCACCCTCGCCCCCGCGCTCGTTGCGCGAAGGCCCTTCTTGTACATCGCCTCGACGAGGGCCGGCGGCTGCGTATAGGCGCCCGCCGTCTGCGCGCGCAGGCGAAAGGCGAAGCGGTAGGCTCCCTTCGGCAACGAGTCATAAGCGTAGAACACGCGATCGTCGCCGAAGGAGACCCAACTCGGCTGCAGCGTCGGCGCGAAGGACGGCTGCGCTTCGGCGGGCGCCGTGGCGATATTGGGATTGAGCGGCTCGTAGCCGGCGGCGAGCGGGATCGAGATCGCGATATGGGTGCGATCCTCGGGATTGACCACTTCCGCCGTCTCCTCGATCACATCGCCCTGCTTCACCTGCAGAGCGCCGTCGCTCACGTCGATCTTCTGAGGCGCCTTGCCGCTTTCGACGCGCCAGCTTTGTCTCACGATCGTAAAGCCGTCGCTCGTTGGCCTGGCTTTGGCGCCAGCTTCGGCCGGCATGTAGCTTGTCTCGATCATCGCAACGAGCGGCGCGTTTGAGCCGTTGACGATTTTCAGCGGCGCGTCGTTCTTCGTCACATGCCGCGCCACCGGCGTGTTGGCGTCAAGCGTCGACAACTGATCCTTTGCGCCATCATTAAAGCTCACCGCGATCGACGCCGCCGGCCGCCGCCAGCCTTCGGCGAGCGCTTCGATCGCGGCGGCGTCGGCGTTGGTCGTGCCCCAGCCGTCGCCTTCGCCAAGGCGCAGCAGCGCGTCGCGCAGCGCATTGGCGCGCGGGTCGCCGGAAGCCGCGAGCGCCGCGGCGCGCACCATCTCGGCGAGGCTGCGGGTCTCGGAAGGCAGAATGATCGGCGAGGCGCTCTCCGCCGCTTGTCCCGCATAGACCTCAACGCCGTTGCGGCTGGCGAATTTCACTCGGCTCCACATCGTCTCGATGAGAGACGCAAGCGCGCGCTGATCGACACTAGGCAGACGCGCGGCGGCGGCGGCCATCTGCGCCACGCTGATATTGGGCAGGAAGTCGGCGCGGCGCGCGAATTCGGCGACGTAAGAATCATCGAGCTTGCCGCCCTCGGCGAGCGCCGACAGCGCCTCGACGCGCTCGCGCAATTCATCGCCCGACATCAGCCGCGGATAATCCGAGCGTAGCGACAATTTCAGTATGTTGGCGAGACGATCGAGAAGCGTCCTGTCGATCGGCTCTCCGGCGCGTTCGGCCCGCGCGAGAAAATCATAGGCCCAGGCGGTCAGCGAAACATTGCCGCGCGAACGCGGCCAGAAGGCGACGAGCCCATCGGCGTCGATCGACTGATCGATGGCCTGCGCCGTCGACTTCACATTGGCGGAGACGCGATCCTCAAGTCCCGCCGCCGCGAGAATCGGCCCGAAGCTTTTAAGCGCCAGTCCGCCACGCGCCAGCGACAGGCGTTGCTCGGTGCAGCCATATGGATATTCGACAAGCGCATTCAATCCGGCGACGAGCTTCACCAGCGAAGGATCGGCGGCGACGATCGTCTCGCGCGAGAAACTCCCTGGCCGCGAGGCTTCGCCCGAAGGCGCGATCGTTTTGGTTTCGCCGGGTGCGATCTCGACCAGTTCGAAGCGGCGCGCCGCTTCGCGATCCTGCTTCGTCGGCAGAGCGATTTCGACCGCGTCCTTCGCATGATCGGCGTCGCGCTCGATGCGGAAGCCGAGCGTCGCCTCGCCGGCAAGCGCGGCGGGCGCCGAGGCGCGCAGATCGATGCGCACCGGCTTGTTCTGCGTCCAGTCGATCTTGCGGCTTGTCTCGCCCGAGAGCGTCAGCGCCGGCGCCGATATCGACGCCTTGCCGGCGCCGCCGGGTCCTTCGACGATGCGCGCGACAAGGCCGATATCGAAGGAATCGCCCGGCCGAATGAAGCGCGGCAGCGCCGGCTGCGCGACCAGCGCCTGCCGGATCAGCATTTCGCCGCCGGCCGCGCCGAAACGGTCGGGGCCGCTCACCGCCTTGGCGCGCAGTTTGAAGATGGTCAGCGTGTCGGGCAGCTGCACCTTGATTTTGGCGACGCCGTCGGGCCCGATCTTCACGCTCGGCAGATAGATCGGCACAGGCGTGAAATTCTTGCGCACGGAAATATTGTTCTCGGCGCCCCATTCCTGCAGCTCGTCGCCGTCACCGCCGGCGATCTCTTCGAGCGGAATGACGCCGAAGGCCATGTTGCGCGTGTCGCGCGCCGCCATTTTGGTTTCGCGTTCGACGATGAAGTCGGGCAGGGGATCGAGCGGCCTTTCCTTGGCGAGCGACAGCACCGCCTGATCGACCATCCAGAAGGTCGCTTCGCCCGCGAGCGGCTTGCCGGCGTCATCAGAGAGCCGCAGCGCCACCTCGATCGTCTCGCCCGGACGCGCCTTCGTCGGATGTTCCAGCTTCACATTGACGATGTTCTTGACCGGCGTCACCTCGATCCATTTCGTCGCCGCGATGGTGACAGGCTTGCCCTGGTCGAATGTCGCCGTCGGCTGTGGCGGCGCATCCTTCAACCGTCCGCGCATGATCAGGAAATGAACGGCGAGTTTCGGCATCTGCTCTTTCTTGACCGGCAGCGCATAGCGGCCGAAGCCATTGGCGATGTCGACGAATTCATAGTCGTAAACGCCGTTCGGCTGTTCGACGATGGCGAGCGCGCGCGCATTCTGGAATGGCGATTGGATAATCAGCGTCGCCGTTTCGCCCGGCGCATATTTGTCCTTGTCGGTGGTGATCGTCGCCGATTCCGCCGGCGGCCGCGCGAAAGTGACGGGCGTGTCGCCGCCGACGAAGAAGTCGACGCTCACCTGTTGTCGGCGCTTGAGCCGATCATAGGCCTCGAGCTGCACGACATAGACGCCGGCGTCGCGCGCCGCGAGTTCGATCTTCTGCGCCTCCTTGGCGCTCGTCACCTTGCGTTCGATCAGGACGTCGTCCTGCGTCTGCGTGACATATTTCGCCGCGCCTTGCGCGAAGTCGGAGGCCTGCAGCGTTGAAATCCAGTTGCGCTTGATCAGCCGCAGCGTCATCTCCAGGCCGACCACCGCGTCGCCCTTGCCGTCGATGGCGATGAGCTGCGGCGTCACCGCGCCGGGGCGCTCGACATAGCGCGGCGTCTTCACGCCGAGCACGAAAGGCGGCAGCGCGATGACGTTCTGAACATTGCGCACTTCGACGCCGTCGTCGCCTGTCACTGTCGCTTCGATCGAATAGCGGCGCGGTTGCGCGGTTGGCTCGATCGTCGTGTCGAAGGTCATGCGCGCGGCGCCGCCTGCATCGGTGCGCTGATCGCGCTCCAGCACCGCGGTCGACTTGAACTTGCCGTCGCCCGAGAAGCGCGCGTCGGTCGAAAACAGAAAGCCTTCGCGGCCGGGCGGCGTGAAGACATGCGGAAATTGCGCCGCGCGCCATTTGACCGGGCGGTCCGCCGCGAGCCCGCCAGCGAAATAGCGGGCGAGAAGATCGACGTCAAAAGTTCCGTCGAGCGCGACGGTCTGCGGCGCGTTGAGCACGACTTCGAAAGTCGGCAGGCGGTAGGCCTCTTTCTTGAACGAGAATTGTCCGCAGGAAATGTCCTGCGCGGCTTCGGTCGCTTCGCTCTCTCCCTCGGCCGCTTCGTCTTTTTGCGCCTCCGCCTTTCTTGGCGCATCGGGTTCAAACCTTGCCGAATAGTCGCCGGTCGCCTGGGTTTGCGCGTCGAATTTGTGATAGAAGCCGCCGCTCGCGTCGAGCTTCACCGGAATGCGCCATTCCTGATTGCCGGGGCCGGTCACGACCAGCGTGCCGCCGGTCTTGGTCAGGCTCAGCGCGCCGCCGCGATAGCTGCGGACGAATCCCTTGATATGCGCGCTTTCCTCCGGGCGGTAGATCGGCCGCTCGGAGAAAAGATGGCAGAGCGTGCGCGGCTTTTCCGCGCGGGGTTGGTTGGTTTCGCTGGTCCAGGCGAGCCATTCCGATTCCGGCTTCGACCAGATTTCGCGCGAATATTCCGAAGGCGCGCTGTTAGGATCGAGGACCAGCGTGTCGAGCCCCTTGCTCACGACGACGCGTCGGGCTTCTGCCCCGCCGCGCTTGTCGGGCGTCCAGGAATAGAAGCCGGAAGCGTCGGTCGTTCCGCTCGCGAGCGTGACGAATTTATCGTCCTTGATTCCTTCAATGCGAATCTGCGCATTGCCGACAGGCTGCGTCGTCGCGAGCGACGTGACGGCGAAGCGCACCCGCGTCGGCTCTTCGATCGCCGAGAGCGAAAGATCGGTGATCTGCACGCGCAGCCAGCGGCGCTTGTCGTCATCGACGGCGCGAAGACCGACGAGATAGGTTCCCGGCTGATCTCGGCCGCTGACCTTCGCGAAATCCTCTTTAAGATCGACGCCAAATTTCGCGTCGGGACCGTTGCGGCGGATCGGCAGATCGACGAGCCGTGATACGGCGGGCGAGCCCAGCGACTTGATGCGCTCCTTGATCGCCTCGGCCTCGATGTTCGCGGGCTCGCTCCAAAGCTTCGGCTCATTGCCGGGCAAGGGCGGCGCGTCGGAATCGCTCGTCTCGACGCCATGCGCCGGGAAGGGAAAGAAATCGCGCGACAGCGGATCGATGGCGTGGATGCGGATATCGGCGCGATCATAGCCGCGTCCGCGCAGCGGTAGAAGCTGCGGACCGAGCCGCTCGGCGACGCCAAAGCCGGCGTCCCACTGCAGCGCCGGGACATCGCGCGTGAAGGCGAAGCGCTGCGCGAAGGCGCTCGCGACCGCGCGTCCCTGCGAGTCTTTCAGCGCGCCTTGCGCGATCGAGAGTTCGTAAACCTGATCCGACAGGAATTTCGCAGCGACGCGCAGGCGCCTGCCGTCGCTCTCGACGGCAAGATCGTCGACCGGCGGCGTGATGCGCAGCGCCTCGCGTGCGCGAAGAATGTCGAGCGTCTCGGGCGTCGCGTTGAAGGAGAGCGCGAGCTGCCGTTTGCTCGCCGGCGCATAGGGGATGCCGGCGCTTTCGCCTTCTTCTTCGCCGTTCTCCGGCGACATGAGATAAGACGCGCAGCGCAGCAGTTTGTCGGCGCGATCGTCGCTCCAGCCTCGGCCGCAACTCGCCTCCGTCGCGGCGAAGGGCGGCGCCGTGCGCAGCCGCAATTCATAGGTCTGGTCATCTAAGCCGGCTTCGTCGGAAAGACGCAGCCGCAGGATGGCGACCCGGCCGTCGGCGATCCGCTCGCGGAAACGAATGACATAGGTCTGTTCCGCGGCGCGCTCGCTCCGCTCGAGCGCACGGATTTCATAGGCCGAAGCGCCGAGCAACTGGCCGCCTTGCGGCGAGACGCCCGGCGTCGGACGGATTTCGATCGTGAGCAGCCGCGCCAGCGCAGCGACGTCGACCGGCTCGGCGAAGGCAAGCGCGATCTGCGTCAATTCGAGCTGCGGATCGGCGCCCTCGGCGGGATTGGTGGAACGCGGCGTCGGCAGCAGGGCGACGAGTTTGGTTTCCGCCGAACCGAGCTTCACGTCGACGCGCGACAGCGGCTTCCAGGCGCCGGCGGGACGAAACTGCAGCGCGCGCGGACCGAGCCAGCGCCATTCGCCGGCGGGCTGAGGAATCATCGTCACATATTTTTGCGGCGAATCCTCCGCGCCGCCGTTCTTTGGCCCGATCTCATTCGGAAAGAACACCGTCACCGGATCATAGGCGCGCAGGAATCGATCGGGCGCGACGCGCGCGCCGTCGGCGCGCTGCGCATGGTCGAAGATCGGCGGCGCCTCGGCGCGCAGCGGCGTCGCCGCGGCAAGGAGCGCGCAAAGCGAGAGAAGCAGTATTTTTTTCATTGCAGCGCCTTTCGCAATCATTGCGCTTTGCTCTTCTTCATGCCGGCCTTGTCGAGCAGTTCGGCGACGATCTCCGCCGGCGGCGCATTCAGAGGCGGCGACAGGCCGACGATCGCCGCGCGGATCGTCGTCGCGGGGGCGTCAGAGGGCGTTCGCGCCTCGAGGAAATAGCGGCCGGGCGAAAGCTTCATCGTCTGCGCGACGCCGTCTCCGAGCGTCTTACCCTGCGCATCGAAGAGGCGCGCCTTGACGCGATCGGGTTCTGCGCGCACGCCAAGGCCGACATCGCGCGCTTCCTTGACCTCGAAGCTGAAAATCGCGCTGGCGCCCGGCGAAACCGCCACCGCGTCATTCACGCCCTCACGCGCCTCGATCACGGGCTGCGTCGAAATATCGAGCGCGCCCGACAGAGTCCCCTCATAGGGCGCGTAAATGTCGAGAGTCGCTTCGCCCGGCGTCAAATAGCGATTAAGATCGACGCCATTGGCGAAGGCGAATACTTCCCGTCTGCCGTTCTGCGTGAAGCCGACGATCGCCGGCGCGCCGCCGCTCGCCTTCAATAGCGCCGGTCTGTCGCTCTTGATCGCAAAGCGCATCGCCCCGCCTTCGAGCGACACGCGCTGCGGCAGGTTGAGCGCGCGCGCCGCCGGCGCGGGCCAGGGCGAAGCGCCGGCGCGCTCGATCCAGAAGGCGACGAGGCCGGGGCCGTGATCGATGATCGCTTCGCCGGCGCCGTCGAGCGCGACATTGTCGCCGCGCGCGATACGGCCGCTGTTCGATATGACCGTCGCCTGCGCGCCGCTGACGATCAGCCTGTCGTCCTTCCGCGCGTCGAGCGGCAGCGAGATCTGCCCTGCAGCCGGGAAGAAGCGCGTGAAGGCGCGGCTCGTGTCGAGCTGCCGGCTTTCGCCGGTCTCGCGCGCGATGCGCGCCGGCAGCGGCGTCCGCGTCAGATTAACCAGAAGCACGCGCGATTTGACGCCGTGCAGAAGGCGCGACGTGGCGGCGCCGTCGCTAAAGACGACGCGTGGCTGCGCAAAGGCGGCAAGTCCGCCGGCAAGATCGAGCGCGAGCGGACCGGCGGCGTCATCCATGTCGACCGGCTGCGCGCTCATCGGCGGGACGATCCCGGAGAACAGCGCGCCGCCCTTCATTATCGGCCGCGTCTCGACGTCGATCGCATTCAGCGCGACGCGCATCGGCGCGACGCTTTCCGCGTTCCAAAGTTTGAGCGTAGCATCGCCGGGGAGCGTCAACGCCGCGCCCTTCGCCGAGCCTATGCCGCGGCCGCCGTCGAGCGCAGGCTGCGCAAAGGACGAACGCGCCAGCCACAGCCGCAATTTGCCGGCGGGCGGCGCGAAGGGAACGAGATGGGCGCGCTCGCCCTCGCCGATGTCGAGTGAAATTTCGGCGCCTTTCCAGTCGAGGGCGGCGACGCCGATGCGCGACGCGCAGTCGCCGCGGCTCATCAGCCACAAATCCTGCGCTTGCGGCGCGAGCGGACCGGCGCGCGTTGCGCGCAGCAAGGCTCCAGGCGTCGAGCCGGCGGCGATGTCCTGCCGCGTCTCAAGCGTGACGAGCGAAGCGTCGGGCGTCGCGACTTTGCCGACGCATACGCCGGAAAGGCCGTCGACCGGCGCCAGGGTCATTTCGCCGAACTTTCGCGCGCGGCGCTCGATGGTCCGCGCGGACACTTCAATCGGCGCGTCGCCGCCGCCGATCGCCCAGACGACGGCGCGCAGGTCGGCGTCGCCTGATGCGGGCCAGGCGGCGACCGGCGCGGGGCCGCGCTCGACGCCGATCGCGCGCCATGCGCCATCGGCTTCGCGCCGTTCGATCGATATTGCTGTCTCGCCTTCCGAACGCGCCGCGACGAGCGCCAGACTTTCCGTTGGCGCAGGCGCGAGAGAAAGAACATGCGCGCCGGCGCCGTTCAGCGGCTTCTCGCCCGAGAGCGTCAGCGCGCCGTCATTCCTCTCCTCAAGCAGCGACAGGCGCAGCTCGACGCCGCTCAGCGGCGCGTCGTCATTCGTCGCCGCCTCTTCTTCATTGGCGTTTCCTTCGTCGTTCGACGCTTCTTCAGTCGCATCGCTCGTCGTCTCTTCGGTCTCCTCCGCCTGCGCCGGCGCGCTCGCTTCGGCGCCGAGTCGTTCAAGCTCCAGGCGGTAAGCTCCGGCGGGCAGGCGCCGCGACAGCGCGAAGCTCCAATCGTCGGCGCGTGGCTGCAGACGTTCGATCACGTCGCCCTTGTCGTCTTTCAACGCGCCGATGGTTTCGATGGCGCCGAAACTCGAAAGATCGACGATGCTGTCCTTCGCCAGCGAGAAATTGACGTGGGTCGGCGGTTCCACGACGCGCATCGCGTCGGGCTGCAACTGCTGCGAATTAAGCGAAATCTCATAGTCGAGACGATCGTCATGGGCGAGGCTGCGCGCCTCGACAAGGTATTCGCCCGCCGTCAGCTTCGATTTGAATGGCCGGTCCGAAGCGACTTTGCCGACGCCTTCCTTCTCGCCTTTGACAATCTCGCCGACCATGCCTTCGCCGATCGACAGATCGATGTCGGAATCGCCATGGAGCGAGAAGCGCCAAACGTCCGGCGTGCGCGTTGCGTCGCGCGCCTGCGGCTCGCGCCATTGCAGGCGTTGCGCCTTGCCGAAGGGCAGGGGATGCGGACCGTGGCCTTCAAGCGGCTTCGCGGCGACGATCGGCGTCAGACGCGCCGCCATGCGCGCTTCGACATTTTGAGGCATGACGACCAGCCGATAGACGCCCTTTTCGAATCGCCGCGTCAGGCGCTGCATCTCGCCGGGCGCCGCGAGCGGCCAGCCGTCGGCGTCCTCCAGTCGCGCGCGCCATTTCTGCTTCAGGCCGAGAAGCTCGATGCGATATTCGCCGTCGTTTGTGATCTCGATCGGCGTGATCGCGCCCTTGCCGAGTTCGAGCGTCGCGCGCGCAACGCCCGCATCGACGAGTTTCGACGTCGGCGCGAGGATCGCAGGCGAGACGGCGAGTCCGAGATGGCCGGAAGAGTCCTTTGCCGTCACCGCCGCGCGATAGGCGCCGGCGCGCAGAAAGGCTGTGACCAGCGCGTTGGCGCCGGGCCCGTTCGCTTCGCCTTCGCCAAGTCGCGGCGAAATATTGGCGCCGATTCGCAGCGCGGTCTTCATGCGCCCGAGCGTTTCGACCCGGTAGAGCCCGCCTTGTGCAACATCGAAGCGCAGACGCTTCGTCTCGTCGCGCGCAAGATCGAAAAAGGCCGGCCGCGCAACCGTGGCGGAAAGCGCAATTGGCGCCGGCTTGCCAGTCTCTTCGGACTTGGCCGGCGTTACTTCGGGAACGAAGACGAGCCCGAGCGCGCGCGATTTTTCGAGCGCCGCAATCCTTATCGTCGCGAGACGCTGCGCGTTCTCTTCTCTCTGATCGGTGAGCGTCAGCGCGACATCGGCGCCATGCGCATCGCGCGCCATCGCTCTGCCGGTTTTGGGCAGCCGCACCGGCAGCGCGATCTCCTTGCCGGCCTCCTGCCAAATCGCCAAGGGCGCCTTGTCGAGTTCGACGGGCAGCGCGACGACGCGCGGCCCGGTCAGGAGCTGCGGCGCGACATTCGTCAAAATGAGATAGGAGCCGTCCCTTTCGAGCGTCTGCGTCCCGAAGGACATTGTTGCGCGCGAAGGCGCCGGCGCGGGCGCTGATACGGAGAGTCCGGGCGGACCGAGCGTCACGTCGATGACGCCGCCGGAATCGCCTTTCGGCGCGAGCTTGAGAAAATAATAGCCCGCCTGGAGGTCGTAGCGCGCCGGGTCTTTGCCGTCGGCCCGCGCTGTAAGCGCGCCAAGCGCCGGTTCGATTGAGGCGTCGACCTTGATCCCTTTCGCGTCGATCGCCACAAGCCCGTCGCGCGTCGATTCGAACAGGATCGACGTCGGCCCGAACAGGTTGAATTTTCCCCGCCACGCCTTGCCGGCGCCGACGCGCGGCGCGTCCGAGGCGATGACCCGCGTCTTGCCGTCCTTTTCGATTCGCGCGAACAGCGCCGTCGCCGGCGCTTCGTCGCCGCCGTCGCCGGCGAGGTCGACGCTGACGAGATGCGGTCCCGACGCTTCGAACGTCTCGCGATCGGACTGACGCAGGCCGCGCAAACTGAACGCCTGACCCTCAAAGCCGGAGACTTCAAGACGCGCGTTGGTCTTGCCGTCGGAAGCGATCCGGACGATTGCCGACGGCGCGCGGCTGTTCTTCGAAATCGTCGCGATTTCTCTTGCGTCATTGCGCCGCGCTTCGAGCCGCGCTGGCGATATCTGCGCGAGATCGAGACGGAAAGCGTCGTAACTTGCCGGCGCGTCGAAACGCGCGGCGCCGAAGGGGCCGATCACGCCCTCGGCGACGCCGGCCGCGAGCAGCGCCGGCTCGTCAAGCCGCAACATGAAGGGCTGGGCCGCGTCGCCGTGCGCCCAGACGAGTTTCTCGCCGCCATAGGCGGTGACGACATAGCGCCCCGGCTCCAGCGCGCCTTCGAGACGCAGCCGGTTCATGGCGCGGCCTGGCTTGGTTTCGACCGTCTCTTGCGCGAAGGCGAGATCGACGAGTTCGCCGTCGCCGCGCCAGACGCGCAAATCGCTGAGCGCGCGGCCGATCGCCTCGAGATTGACGCGGCCTTCCGCGCCAACTTCGAACGCATACGAGCGTTGCTGCAGATCCCCAAGCTCGCCGTTTTGAATGCGTCCCGGGGCAAGCGTCGGCTTCGATGCGTCCGCTTCGACGAAAGGCTGCGCGGAAAGCGCGATCTTGCCGCTTGCGCCTTTGACGCCGGAAGCGCGCAGCTTGTAAACGCCCTTGTCGAGCAGCGCGTCGATTCGTCCATCGCGCAGGCCGGGCGCGCCGCTCGAATCGAGCGGGCCGGCGATCATATCGACAAGTTCGATGCGCGCGCCCGAGGGACTCCTGGCGCGAATCGAATAGCGGCCGGGCGCGGGAACGGTGAGGAGACTCGCGCCGTCGCGATCCGCCGGCAGTTCGCTCGGCGCAAAGCTGATCGAGGTTTGCTTGGCTCTCGTATCGGCGACGGCCCCTTTCGCCGCGCGCCACAGGGGCTGCGCGAAATAGGCCGCGCAGGCGGCGAGAAGAGAGAATGCGATGCGCCGCATGACGGCGCCGTACGCCAGCCGGCGATGAGACGGAAAAGACGCGCCGCCGCTGATGTTCAGCATGGGCCGCGACTCTCGACTGAGTCGAGAGTCGAGCGGCTCTTGCCGCGCCGACGATTTCTTCATGCCGCTCTCTCACAACTTTATTTGGCCGGTCCGATTTGGAGCCGGCGGGATTATCTTTTAGGCTAGCTTCCGCGCCCGGGGATTTGCGGGAGCGCACAGCAACCGGAAAGTCGGCATGCGTCGGTCATTATTCGCCTTAGCGCTTTTTCCCGCCCTCTTATTTGGCGAGCAGGCGGCGGCAATCAAGCTGACGCTCGCCTATCCGGCGGTGCTGCGCGCCGGTCCCGAGGAACATTACGCGGCGATCGGAACGGCGCCGGCGGGGACCGAAGTCAAGATATTGCGCGACGATCCAAGCTGGACCCGGATCGCCGTAGAAAATCGGCGCTTTTTCGTCGCGACTCCTGAACTCGTGTTCATGTCGTCGCGGGTCACCGAGACGTCGGGCTGCGATTTCGGCTATCCCTATTCGGGCAGCAGCCAATATTTCGCCTGGCCGCTAACGGAGTTGCGCCACAGCCCGCCCTTGGGCTCGCTGTTTGGCTATCACACCCGGTATCCCTGCTAGGCCTCGCGCTTCAGGGCTTCGGCCGATCGGTCAAGGTTTCGAGGAATGCGACGATCGCGTCGATCTCCTTATCCGAAAGCCGCGGGTTTTCCCCCAGCTTGCGATCATAGGGGACTTCCTCGACATTGACGTTGTCATGCGCGGCGGCGGGCAGGTCGTCGAATTTTTGCGGCTTGCCGCGCCGGTCCTTTGGATACCAATGGCCGGGATCGGTGTCCCGCGTCGCATAAAAGGCGACGACGTCGCGCAGCCTGTCGAAGACGCCATTGTGCAGATAGGGGCCGGTCACGGCGATGTTGCGCAGCGTCGGCACCTTGAAGGCGCCGCAGACGCTCTCGACCTTGAAATCCGCGGGCGCCGCTTCGGCGAGGCCGGGCCGCGCGCACAGGCCGAGATCGGGGGCGGCGCCCGGTTTCGTGGCGCTCGGGATCGCGCTGTTTTTCGGGCCGCCGAGCGCGTCATAGGTGAAATCGGTGAACAGCCAGTCCTCGGGGTTTCGCGACTCTTCCTTGCCGGCGTGGCAGGCGAGGCAATTGCCTTTCTTCGGGTCCTTGAAGAGTTCGAAGCCCTTCTTCTCAAGGGCGGTCAACTGCGCTGCGCCGCGCAGATAGTCGTCGAACTTCGAGGCGAAGGGATGAAAGCGCGTAGTTCCTTCGAAAGCGACGATCGCTTGCGCAAGCTTCTCGAAAGCGGCGTCCGGGTCGGCGAAAACCTTTTCGCCATAGACCTCGCGGACAAGGCCGGCGTAGGCGCCGTCGCGCACCGCCTCGACGACATAGCGTTTCGACGGCGCGTTCATCTCGAGCGGATCGAAGATCGGGCCTTCAACTTGAGCGAGCAGATCGCGCGCGCGGCCGTCGAAAAACTGTCCGCCCGCCGGAATCTTTTCGATTTTGCCGGTCTCTTCGTCCTTGTCGTCGATGAAGTCGAAGGGCGGCGCGAAGGATGCATACATGATCGAGGGCGTATTGCGCTTGCCTAATGAGGTCGGTAGCGAGCCGCGGGCCACGGCGGGCGCGCTCGAACCATTATTGCCTTGAAAAGCCTTCGCGGCGTCATGGCAGGAGGCGCAGGAGACTCCGGCCGGACTGGAAAGGTTCACATCTTCGAAAACCCGTTTGCCGAGCAGCTCCAGCGGCGAGAGGCCGCGCTCGTCGGGCGCGGCCGCGCCCGACGGCGCCGCCTGTGCGCAGAGCGCCGCGCCGAGCAATGAGAAGACGGCGCAAAGCGCCGCTCGGCGCGCCTTGCCTAAGCAGGATCGGGTCACTTGAAACAGTCCGCCGGAAGAGGAAAAACGCGTTCCTCGCGCTTTCGACATTTAGAAATCGCGAAGCGCCAAGGTCAATTTCGGTAATCTGGATTGCTTCCAGCATGGGCGCGGATTTATGTCGCATGATGTAACCGACGCTCGCGGAGTCCGCAGTCTAAGCTCAAATAAGATATTGATAAGAAAAGCTTTAAAGCTTGATTGGGCGACCGGCCCAGAACAGCCACATTTTTACGTTTGCCTTGACGCGGATGGTGTGACCGCGCGCGACTCGTCGAGGAGTTCCTGGCGCGCGGCAATGAAAGGGTTCTGGCATGATGGATATCGGCGACGACAAGGAGCTGATGGCTGAATTTGCCGAGTTTAAAGAGTTGCTGCGTCGTGACCTGGGCCATGCGCCCCCCTTGGAGCCGTCGGCCCGATTTGCCGACCGCGAGGTCGGCGAGCGCTCACCCGGTGCGGCGATCGATTCAGGCCCGTCTCCTGAGGCGCCGCGCGCCGAGGATTCCTGGAGCGCGCTCCATGCGACGGAAGAGGAGTTCGACAACGAGCCCGAGGATGAGCGCGAAGGCGGACGCCGCGGACTGTTCTTCGCCGCGGCGGCGATCGTCATCATCGGTCTCGCGGCGTTGACCTGGGTCTTGGGCCCCTGGAGCGCCGTCGACCCGAACGACGATCCGGCGCTGGCGACCGCGCCGCCTCTGGTCGCTCCGGACGCCGCCGCGCCGGCGATCGACAGCGCCGCGTCGCAGCCGCAGGACGCCGCGCCGGCGCTCCAGCAAAGCGCCAAAGCGCCGGTCGGGCCGGCTGAAGAGGCGCCGAAAGCCGCCGCGGCGGCGGCCGAGCCGAGTCTTACGGAAAGCCAGTCCGAGGCCAGCGCTGTTCCGGCGAAGGCGGCCGAGCGCTCCCCCGCGGTGGCGCCGATGGGCGGGTCGATTCCTGTTCCGACCGCTGCCGCCCTGGCGCCGAAGCTTGCGCCTTTGCCGACAGCGGCGGGGCCGATATCCGCCCCCGCCGAGCCGCCGCCGGCCGTAGCCGCCGCTTCGCCGACAGCCGCCCCCGCCGAGCCGGCGCCGCCCACGGCGGTCGCGCCGCCGAAATCCGTTGCGCCGACGAAGCCCGTTGCGCCGGAGCCGCCGCAGGCGGCGGCGCCCGCTTCGGAGCCCCCTGCCGCGGCGGCCGAGGCGGCCCCAGCGCCGAAGCCGGCGCCGCGCGTGAAAGTTGCGAAGCCGAAGAAGCCGACGAAACCGGTCGCGAGCCGTCCGTCCCCCGCGCCAGCGGCGCCGGTCGCCCTCGCCGCGCCGGAACCCGCGCCGCCGCCGCCCCCGCCTGCGCCGCCAGCGAGCGACGGGCCATTCGGCTTCGTCAAGCGCTCGGTCAATGCGGTCGGATCGGCGATCGGCATCGCTCGCTGATCCTCGACGCGGCCAGTCGAAACGCCGGCGCCTCTTGCGCCGGCGTTTTTCATTTGAGGAATAGGCCGGCTGTGGCCTTTGCCAAATGCTTTGGCCTGTGACTTTATCCGGACGGGTGAGCGGCGCGCATCAACGATCCTGGAGAATTGCAGGCATGGCCAAACCTACCCAGGCTGACGCAGAAGCGGCGGTGCGCGTTCTCATCGAATGGGCGGGCGACGACCCCACGCGCGAGGGGCTGATCGACACGCCCGAGCGGGTGGCGCGTTCCTACCGCGAGCTGTTCTCCGGCTATGGCGTCGATCCGCGCGACTATCTCAAGCGCACCTTCGACGAGGTCGGCGGCTATGACGAACTCGTTGTGCTCAAGGACATTCGCGTCGTCAGCTTCTGCGAGCACCATATGTTGCCGGTGACCGGCCGGGCGCATGTCGGCTATCTGCCAAGCAACCGGGTCGTCGGCATTTCGAAGCTGGCGCGCGTCGTGCACGGCTTCGCCCGCCGCCTGCAGATTCAGGAAAAGCTCACCGCCGAAATCGCCGAAGCGATCCAGGACATTCTGGAGCCGGCCGGCGTCGGCGTCGTCATCGAGGCGGAGCACAGCTGCATGACGCTGCGCGGCGTCAACACCACGGGCTCGCTGCTGACCACGAGCCGCCTGCTCGGCGTCATCCGCGACGACCCGCGCACCCGCGAGGAGTTTCTTGGCATGGTGCATGGGAAGTGAGCGTGGAGTTCTTAGGACAGCGTCTTCTTCAGCTCCGCCACAATCGCGTCGCCCATCTCGCTCGTTGAGACCGTCGAGGGCGCGTCGCCCTTGATGTCGGCGGTGCGCAGGCCTTTCGCCAGGACATTGGCGATCGCGGCGTCAATGGCGTCGGCCGCCTTCGGCAGGTCGAAGCTGTAACGCAGGGCCATGCCGAGCGAGCCGATCATGGCGATCGGATTGGCGATCCCCTTGCCGGCGATGTCCGGCGCCGAGCCATGGCAGGGCTCATACATGGCGTGGCGTTTGCCCTTTTCGTCTGCAGCGCCAAGAGACGCCGACGGAAGCATACCGAGCGAGCCGGTGAGCATGGCGGCCTCGTCCGACAGCATGTCGCCGAAGAGATTGTCGGTGACGACGACGTCGAACTGCTTGGGCCAGCGTACGAGCTGCATCGCCAGCGCGTCGGCGAGCATATGTTCGAGCGTCACGTCCGAATATTCGCGCGCGTGTAGCGCCGCGATCACCTCGCGCCACAGATAGCCCGACTTCATCACATTCGACTTTTCGGAAGAGGTCACCTTGTTCCCGCGCTTGCGCGCCAGCTCGAAGGCGACGCGGCCGATCCGTTCGATCTCGTAGGTCTCGTAGACCTGCGTGTCGACGGCGCGTTTCTGGCCATTGCCGAGTTCGGTGATTTCCTTGGGTTCACCGAAATAGACGCCGCCGGTCAATTCGCGCACGATCATGATGTCGAGACCGTCGACGATGTCGCGTTTCAGGGACGAGGCGTCGGCGAGCGCCGGATAGCAGATCGCCGGGCGCAGATTGGCGAACAGGCCCAAATCCTTGCGCAGGCGCAGGAGCCCGGCTTCGGGGCGCAGATCGTAAGGCACGCCGTTCCATTTCGGCCCGCCGACGGCGGCGAGCAGCACGGCGTCGGCCTCTTGAGCGCGCGTCATGTCTTCTTCGCTGATCGCCTGCTTATGCGCGTCATAGGCCGCGCCGCCGACGAGTCCGCGCTCGACCTCGAAGCTCGCGACGCCCGCCGCGTTCAAAAGCGCGAGAACCTTCTCGGCTTCGGCGGAAATCTCCGGACCGATGCCGTCGCCCGGCAGGAGCAGGAGCTTGTATATGGCCATGAATGCCTCTTCGTCGGCGAGAAAACTCGCGCCGTCAATAAAGCGCGCGACAAGGCGACGCAACCGCGTAAAATTTCCCGCGGTCGTGCGACAATTCGCGCGACGCGTCGGCCTTGCGACCTCTCGTGAAGCCGTGCAGCTTGAATAATGTCAAACGCAAGGGGGCTTCGCGCGAGACGCGTCAATTCAACGAACGACGTCGGCGGGAAGCGACGCGCGGTTTTGCGCAGTTGGGAGACGCAAAGATGAAGAGCTACAAAACCATCATGCATATCGCGGCGCTTGGCCTGTTCGGCGCGCTCGTCGCCGCGACGCCCGCCAACGCCTTCTGCCTCGTCAATTGCGAGCCCAAGCCCGAGCACGCGAAGAAGGTCTTCGAAAATCTCGTCAAGAAGAAATTCGACAAGGACGCGGTGATCGAAAAATTCGAGATCACGCGATTCTGGCCGCTCGACGTGGAAGGCGCCGGCCACGCCGGCTATGAATTCTATTACACCGCGAACGTGCGCTTCCCGAACGGCGCCAATCTCGAATGCAAGCCCGAGGGCGGCGCGCCGAAACCCGGCTGCTCGGACAATACGAACTATTATTCGACGACGATCCAGAACCAGATGATCAAGGACAAGCAATATATCGAGCCGGGCAAGGTCATCGAATTCAAGGACGAAACCCGTTTCGACGAGGAAGGCTCGAAGTGGAAGGGTCAGGACGGCAATTTTTATTGAGCGGCGTTCCGAACGATCCAAAGATCGCGAGCCTGGGCTCGCGATCATTTGACTGAGCGGCCGCTTGCGCCGCCTTTCGCCTCTTCCGTGCGCCCGGCGCTTGGTGTAGAAGGCCGGCCAATGGGTTGCGCGCCGAGTTCGGCTCAGGCGCGGCTGGAAGGGTCGACATGCAGCAGGTCATTATCGCGATCCACCTGATGGTGGTGACGGCGCTCGTCATTCTCGTGCTTTATCAAAAGTCGGAGGGCGGCGCGCTCGGCATGGGCGGCGGCAGCGGCGTTTTCACCGGCCGCGGCCAGGCCAATGCGCTCACCCGCGCCACGGGCATTCTCGCGACGATCTTCTTCATCACCAGCATCGCGCTGACGGTGCTGCCGGCCTGGGAGCGGCGCAGCGAGGGCGGCGACGACTGGACCAAGGCGCTCGACCCGGGATCGATCCAGATCAAGGAGCTTCCCAAGAGCGAGGGCAAGACCGAAGGCAAGGGCGAGCAGGGCGCGCCTGAAAAGTCGCCCGAACCCGGCAAGGACAGCATTTTCGACCAGCTTCAGCGCGCGCAGCAGCAGCGTCAGCAGAGCGCGCCGGCGGGCGCGCCGCCAGCTGCGGCGCCGCCGGCCGCGGAAGCGCCGG
>VGDY01000016.1 GCA_016869555.1 Alphaproteobacteria bacterium | reverse complement strand
CCTCCTGCGCCGCCACCAGCCCCGCCGCCGCCAAAGCCGCCCGCCCCGCCGCCGGCCTCAGCCGAGGTCGACCCGCTGGATTCGCTTGAAGCTGAGATGGCTCGGCTGCTCGGCCGATCCGACGAGCAATAATAAAAAGGCGTCGCGACTGGCGACGCCCTTCAACTCTGAGTGCGAAACGGGGTTCGCGCTCTAATCGTCTCGATAGACCTTTTCGCGCCGTTCATGACGCTCCTGCGCCTCGATCGACAGAGTCGCGATCGGACGCGCGTCGAGGCGCTTGAGAGAAATCGGCTCGCCCGTCTCTTCGCAATAGCCGTAGCTGCCGTCGTCGAGGCGCGTCAGCGCCGAGTCGATTTTTGCAACGAGCTTGCGCTGCCGATCGCGCGCACGCAGTTCGATCGCGCGATCGGTTTCGGACGATGCGCGGTCCGCGAGGTCGGGATGATTTTCGTTTTCATTCTGCAGCGCAGCGAGCGTTTCCCGGCTTTCGTGCAGTATGTCTTCTTTCCAGGCCAGCAGTTTGCGCCGGAAATATTCGCGCTGCCGATCGCACATAAAGGCTTCGTCTTCGGAAGGCTTATATGTTTCTTCCAGATCCACCGCCATCTTGCGAATCCTTAATTGGCCCATAGGCGACGCCTATATAGACGCGGCCGGCGCCACTTACAATCATTCCTCGCGCCGCCGTTCATTCCATCGCTCGACGCAGATTTTCGTCGACTTTGTCCAGGAAGCCCGTCGTCGACAGCCATTTCTGGTTGCAGCCGACAAGCAGCGCAAGATCCTTGGTCATGAAGCCCGACTCGACGGTCGCGACGCAAACTTCCTCGAGCGTGCGCGCGAATCGAATCAGGTCCTCGTTCCCGTCGAGCTTGCCGCGATGCGCGAGCGCGCGCGTCCAGGCGAAAATCGAGGCGATCGAATTGGTCGACGTCTCATGCCCCTTCTGATGTTCGCGATAATGGCGCGTCACCGTGCCATGGGCCGCTTCAGCCTCGACGGTCTTGCCGTCGGGCGTCATCAGCACGCTGGTCATCAGGCCGAGCGAACCGAAGCCCTGCGCCACCGTGTCGGACTGCACGTCGCCGTCGTAATTCTTGCACGCCCAGATGTAGCCGCCGGACCATTTGAGCGCTGAAGCGACCATGTCGTCGATCAGTCGATGCTCGTAGGTGAGGCCGAGCGCCTCGAATTTCGATCTGAACTCGGCGTCGTAAATCTGCTGGAACAGATCCTTGAAACGGCCGTCATAGGCTTTGAGGATCGTGTTCTTGGTCGACAGATAGACCGGATATTTGCGCGTGAGCCCGTAGTTGAACGTCGCGCGCGCGAACTCGCTGATCGATTCGTCGAGATTGTACATCGCCAGCGCGACGCCGGAGCCGGGAAAGCTGAAGACTTCCTTCTCGATGACGTCACCGTCGACCCCTTCGAATCTGATGGTCAGGCGGCCTTTGCCGGGCACTTTGAAATCCGTCGCCTTATATTGATCGCCGAAGGCGTGACGGCCGACGATGATCGGCTGCGTCCAGCCCGGCACCAGGCGCGGCACGTTCCTGCAGATGATCGGTTCGCGGAAGATGACGCCGCCCAAAATGTTGCGGATCGTGCCGTTCGGCGACTTCCACATTTCCTTGAGATTGAATTCCTTCACCCGCGCTTCGTCGGGCGTGATCGTCGCGCATTTGACGCCGACGCCATGTTCCTTGATCGCGTAAGCGGCGTCGATCGTCACCTGATCATTGGTAGCGTCGCGGTTCTGGATTGAGAGGTCGTAATAAAGAAGATCGACATCGAGATAAGGCCGAATGAGCTTCTCTTTGATATGCGCCCAGATGATGCGGGTCATTTCGTCGCCGTCGAGTTCGACGACGGGATTTGCAACCTTGATCTTCCGCATGCGCCCGCTCCTCTCGTGCCGCGCGCCTTATAGCGTCGGCTCGAGCTTTTGGGTAGCAATCGCGGGGCCTTTCGCGCAGCGCTCGAGCGCCCTTCCCCAAAGGCGCGTTCCGCCCTACTTTGCCGGCGCTTTGACGCGAGGAGGCGAGTTGGTCGGGGCGGGAACGGATCACAGCAAGACGGCTATTTCCGGGGGCCCGGCGGTGGTGCTGGTGCGTCCGCAGCTCGCCGTCAATATCGGTATGTGCGCGCGCGCCATGGCCAATTTCGGCCTCTCCGACCTGCGTCTCGTGTCGCCGCGCGAAGGCTGGCCGCGCACCGGCGCCTATCGCAAGGGCGCCTATGCGGCGGCGGCGGGCGCCGTGCATCTGCTCGAAAGCGCCAGGCTTTACGAGAGCGTGCGCGAGGCGATCGAGGATTTGTCCTTCGTCTATGCCGCGACGGCGCGCGGACGCGGCCAGATGAAGCCGGCGATGACTCCGTCGCGGGCGATGCCGGATATGGCGGCGCGCTTAGCGGCGGGCGAGAAGCACGGCGTGCTGTTTGGCCCCGAGCGCACCGGCCTCGACAATGACGACGTAGCGCTCGCCGACGCGATCCTCACCTTTCCGGTCAATCCCGCCTACGCTTCGCTCAATCTCGCGCAGGCGGTGCTGCTCACCGGCTATGAATGGTTTCGCGCCGCGCATGGCGACGCCATTCCCTTCGAGATCGAGGAGCGCTCGCCGCCGGCGACGCGCGAGATGACGCTGGCTTTCTTCGATTTTCTGGAAGGCGAGCTCGACAGGCGCGGCTTCTTCCGTCCGCTGACCAAAAAGCCGGTGATGTCGCGTAACCTGCGCAACATGTTCCACCGCATGGGGCTAACCGAACAGGACGTGCGCACGCTCTGGGGCGTCGTCGTGCGGCTGGTGGAGGGGCCGCGAAGGGAGCCCAAGAAGGCGAGCCGCAAGAAGCAGGCGGAAGGCGCGGACTCCTAAGCCGCCTTGCCGCACGGCGACTGGTTCAGTGAAACGACTGCTTGCCGTCACGCCGTGGGGAGGGCGCCAGCGCGAGCGGGCTCGCCTGGTGATGCATGAGCCGCCAACTATCGCCGCTCCAGCGAAACCAGTTGGTCGCGAGCAGCAGTCCGCCGCCGACCTCCTCGATGCAGAACACCCGGCCGTCGGGGCCTTCGATGAGCGTCTGCGGATCGCGCGCCGCCACCGCCTCCTGCTGCGGATTGCGAAAAATGTCGCGATAGGACGCCAGCACCGGCGTGCGCCCGACGAGCGCCGGCCAGCCGGGATGAACGCAGGAGCAGCCCTCCTCGGCCCAAAGATCGCTCATCGCGCCGAGGTCGCGTGCGGCGAAGGCGCGGTAATAGGCGGCGTTGGCGTCGATCAGCGCGGCTTCGTCCATCGATTGACACTGCGGGATTTGCTCGGGCATGGCAAATGCTCGGGCATGGCAAATGCAAAAATGCGCCCAAAGAGATTCGCCGATGGATGCGTTGACCTGGTTCGGGCTCTTCGCGGTGAGCGCTATGCTGCTTTGCTATACGCTGGAGGAACGGAGCCACTGGTTTGTTTTGGGTTTCGCCATCGCCTGCGCGCTCGGTTCGGTCTACGGGTTTCTTCAAGGCGCCTGGCCCTTCGGCCTCGTCGAGGCGGTGTGGGCCGCGGTCGCGCTCAGGCGATGGCGGGGGCGCAGAAGAGTCTCGCAAGACTGCGGCGAAGCGCTTAAGTAATGTCGACGATGTCACAAAACGCCCGATGTGTGATATTCGCGCAATTCCCGCCGGCCTTGAACCGGACGCAGGAGCTGACCCATGTTCATTCAGACTGAATCCACCCCAAATCCCGCAACGCTCAAGTTCCTTCCGGGCCAGGACGTTCTTGGCCAGGGCGCGATGGAATTTCGCTCGCCCGAAGACGCCGCCAATGCGCCGCTCGCTCAGGCGCTGCTGTCGATCGAAGGCGTCGAGGCGGTGATGTATGGCGCGGACTTCGTCTCGGTGACGAAGAACGAAACCGACTGGCCGCATCTGAAACCGGTCGTTCTCGGCGCGATCATGGAGCATTTTGCTTCGGGCGCGCCGCTGTTGATCGAAGGCGCGGCGCCGGCGCAGTCGGACGGCGAGTTCTATGATTCCGCCGACGCCGAGACGGTCGCCACGATCAAGGAACTGATTGAGACGCGGGTGCGCCCGGCGGTCGCCGGCGACGGCGGCGACATCGTCTTCCGGGGCTTTAGGGACGGCGTCGTCTATCTGGCGATGAAGGGGGCATGCTCGGGATGCCCGTCGTCCACGGCGACGCTGCGGCACGGAATCGAGAATCTGCTGAAGCATTTCCTGCCGCAGGTGAAGGCGGTGGAGCCGGCGTAGAAGGACGTATTGATGACGCGTTCCGAGGCTACATTGATCGCGCCTCGAAAAGCGTCATAATCTGAGAATCATGCGAATCCTTGCGATCGACACCGCCCTGCCAGCCGTCTCCGCCTGTGTGCTGGACCAGGACGCGGAAGACCCGATCGCCGTCGAATCGATCGAGATGGAGCGTGGCCACGCCGAGGCGCTGCTGCCGCTGATCAGGCGCGTCATGAGCAAGGTCGAGGGCGGCTTCGCCTCCCTCGATCGGGTCGCCGTGACCGTCGGACCCGGCTCCTTCACCGGCATTCGCATCGGCCTTGCCGCCGGCCAGGCCATCGCCCTCGCCTGCAAAGCCGAGATCGTCGGCGTTTCGACGCTGGCCGCGCTTGCGGCGCCGCTCATTCTCGATCCTTTCGACGGCGTCGTCGCGGCGGCGATCGATGCGCGGCACGGCAAGGTCTATATCGCCGCCTTCGGTCCTGCCGGACGTCCGCTGCTGACGCCGCGCCGCGCCGGCGCGCATGAAGCGCTGCGCGCCCTCGGAGCCGGCCCGCTGCTGCTCATCGGCTCCGGCGCGCCGCTCCTCGCTAAGGAGGCGCGGGCCCGCGGCGTTCCGGTCAAGATCGCCAGCGAGCAGGCCGCGCCCGACATCGCCTTCGTCGCCCGCCTGGGGCTCGCCGCGCAGCCCGAAACCGCCCCCGCGCGCCCGCTTTATCTAAAGGAGCCCTACGTCACGACGCCGGGCGCCGAGCCTGACGCGGCGCAAGACGCCGCCATTCAGCTTGACGCGGCCGGCGCCTGCGTCGCCGCCCCGGCGCAGGCGTGAATTTGCGCCATGACGCTGCTCTCGTCCTTCTTCGCCAAGCCGACATTCGTCATCGAACCGATCGGCTCGGAGCGCGCCGAGGACTGTGAACGCCTGCATGGCGCGTCCTTCGCCTTCGGCTGGTCGAAAATCGACTTCGAGAATTACCTGGCCGACGCCCATATCGTCGCCGACGGCGCGGTGGCGGAGAACCGCCGCGGCGAACTCGGGGGCTTTATCCTGTCCCGATTGCTGCCGCCCGACGCCGAAATCCTCACTTTCGCCGTCGATCCCGCGCGTCGGGGGGCCGGACTGGGGCGGCGCATTCTCGAAAAACATCTGGAGAATCTCGAGCGCGGCGGCGCCCGGCTGGTGTTTCTGGAGGTCGCTGACGACAACGAGGCCGCGCTGAAGCTATATGGCGGGGAAGGCTTCAAGGAGATTGGGCGGCGCGAGAATTATTATCAGCGGGCCAGTGGCGAACGCCGCGCGGCGATCAATCTGCGGCTGGAGATCTGAGCAATTTAAGGCTTGCATATGGGCGAGAGAAAACTAAACTAACTGGACTTAGTCCACACGAGACGCTCATGCGCATTGTGAATATTCACGAAGCCAAGACCCAATTGTCCAAATTGGTCGATCTCGCTTCGAAGGGAGAGCCTTTCATCATCGCCAAGGCGGGCAAGCCTTTGGTGAAGGTGGAGCCGCTCGAAGCCCCGCCGAAACGAAAAATCCGGCGCCTCGGATTCATGGAAGGGCAAGGCCTCATTCCGGAGGACTTTGATCGCATGGGCGACGCCGAGATCGAGCGACTTTTCGAGGGCGAAGAGTGAAGCTGCTGCTCGACACCCATCTTGTTCTGTGGGCCGCCATTGCTCCATCTCGTCTGTCGGCAAGAGCGAAAGCGATCCTTGACCATGACGACAACGAACTTGTCTACAGCGTCGCCAGCCTATGGGAAATCGTGATCAAACGCGCCCTCAAGCGCACGGATTTCCAAGTCGACCCGCATGGACTACGCGGCGGTCTGCTCGACAATGGCTATCAGGAACTGCCTGTGCTTGCGGAGCACGCGCTCGCCACTGGCGCCCTGCCGCCCATCCATAAGGATCCATTCGACCGTCTGCTGATTGCGCAGGCGGTCGTTGAGGGGTTAACGTTGCTGACGGCGGATGCGCTCCTCACGCGCTACGACGGGCCGGTTCAGAAAATTTAGGAGCAGGTCCCCGATTCCTCTCGCGACAGACGCGCTTATGCGCAAAATGTCGTATAATGACCTCGTCAGCCGCCGAGTAATCGAGTCGAGGCTGGTCGGCGAGCAGGAGCCATAAAAATCACGACGGAAGTTTTAGAGGCGGTCGAGACGCCATCCGCCCGATTTGGGGAGGAGCAGGCGCCAACGCCCAAAGTGCTGGTCAAGTCATATGGCTGCCAGATGACCGTCTATGACGCGACGCGCATGGCGGATCTGCTCGGCCGCGAGGGCTACGCCGAAACCCAAAGCGAAGAAGACGCCGATCTCGTCATCCTGAACACCTGCCATATTCGCGAAAAGGCCGCGGAAAAAATCTATTCCGAACTCGGCAGGCTGGCGATCGCCAAACGCGGGCTGAACGCTCAAGGCCGCGACATGAAAATCGTCGTCGCCGGCTGCGTCGCGCAGGCCGAGGGCGAAGAGGTGCTGAAGCGCCAACGCGCCGTCGATCTCGTCGTCGGCCCGCAAAGCTATCACCGCCTGCCGGAACTTCTGCGCCGGGCGGCGAGCGGCGAGCGCATCGCCGATACGGATTTCGCCGTCGAGGACAAATTTCGCGCTCTGCCAGCGCCGAAGGAAGCGCAAATTCGCGCACGCGGCGTTTCAGCCTTCGTCACGGTGCAAGAGGGCTGCGACAAATTCTGCTCCTTCTGCGTGGTGCCCTATACGCGCGGCGCCGAATCCTCTCGTCCCGTCGCAGAAATCATCGCCGAGACTGAGCGCCTCGTCGACGCCGGCGTTTGCGAGATCACGCTGATCGGCCAGAACGTCAACGCCTATCGCGGGCTGGACGCAAGCGGCCGCGAATCCAGCCTCGCCGCGCTTCTCGACCGGCTGGCGCGGATCGAAGGGCTGACGCGTCTGCGCTACACGACAAGTCATCCGGTCGACATGGCGCAGGCGTTGATTGACGCGCATGGCGCGATTCCAAAGCTCATGCCCTTTGTGCATCTGCCGGTTCAGTCGGGCTCCGATCGCGTGTTGAAAGCGATGAACCGCAAGCATGGCGCGGACGCCTATCTTTCGATTGTCGAGAGACTTCGAAAGGCGCGGCCGGATGTCGCTTTGTCGTCCGATTTCATCGTCGGCTTTCCCGGCGAAAGCGGCGCCGATTTCGAGGCGACGATGGCGCTCGTGCGCGCTGTCGGCTTCGCGTCGAGCTTTTCATTCAAATATTCGCCGCGGCCCGGCACGCCGGCCGCCGATCGCGAAGATCAGATCGAGGAACATGTAAAAAGCGAACGCCTCGCCGCGCTGCAGGCGCTGCTCGACCGGCAGCGGCAGGCGTTCAACGCCGCGACGGTTGGGCGAGAGATCGACGTGCTGTTTGAAAAGCCCGGCCGTCACGAGGGACAGATCGCGGGCAAGAGTCCCTATATGCAGGCTGTGCACGCCGAGGGTTCGAGCGAACATATTGGGCGCGAGGTCAGGGTGGAAATTATCGGGGCGGGCTCGAATTCCCTGTCGGCGCGGCTGATGAGCGAGGAGGCGAAGGCTTGACGACAATCGACGACCCGTTGCTTTCGGCACGGGGACCGGAGGCGAACGAGCCCGACGCGGAACTTACGCTCGCCTTTGAAAACAACCGTCACGCTTCGCTCGTTTTCGGACTTTACGATCAAAATCTCGCCAGGATCGAACGGCGCCTGCGCGTCGCCTCCTTCGCCAATGGCAATCACGTCACGCTCAAAGGCAGGCCCGAGTCCTGCGAACATGCGCGCCGCGTGCTCGAGGCGCTTTACGAGCGCGTTGCTCTCGGTCAGACCATCACGATCGGCGATGTCGACGGCGTTATCGAAGAAACGGCGCGCCAGCGCAGCCTCTTTCCCGATTCCGAGCCGACGCGCGGCGCTTTCGAACAGATTCTAACCCGCAAGCGCGGACCCGTGCGCGCCCGCAACGCCGCGCAGGATCAATATTTGCGCGCGCTCAAGCGCTATGAGCTGGTGTTCGCGGAAGGTCCGGCCGGCACGGGCAAGACCTGGCTCGCGGTCGGCCATGCCGTACAGCTGATGGAGCAAGGCGCGGTCGAGCGGCTGATCCTGTCGCGTCCGGCGGTCGAAGCCGGCGAACGGCTCGGCTTTTTGCCCGGCGACATGCGCGACAAGGTCGACCCCTATCTGCGGCCGATCTACGACGCGCTGCACGACTTCATGGATGCGCGCATGGTCGAACGCGGCATGCAGACCGGCCTCATTGAAGTGGCGCCGCTCGCCTTCATGCGCGGCCGCACGCTGACGCGAAGCTGCATCCTTCTCGATGAGGCGCAGAACGCCAGTTCGATGCAAATGAAAATGTTTCTCACCCGGCTCGGCGAAGGCTCGCGCATGATCGTGACCGGCGACCCCTCGCAGACCGACCTGCCGCCGGGACAAAAATCCGGTCTCTCGGAAGCCGTCGCCCTGCTCGCCGATCTCGACGTCGTCGGCCGCGTGCGGTTTTCGGAAGGCGACGTCGTGCGTCACGATCTCGTGCGGCAAATCGTCGGCGCCTATGAGCGCGCCGCGCGCGCCAGCAAGCAGCCGCGCGGAGACGTGTGACCGTGGACATCGACGTGAACGTCGCGGCGCGCGCCTGGCGGCGGGTCGCCGATTTGGAGGATTTGGCGAAGGAATGCGTTCGTCAGAGTCTCGCAGCGAGCGGCGCCGCTCTTGCTTCGAATTGTGAAGTCAGCGTCACATTCTGCGACGACGAAGCGATCCGCGAACTCAACGCCGAATGGCGCGGCAAGGATCAGCCGACGAATGTCCTGTCTTTTCCGACCCCTGGCGCGATCGAGCGCAAGCCTCTGCTTGGCGACGTGATCATCGCCTACGAAACCGTCGCCCGGGAGGCGGAGGAGCAGGGCAAGCTCTTGCGCGCCCATGCCTCCCATATGGTCGCGCATGGATTTCTGCATCTGATCGGTTATGATCACGAGACCGCCGCCGAGGCCGAGCGGATGGAAGCGCTGGAGCGCAAGATCGCGATGGCGCTAGGATTTTCCGACCCCTATGCGGAAGACGCCATCGGGCCGGCCGGCGGAGCGAATTGAACAAAACGCATGTCGACGCGATACGATAACGCCGACGATCCGATTCCATTAAGACGCGCTGGCGATGGACCACGCCTGAGCTTCGTCGACAGGCTGCGCGGGCTGCTCGGTCTTGCGCCGGCCTCGGTGCGCGAGGACATCGAGGACAGGCTGGAAGAGTCGGCGGGCGACGTGACGCCGCATGAGCGCGCACTTTTGAAGAACGTGCTCGGCCTGCATGATATGCGTGTCGACGACGCGATGATCCCCCGCGCCGACATCGTTGCGATTTCGCTAGACGCGCCGCTGCGCGATGCACTCGAACTGTTTCGCACCGCCGCCCATTCGCGCGTGCCGGTTTACGCCGATACGCTCGACGATCCGCGCGGGATGGTCCATATCCGCGATTTCGTCAATCATATCGCCTGCTGCGCCGATCGGCGCGACGGCCCTGACGCGACCATCGCCGGGGCGAAAAGAATCGACTTCGACACGCCGCTGTCGCAGGCGAATTTGCTGAAGCCGGTGCTCTTCGTGCCGCGCTCGATGCCGGCGCTCGATCTGTTGATCCGCATGCAGGCGACGCGCACCCATCTGGCGCTGGTCATCGACGAATATGGCGGCACCGACGGCCTCGTGACGATCGAGGACATTATGGAGATGATCGTCGGCGACATCGAGGACGAACATGACGTCGTTGATGAATCGGGCTTCGTCGAGTTGGAGAACGGCGACTTCATCATCGACGGGCGGGCCGATCTCGACGAAGTGACGGCGCGGCTAGGAGTCGACTTCAGGCTCGAAGATACGCCCGCCGAGGTGACGACGCTCGGCGGCCTCGTCGCCTGGCTCGCCGGCCGCGTGCCGATGCGCGGCGAAATCATCGCGACGCCGGTCGAGGCGTATGAGTTCGAGATCGTCGACGCCGATCCGCGGCGCGTGGGCAAGCTGCGCGTGCGGGCGCGGCGCCCGGCATGAGGCGATTTTTCGGCGCGCACAAATTTGTCCGCTGAATCGCTTTAAGGTCGGCCCGGGCCGATTCGCAGGTCCTTCGAGGTCCGATGGCGCAAATTGCCGAGATCGTCGACGCTGGCGCGCCGGCGTCGACCCTTCCCCAACGCATCATTCTCGCCCGCGGCTGGACGCGCCGCGCGATCGCCTTTCTTGCGGGCGCGACGGGCGCGCTGGCGCTGGCGCCTTTCGACGTCATTCCGGCCATGTTCGTCCCGCTGACCGTCGCCGTCTGGCTGATCGACGGCGCGGCGGACGTGAAAGCCACGAAGCGCCTGGCGCTCGCGCCGATCCTCTCCGCCGCCGACGCCGGCTGGTGGCTCGGCTTCGGTTATTTCGTGGCGGGCCTCTGGTGGATGGGCGCGGCGATGCTCGTCGAGGCGGATCAATTCGCCTGGGCCCTGCCCCTTGCGGTCTTCGGTCTCCCTGCCGTTCTCGCGCTTTTTCCCGCCGCCGGCTTCGCCGCGGCGCGCATTCTCTGGTCGCCGGGAGGCTGGCGCGTCTTCGCGCTCGCGGCGGGGCTCGGCGCGGCCGAGTGGCTGCGCGGCCATCTGTTCACGGGCTTCCCCTGGAACGATTTCGGCATGGCGATCGCCGGCGCCGGACCGCTGGCGCAGACGGCCGCGCTGGTCGGCCTTCACGGACTAGACATTCTCGCGATCGTGATTTTCGCCGCGCCCGCGACGCTCGTCGATCGCGCGCCAGACGGCGCCCGCCGCATTCACGCGACGATGCTCGCGGCGACCGCCCTCGCCATGCTGATGCTCGCCTATGGCGCCTTCCGACTCGGCGCGAACCGGACGGAATTTGTCGACGGCGTGACGCTGCGGCTGATGCAGCCAAACCTTCCTCAGGATGCGAAATTCCGTCCCGAAAACGGCGAGAAAATCCTGCGCCGCTATCTCGCCCTTTCGGAACGCGCGACAAGCGAGCGGCCGTCAGGGCTTGCTGAAGTCACCCATCTCGTCTGGCCAGAGTCGGCGTTTCCCTACATTATTTCGCATAAGCCGGAGGCGCTGGCGACGATCGCACATGCCCTGAAAGCAACCGTGCTTCTGACCGGCGCCGCCCGGGCCGAAGGCGAGGGCGACGGACGCCGCGGCAGGATTTTCAATTCGATCGAAGCGCTGCGGGGAGAAACGATCGTCGCCTTCTATGACAAGATCCATCTCGTCCCCTTCGGCGAATATCTGCCGCTGGAAGAATGGCTGCGGCCGCTGGGAATCAACCAGCTCGTTCCTGGCATATGGGACCGTGGCGGGGGTCCGCGCCTTCTCGCCGCGCCCGGTCTGCCGCCGATCGCGCCGCTGATCTGCTACGAGGCGATTTTTCCGGGCGAAGCGATCGCGCGCGGCGCCCAGCGGCCGCGGCTTTTCCTCAACCTCACCAACGACGGTTGGTTTGGACGCACGCCCGGCCCCTACCAGCATATGGCTCAGGCGCGCCTGCGCGCGATCGAGGAAGGCCTGCCGATGATCCGGGTCGCCAATACCGGCGTTTCGGCGATCATCGACGCCTATGGACGCATCCTTCAGTCGCTGCCGCTTGGCGAAGAAGGCGTCATCGACGGGCGTCTGCCCAGGGATGCGGCGCCGACCGTCTTCGCCGCCTTCGGCGCATTGGCCTTCCCGGCGCTGCTTGCCCTGTCCGCCGCGCTGGCCTGGATCGGCGCCGCCCGTCGGTAGCGGTCGTCGCCTGCCGAGACAGGAAATGTCTTTTCGCCATTGCGCTTAACTCGAATCTTTGTTGAAATTCATTGACATGCTGCGATGTCGCTTGCGCGCTCGGCAAGGAGTCGGCTACAACCGGGCGGGAGGCGATAGAGTTGAAGAAGGCGCCAGATCCGATCGATCGCCATGTCGGCAGCCGCGTGCGCATGCAGCGTATTCTCATGAAAATGACTCAGGAGAAGCTTGGCGAGGCGCTGGGAATCACTTTTCAGCAAGTGCAGAAATACGAAAAAGGCGCCAATCGTATCGGCGCCAGTCGCCTGCAACAGATTTCCAAGACGTTGAAAGTGCCGCCCTCTTTTTTCTTCGAGGACGCGCCGGCAGGCGGGTCGTCCGCGCAGACCGCGGGATTTGCCGAGGAATCGTCGTCGCAATATGTCGTCGATTTTCTGTCGACGGCGGAAGGCCTTCATCTCAATCGCGCTTTCGCCCGCATCCGCGATCCCAAAGTGCGTAAGCGCGTGCTCGATCTGGTCACGACGCTCGCAGAACAATCAGAAAACACGAAAGAGTAGAATGTCGTTCTCCAAAACGGACGATCGGGGCTTTTCAGCTTGACGCCCCGGACGGGCGCTGGCAGATGAACCCGCCTGCTTGAGCCGTTTTCGACTCTTCCTCCAAGCCATCGGAGATATGGAAGTGACCCGGAAGAATTATCTTTTCACGAGCGAGTCCGTTTCCGAAGGCCACCCCGACAAGGTGTGCGACCGCATCTCCGACGAAATCGTTGACGAATTTTTCCGAGAAGGCCCCAAAGCGGGCATCGACCCCTACGCCATTCGCGTCGCCGCCGAAACTCTGGCGACGACGAACCGGGTCGTCATCGCCGGAGAAGTGCGCGGACCGCATATTTCCTTCGACCGGATCATCGAACTCGCACGCAACGCCATCCGCGACATCGGCTATGAGCAGCGGGGCTTCCACTGGAACACCGCCAATGTCGAAGTGCTCCTGCACGAGCAGTCCGTCGACATCGCGCAAGGCGTCGACGCCGCCGGCAACAAGGACGAGGGCGCCGGCGACCAGGGCATCATGTTCGGCTATGCGGTGCGCGAGACGCCCGAACTGATGCCGGCGCCGCTCTATTATTCGCATAAGATTCTGGAGGAGCTCGCCAAGGCCCGCCACAGCGGCAAGGAAAAAGGCCTCGGCCCCGACGCCAAGAGCCAGGTGACGGTTCGCTACGCCGACGGCAAGCCGGTGGAGGCGACGCAGATCGTCCTGTCGCATCAGCACGTCGACGAGAGCCTGTCTCCGGCCGACATTCGCGTCATCGTTGAGCCCTATATCCGCGCGGCGCTGCCCGACGGCTGGATCACCAACGCGACCGTCTGGCACGTCAATCCGACGGGGAAATTCTTCATCGGCGGTCCCGACGGCGACGCCGGCCTCACCGGCCGCAAAATCATCGTCGACACCTACGGCGGCGCCGCGCCGCATGGCGGCGGGGCCTTCTCCGGCAAGGATCCGACCAAGGTCGATCGTTCGGCCGCTTACGCCGCCCGCTATCTCGCCAAGAATATCGTCGCGGCCGGCCTCTCAGACCGCTGCACGCTGCAGCTTGCTTACGCGATCGGCGTCGCCGAACCGCTCTCGATCTATGTCGATCTGCACGGCGCCGGCCATGTGAGCGAGGAGAAGGTGGAAGAGTTGCTGCCTCAGCTCATGCGCCTCTCGCCGCGCGGCATTCGCGAGCATCTTCAGCTCAACCGGCCGATCTACGCCCGCACCTCCGCCTATGGTCATTTCGGCCGCACGCCCGACGCGGACGGCGGCTTCTCCTGGGAAAAGACCGATCTCGTCGACCAGCTGAAATCGCATTTCGCGTAATCTCGGCGCGATCGAGGATCGACTCGAAAGGCGATTCAAAGCGCGGCGCCGAGTTTCGTTCATCGCGAGGCGGACGAAGAGCACGGCGCTTCGAAACATCGATGGGCGCGGCCAATCGGCGCTTATGAGCGAAACACCTCGGCAGCGAAGGCCTCGCACGCGACTCTACGGCCGCTCGAAAGGCAAGGCGCTTCGAAAGCGTCAGGCGGCGCTGATCGAGGCGCTTCTGCCGCGACTGTCGCTGGATCTTTCGCAGCCGTCGCCGTCCTTCGCCCGAGAAACGCATCTCGAAATCGGCTTTGGCGGCGGCGAGCATCTGATCGCGGCCGCCGCTGAAAACCCGCAGGTCGACTTCATCGGCTGCGAACCCTTCATCAATGGCGTGGCGAAGCTCCTCGCCCGCATCGAAGAGCGCGGCCTGGCGAATGTTCGGCTTCATCAAGGCGACGCCGCTGACGTGCTTGACTGGCTGCCGGACGACAGCCTGGGGCGCGTCTATTTATTCTACCCCGACCCCTGGCCGAAACGGCGACATCGCAAGAGACGCTTCGTTGCGCGCGACAATCTCGACCGTCTGGCGCGCGTGATGCATACCGGCGCGGAGCTGCGCTTTGCGACGGATATCGACGATTACGCCGCCTGGACGCTGGCGCGGCTGCGCGCCCATCCAGCCTTCGCCTGGCGCGCCCAGCGCGCCGACGACTGGCGAACGCCCTGGCCAGGCTGGACGCGCACCAAATATGAAGCCAAGGCCATGGCCGACGGCCGCCATCCGGTCTATCTGACCTTCGTCCGGGCGCCACGCTGAACCGCCGCGAAGCGGCAGAAGTCATAAAAAATCCCGCGGCCGATGATGACGACAGGGAGAAAAGCGCATGGTTGAGACGGCGAGAATGGCTGCCGCGCCGACGACGATCGAAACGACGACGGAGCGGTTCCGCGCCGACGTGCTCGACGCATCGATGCGGCAGATCGTGCTGGTGGATTTCTGGGCGCCCTGGTGCGGACCCTGCCGCCAGCTCGCGCCGGTGATCGAACGTCTGGTCGCCGCGGCCGGCGGCAAGATTTCCCTCGTCAAAATGAATATCGACGCCGATCCGCTAATCGCCGATCAGCTCGGGATCAAGTCGATTCCGGCGGTCGTCGCCTTTCAGCGCGGGCGGCCCGTCGACGGCTTCGTCGGCGCGCTGCCGGAAAGTCAGATCAAGGGCTTTCTCGAGCGGCTCGTCGGCCCGATCGAGATTGAGGGCGACGCCCTGGAAGCAGCGCAGGCGTTGATCGCGGACGGCGATCTTACGGGGGCGGAATCGCTGCTTGGCGAACTGGCCGGCGGCGAGCCGCCCAACGCCAAGGCCGCTGCGGCGCTGCTCCGTCTGTATATCGATTCGGCGCGGTTCGACGACGCGCGAGCGGTTCTCGACTCGCTTCCGGACTCGGCGCGCCGCGACAACGACGTCGCAGCGGCCGCGGCGGCGCTTCAGAACGCCGAGCAGGCTCAGGATCTCGGCGAAATCGACGACCTCAGACATCGCATCAATTCCGATCCCAACGACTTCCAGGCCTATTTCGATCTCGCGCTCGCGCTCAACGCCAAAGGACTGCGCGAAGAAGCGGCGAATGCGCTGCTTGAAATCATCCAGCGCGACCGTAGTTGGAATGACGATGGGGCAAGAAAGCAGCTCATCCAGTTTTTCGAGGCGTGGGATCCGATGGACAAGGCGGCCGTGACCGCGCGGCGGCGGCTGTCCGCGCTGCTCTATTCATAGGAGGCTTTCGCCAAGATGAGCCTGAACCGTCCCTATGCGTACGTCGGCGAATTGCCGGGGATTCTGCCGCTGTTTCCGCTTTCGGGCGCGATATTGCTGCCGCGCGGCGAAATGCCGCTCAATGTTTTCGAGCCGCGCTATGTCGCGATGGTCGACGATGCAATCGCCGGCGCGCGCCTGATCGGCATGATCCAGCCGTTGCCGGGCGAAGAGACGGCCGCCGAGGCGACGCAGCTCTATGACATTGGCTGCGCCGGACGCCTCACCCGTCTCGCCGAGACCGGGGACGGCCGCTATCTCATTACGCTGACCGGCGTCGCGCGCTTTCGCGTCGTCGATGAGCTTACCGTGCGGACGCCATACCGGCAGTGTCGGGTCAGCTATGACCGATTCTCGGAGGATCTGACGACGGGCGCCGGCGCCGACGCGGTCGACCGCGAAAGCATGGTGTCGATGTTGCGCAACTTCGCCGAATGTTCGAAACTTGAAGTCGATTGGGCGAGCATCGACGCGGCACCGACGGAGACGCTCGTCAATGCGCTGGCGATGATGTGTCCGTTCGGCGCGAACGACAAGCAGGCGCTCGTCGAAGCGATCGATTTAAAGACCCGCGCCGAAACGCTGATCGCGCTCGCCAAACTCGATCTCGCGCAACGCAACGGCGACCGGCCGCAGTGGCATTGAAGGAAAATGAACGCCATGACTGACGAACGCGATTCCGGCGCCGACAAGTTCGAATCCGCGGCGGAACCGACGCGGATCGATCCGCGCCTGCTCGAAATCCTGGTCTGCCCGCTGACCAAGACCACGCTGGAATATGACAGCGCGCGACAGGAACTGATCTCGCGCTCGGCGCGACTCGCCTATCCGATCCGGGACGGCATTCCGATCATGCTGCCCGAAGAAGCGCGTCAGATCGACTGACCCGTCTCGTCCGCGATGGACGACGCTGGCCCCTCAAAGCTTGTGGCGCTTCTCGATCTCGAGGAGATCGAGAAGGACCGTTTCCGAGGCTATAGCCCGCCCTCATCCGGGCGCCAGGTCTATGGCGGACAGGCCGTCGCGCAAGCGCTCGTGGCGACGACGCGCACCGTGCCGGCGGACCGCCCCGTTCATTCGCTGCATGGCTATTTCGTCCTCGCCGGCGATCCGACGACGCCGATCGACTTTTCGGTCGAACGCGTGCGCGACGGCAAGAGCTTCACGACGCGGCGCTGCAACGCCACGCAGCGCGGGCAGACGATCTTTTCGATGGAGGCGTCGTTTCAGCGCCGCGAGCATGGCCTCGCGCACGCCGACCGCATGCCGGAAGCGCCCGACCCGGAAAGCCTCGACGACGTGCATGCGCTCGTCGAGCGGTTTCGCGCCTTCCTGCCGGAACAGGCCGAAAGCTGGCTGAAGCGGCGAAGCGCGCTCGACATGCGGCTGGTGGCGCCCGAAGACGCGCTTTTTCCAGAACGCCGCCCGGCGGGCCAGATGATCTGGTTTCGCGTGCGCGGCGCGCTGCCCGACGACGACGCCCTTCACAATGCGCTGCTCGCCTATCTTTCAGACATGACCTTGATCAACACGGCGCTGCTGGTTCACGGCTTGACGATTTTCGATCCGAAGATTCAAGTCGCGAGCCTCGATCACGCGCTGTGGATTCATGACACGCTGCGCGTCGACCAATGGCTGCTCTATGCGCAGCACAGCCCCTGGGCAGGCGGCGCGCGCGCGCTGACGCGCGGCCAGATTTTCACCCGTGAAGGAAGACTCGTCGCCTCGGTGAGTCAGGAAGGCCTGGTGCGGCTGCGCGACGCCGCGCGTTCATGATCGACTGCCCGTTATTAGGGCGCCGAACGGCGAAATGCATAATTTCTAGGCGCTGCTGGATTGGCGCCACGACCGTGCCCGGCGGCGACGCCGCCACGGCCGAAGTCATTGAAGGCCATAGCCGAACCTCGGCTGGCGCCATGGCGCGCCAGAGCGCTCATTCGCGCCCTGCGGTCGGCGATACGAGGCGTCGGACCGGCTGGCACGCCATTTGAAAGCCCCACGTCGCCGACGCGGCGGCGTCCTCTCCGCAAGCCATCACCAAGACGCCGCCGTCAAAGCGAGCGACGCTCGCCAACGAGGTCGATAACAACAGGATTGGCAGATGAAAATCGTGACAGCGATCATCAAGCCGTTCAAGCTCGATGAGGTCCGCGACGCGCTGACCAACATCGGCGTGCACGGCCTTACCGTGACTGAAGTCAAGGGCTACGGACGTCAGAAGGGACATACGGAAATCTATCGCGGCGCCGAATATGCGATCAGTTTCCTGCCCAAGCTTAAAATCGAAGTCGCCGTCGACGCGGCGCTCGTCGAGCAAGTGATCCAGGCAATCTCCAACACCGCGCGCACCGGACAGATCGGCGACGGAAAGATTTTCGTCATGCCGCTCGAGCGCGCCATCCGCATCCGCACCGGCGAAACCGACGCCGACGCGCTTTGATCGCCTCCCCGCAACATCAGGAGCTCTCACCCATGAAATTTCCTTCGCCTCGAAGCGCTTCAGTCGCTTCGGTCATCGCGGGAGCGGCGATTTCGGCCTTGCTGGCGTTTCCGGCCTGCGCTGCGAATGACCCGACGCCCAATCCCGGCGACACGGCCTGGATGCTCACCTCGTCGGCCCTCGTGCTGATGATGTCGATCCCCGGCCTGGCGCTATTCTACGGCGGCCTGGTGCGCGCCAAGAACATGCTGTCGATCCTGTCGCAGACCTTCGCGATCGTCGCGCTCGTCGGCGTGATCTGGACCGTCTACGGCTATTCGCTCGCCTTCGGCGACGGCGGATCGCTGAGCAACTACATCGGCGGCTTCAACAAGCTGTTCATGAAAGGCGTCACGGCCGCCTCCAACGCGGCGACCTTCACGCCGGGGCATGTCATTCCGGAATACGCCTATTTCGTCTTCCAGATGACCTTCGCGATGATCACCCCGGCGCTCATCATCGGCGCCTTCGCCGAGCGTATGAAATTTTCCGCCGTGCTGCTCTTCGTCGCCTTCTGGGTGACCGTCATCTACTTCCCGATCGCGCATTGGGTGTGGGGCGTCGCCGATCCGAACGCTCTGGTCGACGCCGCGACTCAGCTCGCCGCGGCGGCCGACGAGGCGGCGAAAGCGGCCGCGCAGGCCAAGATCGACGAGATCAACGCCGCCGTCGGCTGGCTCGCCGGAAAGGGCGCGCTGGACTTCGCGGGCGGCACGGTGGTCCATATCAACGCCGGAATCGCCGGTCTCGTTGGCGCGATCATCGTCGGCAAGCGAATCGGCTTCGGCAAGGAAGCGCTGCCGCCGCATTCGCTCACCCTGTCGATGGTCGGCGCCTCGCTGCTGTGGGTCGGCTGGTTTGGCTTCAACGCCGGATCGAATCTGGAAGCCAACGGCGTGACGGCGCTCGCCTTCGTCAACACAATGGTGGCGACGGCGGCCGCGGCGCTGTCCTGGATGATCGTCGAGTGGCTGGTGAAGGGCAAACCTTCCATGCTGGGCCTGATCACCGGCGCGGTCGCCGGCCTCGTCGCGGTGACGCCCGCGTCAGGCTACGCCGGACCGGTGGGCGCCATCGTGCTTGGCTTCGCCGTATCGCCGATCTGTCTCTTCTTCGTCGACTTCGTGAAGAAGATGGCCGGCTATGACGATGCGCTCGACGTGTTCGGCGTGCATTGCATCGGCGGCATCACCGGCGCGCTGGCGACCGGCATTCTGGTCAATCCCGATCTCGGCGGCGTCGGCATCACCGACTACACCAATCTCGAGGACTTCACCGGAACCTACGACATGATGGCGCAGATGAAGGCGCAGGCGATCGCGGTCGTCGCGACGCTGTTGTGGTCGGGCATCGGCTCGGCGATCCTGTTCAAACTGGTCGACGTGATCATCGGCCTGCGGCCGACGCCGGATCAGGAGCGCGAAGGCCTCGACATCAGCGATCACGGCGAACGCGCCTACAACTACTAAAAGCTCATCTCCTGGCACGACGCGAAGCGGCGCCCACGGGCGCCGTTTCATTTTGTAAGTTGGCGAAGCGCAAACCCACTCGAGAAAGAGCACGCTTCCCTTCTCCCAAAGGGAGAAGGTGGCCCGGCCAAAGGGCGTCCGCTAGGACGCCCGTCGCAAGCGACGGGCTTTGGCCGGGTCGGATGAGGGGTGGAACCTTTCAAGAATTGTGTTCGCAGGCGACGCACGCGATCCGGCGGCTCAAGAAGGCGCCCAAGATTCAAACCCCTCTCCCGGTCGCCTCCGGCGACCACCCTCTCCCACAGGGAGAGGGTTTGCACGCGTGTTGCCCTTGTCATTGCGCCGATGCAACATGCGCCCATCAGTCGATAGGGGCCAGGATCGATGTTTTTTGACATGCGGCGCGCGGGTCTGGCGTTTCTTGTTCTCCTCGCGGCTTTCGCCTTTCCCGCCCACGCCGCCGAGCGCGTGGTCAATCTCGCCTTCGTCGTCTTCAGCGACATCTATGAGCTCGCGGAACGGGACGGGCGCGGCGGCTTCGCCCGCATCGCCGGCGCGGTGAAGGCCGAGCGGGCGAGATCGAAGAACGTCATCGTCGCCCATGCCGGCGACACGCTGTCGCCCTCGCTCACGTCTAGCGTCGACCAGGGCGCGCATATCATGGACCTTCTCAACCGCGTCGGCCTTGACGTCTTCACGCCCGGCAATCACGAATTCGATTTCGGCGAAGCGATTTTTCGCCAGCGCATGGGCGAAGCGACATTCGCGCTGCTCGCCGCCAATCTGCGCGACGCCTCGGGCCATCCCCTGCCCGGCTTCGCGGACAGCAAGATCATCGACGTCGAGGGCGTAAAGATCGGCATTTTCGGCTTGACCGACGACGAAGCCGCAAGACGGTCGAATCCTGAAACGCTGAAACTTCTTCCCGCCATCGAGACCGCGAAGCGCGAGGCGCAGGCGCTTCGCGACGCCGGCGCCGATCTTGTCGTCGCGGTCACCCATTCCGAGTGGCAGGATGATCTGCGGCTGATGAAGCTAGGCCCGATCGACATTATTCTGTCGGGGCACGACCACAATCTGCTTGTCGCCTATGACGGGCGCGCCGCCATCGGCGAGACACAAGCCGACGGCGTCAATCTCGTCGCGATCGATGTCGAGGTTCGCATCGCGAACGACGGGGTCAAGCGCTGGACGCCGAGATTTCGCATCGTCGACACCGCCGATGTCGCGCCCGACGCCGCGATCGCGGCGCGCGTCGCGCAGTATCAGGCCGAAATCGACAAGGCGCTCGACGTCGACATTGGCGTCACTAAAACGCCGCTCGACAGCCGAAAGGCGAGCGTGCGCGGCCAGGAGACCGCCATCGGCGACTATTTCGCCGACACGATGCGCGCGGTCGCCGGCGCCGACGTCGCGATCATCAACGGCGGCGGCATTCGCGGCAATCGGCTCTATGAGTCCGGAACGAAGCTGACGCGCAAGGATATCGCCAGGGAGCTGCCGTTCAACAATCAGCTTGTGAATTTGGAGCTTTCGGGCGCCGATCTGCGCGCCGCGCTGGAAAACGCCGTCTGGATGATCGGCAAGGACGCCGGGCGCTTCGCTCAGATTTCCGGCGCGCGCATCGTCGTGCGACGCGACGCGGTTCCGGGTTCGCGGCTGGTTTCGATCGAGATCGGCGGCAAGCCGCTCGACAACGCCAAGCGCTACAAGGTTGCGACCAGCGATTTCCTGGCGCGCGGCAAGGACGGCTATGTCGCGCTCACGCACGGCAAGCCGCTCGTCAGCGAACTCGAAGGACCGCTGCTGACCAGTGTCATCACCGACGCGATTGCAAAAGCCGGCGCGATCGCGCCCGTCGTCGACGGTCGCATCAAAGTCGAGTGATGATACGAAGTCCGACCGATTCGTTAGCTTGGACGTTATCATTCCCGGCAGGCCGAAGGCCTGACCGGGAATCCAGGGCCGATCCAAGAACTCTGGTATTGCTCCGGATTCCCGATCGCGCGCGTTGCGCGCGTCGGGAATGACAGCCGAGTCGTTCGAACGGAACTCCTATCACAGCCCGCCCAGGCAGACATATTTGATCTCGACATAATCATCGACGCCGTAGCGCGATCCTTCGCGCCCGAGGCCCGAATGTTTGACGCCGCCGAACGGCGCGACTTCCGTCGAGATCAGAGTTTCGTTGACGCCGACCATGCCGAATTCCAACCGCTCGGCGACGCGTATGCAGCGGGCGACGTCGCGACTGTAGAAGTAAGCGGCGAGCCCGTAAGGCGTGGCGTTGGCGAGGCGCACCGCTTCATCCTCAGTTTCAAACGAGATCAGCGGCGCGACCGGGCCGAAGGTCTCTTCATTGAAGATGAGCGCGTCGGCAGGCACATTGGCGAGCACCGTCGGCTGAAAGAAAGCGCCGCCGAGCGCATGACGGGCGCCGCCGGTCAACACCTTGGCGCCATGGGCGACGGCGTCGGCGACGTGACGCTCGACCTTTTCAACCGCCGCCTCTTCGATCAGCGGCCCGATGGCGACGCCCTCCTGCGTGCCTTCGCCGACCTTCAACGCGCCGGCTGCCGCCGCGAGTTTTTCGGCGAAGGCGTCGATGATCGACGCGTGAACGAGGATGCGATTGGCCGAAACGCAGGTCTGTCCGCTGTTGCGATATTTGGTGGCGACGGCCCCTTCGACGGCGCGATCGAGATCGGCGTCCGCGAAGATGATGAGCGGCGCATTGCCGCCGAGCTCCATCGAGCATTTCTGGATATTCTCGGCGGCCTGTCGCAGCAGGATTCTGCCGACCTCGGTCGAGCCGGTGAAGGTCAGCTTGCGCACCAGCGGATTTTGAGTGAATTCGAGCCCGACCGGCGCGGGGTCCTTCGCCGTCACGACATTGATGACGCCCGACGGCGCGCCGGCGCGCTCGGCAAGCTCAGCGAGCGCCAGCGCCGAAAAAGGCGTCAGCTCAGCGGGCTTCACCACCATCGTGCAGCCGGCGCCAAGCGCCGCGCCGACCTTGCGCGCAAACATGGCGGAGGGGAAGTTCCATGGCGTGATCGCCGCCGTGACGCCGATCGCCTGTTTGAAGACCAGGAGACGACGGTCGGTCGGCCCCGGTATCACGTCGCCGTAGATGCGCCGCCCCTCCTCCGCGAACCATTCGATGAAGCTCGCCGCATAGGCGATTTCGCCGCGCGCTTCGGCCAGCGGCTTACCCATTTCGGCGGTGATGATTCGCGCCAGCCGCTCCTGATCGGCCATGATCAGCTCAAACCAGCGGCGCATGATCCGCGCCCGTTCCTTGGCGGCGCGATCGCGCCACTTCGGCAGCGCCCGCGCGCAGGAGTCGATCGCGCGCCGCGTCTCCGCCACGCCCATATCGGGAACCTGGCCGAGAACCGCGCCGGTCGCGGGATTGTTGACGCCAAAGGTTGCGCCGCTGTCCGCGCCGACCCAGGCGCCGTCAATGAAGCCCTGCTGGCGAAGGTCGAGGTTGATTTCTTTCATTTTTTCGAGTCCTCTGGCGCGCCCGTCGCGCATTTTGCTAGAATGGCCAAAGCGGCGTCTCGGCGCTGAACGCGGCTCGCGAACCCGCTAAAAACTAGATAATGCGGCTTAAGGGCTAACGGCCGGCCGCGCTCCCTCCGCCTGAGGTCACTTTGGCTCATTCCAAGATCGTCGATCTAACGCGCATTCATCTGTCGCGCCGCTCCATCATCGGCGCCGGCGCCGCCGCCCTGATCGCCCCGCGCGTCCTCGCCAAATCCGGAACGCCGGCCCCCGCCGATAGCCGCTTTGGACCTCTTGCGCAGGGCGAAATCGAGAGCCACGGCCTTTCGACATTCGGCGACCTCGGCGAACCCGCCGACTTCAAACATTTCGGCTACGTCAATCCGCAGGCCCCCAAGGGCGGAACCTTGGCGCTGTCGCCGGCGAGCCCCACTTACGACAGTTTCAACGCTTATGTGTTGAGGGGCAATCCGGCGACGGGCATGTCGCTCGTCTTCGACAGTTTGATGAACCAGAGCCTCGACGAACGCGACGCCTATTACGGCCTCGTCGCCAAGAAGGTGCGCATCTCGGCGGACAAACTCACCTACGCGTTCCTCCTGCGCAAGGAGGCGCGCTTTCACGACGGCTCGCCGCTGACGGCGCATGACGTCGCCTTTTCCCTCAACATCCTCAAGAGCAAGGGCCATCCCGTCATCAGCCAGTTGTTGCGCGATCTGGACAGCGCGGAAGCCGAGGCTGACGACGTTCTTGTCGTGCGCTTTGCTCCCGGCCGCACCCGCGATCTGCCGACGATCGTCGTCGGTCAGCCGATCTTCTCGCGCGCCTATTACAAGGACCGCGATTTCGAGGCGACGACGCTGGAGCCTCCGCTCGGCTCGGGGCCCTATAAGGTGGGAGACTTCGACCAAGGCCGCTTCATCGCCTATCATCGCAATCCCGGCTATTGGGCGAAGGATTTGCCGATCGCGATCGGCCAGGGCAATTTCGACGTCGTGCGCTTTGAATATTTCGGCGACAGTCAGGTGGCCTTCGAGGCGTTCAAGGCCGGCGCCTTCACTGAGCGCGAGGAAAACATCGCCCGCGTCTGGGCGACGGGTTACGATTTTCCAGCCGTCAAGGACGGACGCGTCAAACGCACGACGACGCCCAACAACAACATTCCGCAGATCCAGGGATGGATGTTCAACACGCGCCGCAAGATTTTCAAGGACCCGCGCGTGCGCGAAGCGATCGGCTACGCCTTCGACTATGAATGGACCAGCCGCAACTTGATGTATGACGCCTATAAGCGCATCTCGTCCTATTTCGAAAATTCGGAGCTTGAAGCGAAGGGCCTGCCGAGCGAACAGGAAAAGGCGCTGCTCGAACCTTATCGCGCCGATCTTCCGGCGGAGGTGTTCGGCGAACCTTTCGTCGCTCCCGTCTCCGACGGAACGGGACAGGACCGCGTTCTGCTCAAAAAGGCCAATGATCTTTTCGTCGCCGCCGGCTGTACGCGCCAGGACGGCGTCTTACGCTTGCCCGACGGGACGCCGGTCGAATTCGAATTTCTCGACAACTCCAACGTCTTCGAACGCCATACGCAGCCGTTCATCAAGAATTTGAAACTTCTTGGCGTCAACGCGCGCATCCGCATCGTCGACGCCGCGCAATATAAGCAGCGCCTGGAGAATTTCGATTTCGACATCGTCCATGACGTCATGGTCATGAGCTGGAACCCGGGCGAGGAGCTTCGCGCCTATTTCAGTTCGAAGACCGCCAACGTTCCGGGCTCGCGCAATCTGGCGGGCGTCTCCAATCCGGCGGTTGACGCGCTTGTCGAAAAGGCCCTCCAGGCGCAGACGCGCGAGGAGCTCGTGATTTGCTGCCGCGCGCTCGATCGCGCCTTGCGCGCGCAGCGCTACTGGATTCCGCACTGGTACAATCCCGTGCATCGCATCGCCTATTGGGACCTGTTCGGCCGGCCCGAACGCGCGCCGAAGTTCGACACCGGCGTGTTGTGGACCTGGTGGTGGGACGACGAGAAAGCGCGCAAGATCAACTTTACGGGACGCTAGACGCATGGGAGCCTATATCGCCCGCCGCGTGCTGCTGATGATCCCCACGATCCTCGGCATCATGCTCATCTCCTTCGCCATCGTGCAGTTCGCGCCGGGCGGTCCGGTCGAGCGCATCATCGCGCAGCTGCAAGGCTTCGACGTCGGCGCGACGGGCCGCTTTTCCGGCGGCGGCGGCGACGTCGGACAGGGCGGCGCGAGCCAGACCGGCACGATGGCGGCGGAATCCGCCGTGAAATATCGCGGCGCTCAGGGCCTCGACCCGAAATTCATCGCTGAACTCGAAAAGCAGTTCGGCTTCGACAAGCCGGCCTGGGAGCGATTCCTGCTGATGGTGAAAAATTACGCGATGTTCGATTTCGGCCGCAGCTATTTTCGCGACGAAAGCGTCATCAAGCTGATCGGCGAGAAGCTCCCCGTCTCGATTTCGCTGGGACTGTGGATGACGCTTCTCTCCTATTCGATTTCAATTCCGCTCGGCATCGCCAAGGCGGTGCGCGACGGCACCAAATTCGATATGTGGACCTCGAACGCGGTCATCATCGGCTACGCGATACCCAGCTTTCTGTTCGCGATGCTGCTGATCGTGCTCTTTGCCGGCGGCTCGTTCTGGCAAATCTTCCCGCTGCGCGGCCTCACCTCGGACGATTTCTGGCAGCTTTCGCTGTTCGGCAAGGTTAAGGATTACCTCTGGCATATCGTTTTGCCGGTCAGCGCGATGACGCTTGGCGCCTTCGCCACGCAGACCTTTCTGACCAAGAACTCTTTCCTGGACGAAATCCGCAAGCAATATGTGCAGACGGCGCGCATGAAGGGCCTCACCGAGCGGCGCGTGCTCTACGGCCATGTGTTCCGCAACGCCATGCTGATCGTCATCGCCGGCTTCCCCGGCGCCTTCGTTCACGCCTTCCTGACCGGCTCGGTGCTGATCGAAACGATTTTCTCTCTTGACGGACTTGGCTATCTCTCCTTCGAGAGCATCGTCAACCGCGACTATCCGGTAGTCTTCGCCAATCTCTACATCTTCGCGCTGCTCGGACTCGTGGTGAATCTCATTTCCGATCTCACCTACACCTGGATCGATCCGCGCATCGATTTCGAAACGCGCGAGGTCTGACCGTGAGCGCAGCAACCGACGCCACGCCGCTTCTCGCGCCGCCGATTCATCGCGAAGGCTGGCTGCGGCTGACGCCGCTTGATCGGCGCCGCCTTGACAATTTCAAGGCGAACAGACGCGGCTATTGGTCCTTCTGGATTTTCATGACGCTCTTTCTGATGTCGCTTGGCTCGAATTTTCTGGCCAACGACCGGCCGATTCTGGCGTGGTACAAGGGCCAGTTGTTGTTTCCGGCCTTTGTCTCCTATCCGGAAGAGAAATTCGGCGGCTTTCTCGCCCGCACCGACTACCGCGATCCCGTCATCGCCGACGAGATCAAGGCGCATGGCTGGATGCTCTGGCCACCGATCCGCTTCTCCTATGACACCCATAATCTGGAGCTGCCGACCCCGGCGCCCTCGCCGCCGACCTGGATGCTGACGCACAAGCAATGCGAAATCGCCGCCGCCAAGGGCCTGCGGCCGGGCCAGCCCAATCGCGGCTGCGCGGCGCTCGAATATAATTGGCTCGGCACCGACGATCAGGGCCGCGACGTCGTCGCCCGCCTGCTTTACGGATTTCGACTCTCGGTGCTGTTCGGCCTGATTCTGGCGACGATTTCCTCGATCGTCGGCGTCGCCGCCGGCGCGATACAGGGCTATTTCGGGGGACGCGTCGATCTCGTGTTTCAGCGCTTTATCGAAGTCTGGTCATCGCTGCCGCAACTTTATCTGCTCATCATCATTTCATCCTTCCTGACGCCTGGCTTTTTCGTGCTGCTCGGCATTTTGCTGCTGTTCTCCTGGGTGTCGCTGGTGCATGTCGTTCGCGCCGAATTCCTGCGCGCGCGCAATTTCGAATATGTGAATGCGGCGCGGGCGCTCGGTCTCAGCAATTTCCGGATCATCGTGAGGCACCTGCTGCCCAACGCCACGGTGGCGACGCTGACCTTCCTGCCCTTCATCCTCAATTCGTCGATAACGACGCTGACGGCGCTGGATTTTCTCGGATTTGGCCTGCCGCCGGGCTCGCCTTCGCTGGGCGAACTGCTGCTGCAGGGCAAATCCAACCTTCAGGCGCCCTGGCTGGGACTGACCGGCTTCGCCATCATCGCGCTGATGCTGTCGCTGCTGGTCTTCGTCGGCGAAGCGGTCCGCGACGCATTCGATCCAAGGAAGAATTTCCGGTGAGGACGTGTTAAAAGCTTCTCGCCAGCCTCGTCATCGTTGGCGGGGATGCTAACGGAAACGAAGCGATGAACAAGATCGTCAAGCTGCACTATCCGGCGGCGAAACTACCCGAGGAACTGCGCGTCGGCATCGATCCGAACGCGGAAGTGACGATCACCGTGGAAACTGAAGAGCAACCAGAACGGATAATGTCCCTTGAAGAAATGTTCGCGATGCGTCGCGACGTTTATTCGTCAATGGATGAAGTAATCGCGCATATCGACGCGATCCGGGAAGAGCGGGGCTCACTATAACTTGTCTGCTCCACTCGTTTATATCGACACGAACGCTTTCATCAAGGGCTTCGAATTTTCGGCCGAACAGGCAAAGCCCGTGCAGGATTTGCTGGCGGCATTGCGCGACAGCCCGCGCTTTGCCGTGACAAGCGAACTTACGCTCGCGGAATTGCTTGCTCCGGCTTTACGCGAAGGCGCTTTCCCGCTTCCGGTCAAGCGACCGCTTTACCTTAACCTGCTGGTCAGCAGTCAGTTGATTGATTTGCGCCCAGTCACACGAGACGTGCTTATGGATACCGCTGATCTTCGTCAGGCCGCGCCGCATCGTTTGCTCGACGCGATACACATCGTGACGGCGGTTCAGTCAGGATGCGCCTATTTTCTGACTGGCGACAGACGCATCAGGACACCGGCAGGCATGTCGATCGTCTACCCTGATCAGGCGGGAGTCGATCGGATTCTCGCCGACTGGTCTGGACGGGCATAGCGCCGATGAAAATCGCAGAACCAATTCCCTCCCCCCTCCTCGACGTTCGCGATCTTTCGGTCTCCTTTCGGCACGGCGGGCGCGAGACCAAGGCCGTCGATCGCGTCTCCTTCACGCTCGAACGCGGCAAGACTCTGGCGCTCGTCGGCGAATCGGGGTCCGGCAAATCGATCAGCGCGCTCTCCATCGTGCGCCTGCTTCCGCCCGGCGCGGTCGCTTCAGGCGAAGCGCTGTTCGACGGCGAGAACATGCTCGTCGTCGACGACAACCGTCTGCGCGCGATCCGCGGCGCGCGGATCACGATGGTGTTCCAGGAGCCGATGACCTCGCTCAATCCGCTGCAAACCATCGAGCGGCAAATCGCGGAGATTATCGAACTGCACGGCATGCGCGGCGAAGCCGCCGTGCGCGGGCGGGTCGTCGAGCTTCTCGGCGAAGTCGGCATTCCCGATCCGCAGGCGCGGCTTGGCGCCTATCCGCATCAGCTTTCGGGCGGCCAGCGTCAGCGCGTCATGATCGCCATGGCGCTCGCCAACAAGCCCGATCTGCTCATCGCCGACGAGCCGACGACGGCGCTCGACGTCACCGTGCAGGCGCAGATTCTCGCGCTGCTGGAACGGCTGCAGCAAACCTACGGCATGGCGATGCTGTTCATCACCCATGACCTTCAGCTCGTGCGCCGCTTCGCCGACACGGTCTGCGTCATGCAGAAAGGCCGCATCGTCGAGCAGGGCGATGTCGAAACAGTCTTTTCCTCGCCTCAGCATCCCTACACCAAGGCGCTGCTCACGGCGGAGCCCAAGGGCGCGCCGATCATTGAGAACAGTGAAGCGCCCGTCGTCGCCTCGGCCGACGATTTGCGCGTCTGGTTTCCGATCAAGCGCGGGTTCATGCGCAAGACGGTGGGCTATGTGAAGGCGGTCGACGGCGTCACCGTCGCGGTGCGCGAGGGCGCCACCGTCGGCGTTGTCGGCGAGTCAGGCTCCGGCAAGACGACGCTGGCGCTCGCCATGCTACGGCTCATCCGCTCGGAAGGGCCGATCGTGTTCCTGGGCCAACGCATCGACGGCAAGAGCGTCGACGCCATGCGTCCGCTTCGCCGCGACATGCAGATCGTCTTTCAGGACCCTTACGGCTCGCTCTCGCCGCGCATGTCGGTGGCGGAGATCGTCGCCGAGGGGCTGACGGTGCAGCGGCCCGAGCTTACGCTTCATCAACGTCGCGAAATCGTTGCGCGCGCGCTGCAGGAAACCGGGCTCGATCCGTCGACGATGGATCGCTATCCGCATGAATTTTCCGGCGGCCAGCGGCAGAGGATCGCGATCGCCCGCGCCATGGTGCTGGAGCCTAAATTCGTCGTGCTCGACGAGCCGACCTCGGCGCTCGACATGTCGGTGCAGGCGCAGATCATCGATCTCTTGCGCGACCTTCAGCGCCGCCGCTCGCTCGCCTATCTCTTCATCAGCCATGATCTGCGCGTCGTCAAAGCGCTCGCCGCGCATCTCATCGTCATGCGCTATGGCAAGGTCGTCGAGGAAGGACCCGCGACGCGGGTCTTCGCCGAACCCAAGAGCGACTACACGCGCGCGCTTTTCGCCGCGGCGTTTCGCAGCGAGGCGGCGCCGGTTCCGGGCGATTCAGTCTGACCAAGCGAGCGGGATTGAAAGCTCTTTTCTGAAAGTCTCCAAACTCTCCCTTTCTTAAGGGCCGCCGATTATTCCCTCGAAATCCTGCCCGCCGTAAAAGACGCCTTCGATCAGCAAGGCGTCTTCGGCGACGACAAAGGCGATAGTCGCCCGGCGCTCAAATCCAATTGTCCGCAAGCCGGGCAAAAGATCGTCCCGCTTTTGCCCGCGCTCCGGGAACGTCGCAAGGCATATGCAATAGCTCACGATCCGCTCAATGTAGGCGTCGGCGGTCTTTTCGCCCGCGTTTTCTGAAATTCGGGCATGTAGAGCGTCAATTTGCCTTTCGGCCAAGGGCGTGAAGATGACCCGCACGACTCGCCGTTACAGACGAGGCGGACGACGGCGGCGGGTTTTGATCCGCTCCAGAATGACCTCCGCCGCAACGCCTTTCGAGGGGTCGGCCAAATATTCCTTATGCCCGGCGATAACTTCCTTGCGCAGCCATTTTTCCACCGCCGCCTCGCGGTCAAGCAGCGCCCTCACGCCGTCGCGCATGATTTCGCTCACGGAGGCATAATCGCCTGATTTTAGTTTTGCTTCAACGACTTCCGCTATTTCGTTCGGGAGCGTGATGCTGAATTGCTGCGTGGTTCTCATGGCGTCATTCCGTAGCTCTACCGGCCACAAAATAGCAGCCGATAGGATGGAATCATATCAATATATCTTCAAGACCCGCTGGTTTTGACGGAGAGATTCCAGGCGCAAGATCGCTTTCCCGCGTCAAGCGGCTTCGTCGCCGCTACCCTCTTGGAAGTATGATGGCCTTTATCTCGGCCTTGCAGTGAGCGCAAAACCACTACGCGGCAAATGAGTCTTGGGTCGCCACCGTTTCAGCGCGCGTCCGCGCAGGCGGGATCGCGGAAAGCCAGGATTTTGACATTTTGGGTCAGAACGACGTCGTCACGCTGATTGAAGGTCGCTACATTCATTGAAACGAAACCGCGATCGGCATAGCGACGCGGACGGACGATTCGCGTGACCTCGGCCTCGACGCGCAAGGAGTCGCCAGGCCGCACCGGAAGTTTCCACGCGATATCGGATTCGACGCCGATGACCGGCCCGGCCAGCGGCGGATCGGCGGACTCGATGAGGAGCTTGATGCTCAGCGCGCCGGTTTGCCAGCCGCTCGCGACAAGACCGCCGAACATGCTGTCCTTGGCGGCCTCCTCGTCGAGATGGAAATACTGCGGATCATTCTCGCGCGCGAAGCGGATGATGTCTTGCGCGCTGACCGTGACGCTCTTCGAACGCAGCCGCTGCCCGACATGAAGATCGTCGAGATAGAGCTTCTCCGTCATGTTGCGCGCGAACCTTCCATCGGCAGGCGCTTCACGCTCGTGACCGGCCCGGCGCCCGCCGCTTCATTACGCGCGCGCACGACATCCAGTGGCTCGCTCGTCACCTGCATATGGGTGGCGTTGGCGTGAAGCAGCGTCGCGGCGTCGCGCATGACGCCCACATGCCCCTTCCAGAACACGATGTCGCCGCGCATCAGCGGCGCGCCGGGCGCGAGCGGCGCGCCGAGCGCGGCCTCCTGCATATCCGTGTCGCGCGGCGCCTTGATCCCCGCCATCAGCAGCGACACTTGCACGAGCCCCGAGCAATCGACGCCGAGCCATGATTTGCCGCCCCAGAGATAAGGCGCGCCCAGAAGCGTCTCCGCCACGGCGACGAAATCCGGCGCTGTCGCATCGCGCGGGACGAGATGTTTGCGGAAAATAAATCCGAGCTCCGGCGTCACGCCAAATCCGTTGCGCTCTTCGGCGATCGCGACTTCAGCGCCAAGCGGCAAGGCGTTGAGCGGCGGCAATTTGATGTTCGGCCCAGGATAGATGAACGTCCGCGGCGCGCAGACCCGATGCGTCGGCGCGCTCAATTCGCGCCATAGCGTATTGGCGGCGATCCAGCCGACATAATTGTCGCGCGCCAGCTGCGCCCAGGCCCAGCCTTCCTCTTCGTCATAGACGGTAACGCGCTCGCCATGGAGCGCCTGAGTGTCGACGGCGGCGTCGGGTCGCGGTTCACGCCGAAGGTCGACGACGCAGTCCCTGACCTCCATCACGACCCCTTCGACATAGCGCTCGGCGGTCACGCGGCCCTTGAGATAGGCCGCGGCGACTTCGGGGCGCGCGGGCGTCAGCCGCCGGTCGAAATTCTCGCTCACGATGTCGCTTTCCTTTGCTCGACGCGCGCCTCGATCAAATCGTAAAGGAGGCGCGCGGCCTGTATCTCGCCGCCTTCCGGACGGCCGGGCTTTGTCGAGGGGTTCCAGCAGTAGACGTCGAAATGCGCCCAGCGCTCGGGGTCGGCGACAAAGCGCCGCAGGAACAGCGCGGCGGTGATCGATCCCGCGAAAGGACCGCTCGTCACATTGACGAGATCGGAGATTTTGCCGTCGAGCCCGCTGTCGTAACCATCCCAAAGGGGCATTCGCCACGCCGGATCGTTCGCGGCTGCGGCCTTCGTCGCGATTTCATCGGCGAGTCCGTCATCGCCGGTATAGAATGGCGGAATTTCCGGACCGAGCGCGACCCGCGCGGCGCCGGTCAGCGTGGCGAAATCGAACAGTAGATCGGGCGGCGTTTCGCTGGCATAGGCAAGCGCGTCGGCGAGGATCAGTCTCCCCTCCGCGTCGGTATTGCCGATTTCGACGCTCAGCCCCTTGCGGCTGCGGTAGACGTCGCTGGTTCGAAACGCGGACGCCGAGATCGAATTCTCGACGATCGGCAGCAGGACGCGCAAACGGATCGGCGCTTGCGAGTCTAGCAGCATCGCCGCAAGCGAGAGCGCCGCCGCCGCGCCGCCCATATCCTTCTTCATCAGCGCCATCGCGCTCGACGGCTTGATGTCGAGCCCGCCTGTGTCGAAACAGACGCCCTTGCCGACAAGCGTGACGCGCAGACCATCCTCGGGACCATGCTCGAATTCGACGAGTCTGGGCGCCTGAGCGGCGGCGCGCCCGACGGCGTGAATCAAGGGAAAGTTTTCCGCAAGCAGCGCGTCTCCGACAATGACGCAGCTCTTGGCGCCGTGCTTCGCGCCAAGCGCGAGCGCGGCTTCGGCGAGCGCCTCCGGCCCCATGTCGTTGGTCGGCGTATTGACGAGATCGCGCCCCAGCGCGACGGCCGCCGCGATGCGCTCGATGCGCCCGCGGTCGACGCCCTGCGGCGCGCAAAGACGCGGCGCTTCGCTCTTTGGCGCCTTGTAGCGCGAGAAGGCGTAGCTTGAGAGAAGAAAGGCCAGCGCCGCCTCCCCCTGCGCCTCGACGCCGTCGCCAAGCCGATAGAGGCCTTTGGGCAGGCCCGTCGCGAGCTTTCCGGCGAAGAACGGATCGCGCGCCTTCGGCTGCTTCCCCTCGGCGCCGAAGAAAATGCGCGGCGCGCCGCCGCCGCCGTCCGGCGCAAAGAAGATGGAGCCGGGTTTCGCCTCAAATCCCGCAAGCTCGGCAAGGCGGACGATCGGTTCGGGAAGCTTTGCGCGGCGCTCGGGCCAGTCTTCCTTATTGACGAAATCGATGGCGATCGCCTCAGACGACCAGTCTTCAAGCTTCATTCCTGTCCGCCGCTTCCTCTACGGTTGATCCGCGTCAGGTCGATCGACGCCTGATCTACACACCGCCATCCACAAAACCCATAAACATGGCCGCTATCAAGCGCTCCCTGACAAAGGCGTCGACAGCCGACCTCTACGATCGATTACTAATTATGCATGATGCATATTAATTAGACACACATCGCCTCGCCTCTGGTCAGAGTCGCGCGGGACTCCTGTAAGCGAAACGATTATTTTATACGCAATATGGCACGCTGCTTGCTGAGTTGATGCTCACTTCGCCATAGCTGAAGGCAGTCTGCGCAAATGAAAATCATCACGGCGATTATTAAACCCTTCAAGCTCGACGAGACCCGCGAGGCGCTGACGGAAATCGGCGTGCATGGCATGACCGCGACCGAGGTGAAGGGCTATGGCCGGCAGAAGGGCCATGCCGAAATCTACCGCGGCGCGGAATATATCGTTTCCTTCCTGCCCAAGGTTAAGATCGAAGTCGCGCTTCCCGACGAACTCCTCGATCGCGCGATCGAAGCGATCAGGCGCGCCGCCTTCACCGGCCATATCGGCGACGGAAAAATCTTCGTCTCGCCGCTGGAGCGGGCGATGCGCATCCGCACCGGCGAAACCGACTCCGACGCGCTCTGAGCGCTTTCCCCATCAATCAGGATCAATCGATGCACAGCTCGTTCGCGCGCGGCCCGCGTAAGGATGTCCGCATCCCATATGAGAGCGACGCCCTGCGCCGCAGGATTTCGCGAGCGGCGCCCGTGCTGGCGGCGCTCATCGTCTCGCAGCCCGCCCTCGCGCAAGAGGGCGCCAAAATCGACGGCGCCGACACCGGTTTCATGATCGCCGCGACCGCGCTCGTGCTGATGATGACGCTGCCGGGCCTAGCGCTCTTTTACAGCGGCATGGTGCGCAAGAAGAATGTGCTCGCCACCATGGCGCAGAGCCTGATCGCCACCGCGCTCGTGTCGCTGCTGTGGATCGGCGTCGCCTACAGCCTGGCCTTCAGCGGCGACGGCGCCTTTATCGGCGACGCGTCAAGGGCGCTGCTCGCGGGGATCGGGCTCGACACAATCAGCCCCTTTGCGAAGACCATCCCCGAAATTCTGTTCATGATCTATCAGATGACCTTCGCGGTGATCACCTGCGCGCTGGTCGCCGGGTCGGTCGCCGAACGCATGAGGTTTTCGGCGTTCATGCTGTTTTGCGCGCTGTGGCTCTTCATCGTCTATGTCCCCTCGGCGCACTGGGTCTGGGGCGGCGGATTCCTGCAGAAGATGGGCCTTCTCGATTTCGCCGGCGGAACGGTCGTGCATATCAACGCCGGCGTCGCCGGCCTCGTCTGCGCGCTCGTGCTCGGCAACCGCGTTGGCTTTGGCCGGGAGAACCTTTCGCCCTTCGATCTCTCGCTTGCCGTGATCGGCACGGGGCTTCTGTGGGTCGGCTGGTTCGGCTTCAACGGCGGCTCGGCGCTCGCCGCTAATTCGCGCGCGGTTTTCGCCATCGTCGCGACGCATCTTGCCGCCTGCGCCGGCGCTTTGATGTGGAGCGGACTGGAGTGGGTCCAGCGCGGCAAGCCTTCGGTGCTCGGCGTCGTCTCCGGCGCAGTCGCCGGCCTCGGCACGATCACGCCGGCCTCGGGCTATATCCTGCCCTGGCAAGGCGTCGTCATCGGGCTGATCGCCGGCGCCGTCTGCTACTGGTTCTGCACCGTGGTGAAATACAAATTGCGTTATGACGATACGCTCGACGTGTTCGGCGTGCATGGCGTTGGCGGAATCATGGGCACGCTGCTCGCCGGCGTTTTCGCCACGCGCGCGATCACCGCTTCAGACAGCGATCCCGGCGTCGCCGGCCTGTTGGAGGGCGACCCGCATCAGCTGTATGTGCAGGCGATCGGCGTCCTGGTCACCGTCGTCTGGTGCGTGATCGGCACGTTTGCGGCGCTTAAAATCGCTTCGCTCTTTACATCGCTGCGCGTAAATTCCGACGACGAGCGCGAAGGACTGGACATCGCCCTGCATGGCGAGGCGCTGCATCAGTAGCGAGGCTTCGAGAAAGGCGTTGCCTTGAAACCGCGTCATGGCCGGGCCTGTCCCAGCCATTTTCAATATTGGTCGGGCGCCTTGCGTCGGATTGCTTCCAGCAAAACGCCCGCATCCATTTCTTCAATGGTCTTGGCGAGGCCATCATAGGCAAGCATCCCGACGACATCATCAATACGCGACGTCTTAAAGACCGACGCCTCGGCAGGCGCGCCATTCTCGATCGGCTCGTCATGGCCGGGCTTGTCCCGGCCATCCACGCTGTGGACCTTATGCGAGTTCATCATAGAGGTCCCTGATCAGGACGCATGTCGAGTATTAGCCCTTGCCAAGCTCGTTTCACTTTGCTCAGTTGCCTCGGGCAATGACCGTGCCGTTGGCCGGCTCACCACTTAGCCCTCGAATCTGCTACATGGTATTTAGCCTTTTATCTGTAATCCTCGAAGTGCGACAATGAGATTTGCGGTCAAACGTCTAACAAGGTCTGACCTGACATTCTGGGAGTATCAGTTCCGGCGACAGGGTGCAGGCAATCAGAAATCCATAAACCTTAACGCCGATGTCTTTATCGACGTCATCTTCCCGCAGGCGCGGACCGAGGCAGGCGGACACGCACGTCAATTTCCGGTTCCTTTGACGATATACGGGCCGGGCCGGCGCCCTGAACCCTATCGGATCACGCGCAAGATCATAGCTGCGGGCGACCGGCAGAGAAACTGGCGCCTCAACGGCGAATTCGTCCGCGACCCTGATTTCGATTCAACCCGATATCACGGCTTGGCCGCAGGAGATCTCGCGCTGTTTGGATTCGAGGGAGCGAGCATTCCAACCGGCGTAATGCTGGTTCTCCTGTCTTCAAGCGAGGCTGACGACGCTGCGGTCTATAGCGCCCTCGAATCGCTGCTCGGCAATCAGCGCATGGCTGAGGTCGACGCCGTCACTTTGGGCGCCGTTGTCGACCAGGCGCCGCAGCACCACCCAATCCGAGAGCTTCTGGATATCGAACTCGACGAGGCCCTGGAGGAAGCCGCGCTTGGTTCCGCCGAGGGGGTACGCCAACTCAGGCTGAGTCCTACGACCCGCCGCATGTCACCAGAGGCTCTTGCGTCAGCACGGGCGCGCGCAGAGTCCATCGGGCGGGATGGCGAAATTATCATAAACGCATGGCTGCAAGCAAAGGTCACCGCGGGCCATCTGAAGTCAGCAGAATGGATTGCCGAAGCCAATGCCGTAAACCCCTGGGATTTCGAAATAGAGGAGAACGACGGGACAAAGGTAAGAATAGAGGTGAAATCGACATCGGGGCCCTTTGAGCGTCCCTTCCATATTTCGCATGCGGAGCTTCAGGCTGCAGTCGCTGGGACCGTTCGAACCGACCTCTACAGGGTTTTTGCTGTATCGGACGACGGGGCGTGGTTGAGCATCATGCCGAACGTTAAGCACATATCCGCGGACATCATAAAAAAGGTAGATTCCTTAGGAGCAGGGATCGTTCCCGATAGCTATTCAGTGGACCCGCTCTGCATTTCCGGCTGGTCAAAGCCTGCGAAGATCGACAACGTGGCGGGGGATGTCCCGATCATTGTTGAAAAAGGAGGAGCGGCGTTGCTCGCCTTGAGCCGTTAGGCTCGGGGTGCTGATTCCACGAAAGGAAGCAACGCCATGCAGGAACATACCACATCGACCGCGATTC
>VGDY01000015.1 GCA_016869555.1 Alphaproteobacteria bacterium | reverse complement strand
CTCGCTAGCCGATTCACCCGCCGGGTTCGTCATCGCCGCCTCGCTCAAACGAGCCTAACCTTCTGAAAATGATGCCATAAATGCCGAAATTGTACAGCAAAATCAGAGTTCATCCGGCGAATGCGGGTTTAGGATTCCTGGCGCTTCTCGGCGCAATCGGCGCGCGAGCGGGCGGCGCAGCGATTCTTCGCGCCACGGCGCGGGTCATGGTCTGGGGCGCGCTGGCGCTGGCGCTGACGGCGAGCGTCGGCAAGATTTTCGGCATGGCCGTTTGACGCGCGCGAAGAAAGAAGTCCCTCGATACGGGCAATGCAGGACTGGATTTTGGGAAGGGAGCAACAGATGATTCGCTTGGCGTTTGTCGCAATGTTCGGCGCTGCATTGATGGCGAGCGGCGCCTCCTGTGCGGAGGAGCGCGCGTCCGCCGAGGTCGTGACCGAAATCGCCAGGACGACCAAAACCGCCACGGGGCAGCCGATTGCTTTGCCGCAGGGGCCGCTTGAGGTCGTGGCTTCGATTTACGCTTTGGCGCCCGGCGTCAAACTGCCGGAGCACAAGCATCCCCATCAGCGCTATGCATATGTTCTTGAAGGCGAGCTGAAGGTCCAGCAGGCGGATTCGCCGCCGCGGCTTTACCGCGCCGGCGAGTTCATCGTTGAAAGCGTCGATGGTTGGCATTTCGGCGCGACGGCCGGGACCGCTCCGGTCAGACTGCTGGTCATCGACCAAGCGCCGCCCGGCGGCGTCATCACCATCAATCGGCCGTAGATCACGCCGCGCGCCGAAAGGCGCCCTCCCGGGCAGGCCCCAAGGCGGCGCGCTCTACCGCAGTTTGATCGTCAGATCGGTGCCGACGGCGCCAGTCTCGCTGCTGACCGGCTGATCCGAGATAATGAGCGAAGCGCCCGTCCAAAGCCGCTCGGCGATGCGGTCGCGAACGTCCTTGGGGATGTCGACGCGCTCCAGCGCCTCGGTCGGGCTCGCGGCGCTGCGCACCGTCCACGACATGCCGGTATCGGCGGAGGCGGTCTTTCTGCTTCCCGTCGGCTCGTCGCCGGAGCGGGCCGGCATCGAGACGACGTGCCATTTGAGCGATTTCCCATCGTCGCCGGCGGCCGTCGCCACATAAAGATGCGATCCGAGCGGCGTATTCTGGTCCCTGATGTCGATCGGCGCGTCGAACAGCGGCGCCAGCGCCTGGCGCACATAGATGCGCCGTTCCTTCTTGCTGATCAGCATCGAAATGGGCGCCGCGCGCCGTTCGGCTTCCCGTTGAGCGACAACCGCCGCAGCCGCCGCAGTTCTCACGGCGTCCAGGCGGCGATCGGCGTCGGCGAATTCGGAATCCTTCGCGGCCGAGGCGGTTTTCGCCTGTTCTAGTCTCGCCATGGCGTCGGTAAGAACGGCGTCGGCGTTCGTCTTCGTCAACAGCGCCGCGTCCTGTATCAGCAACGCTTTTCCGTAGGCTCTCGTCAGGCGGTCGGCGTTGGCCTTGGCCGGCGCGTCGCCCGCCGCAGCGCTACGTTCCGCCGTCGCGGCGGCCTCCTGCTGGCTGGCGGCCGACGCCGTCGCCGCGTCATATGACGCGGCGGCCGCTTCCGCTTTCGTGCGCGCCCACATCTGAGACGCTTCGGCGGCGCTGAGCTCCGCCGCGGCTCGCGCCGCTTCTTTCTGCTTGGTTTCTGCTTCGATGGTCAGGGCTTTGACCGCCTTGCTGGCGGCGGCGGCTTCGGCGACCGCCTTGGCCTTGAGTTGCTGCGCATATTGCTGCGGATTGACCATCGGCCGTTCGGCGACGGCGCTCGCGGGCGCGCTTGCCGAAGGCGCCGCCTTATCCGCGCCGGCTTCTGTTTTTGGCTGCTCCGCCTGACGCTGTGGATTGGCGGAGAGCGCGTCCGCGGCGACGGACGCCGCCTGCTGCTGGTCCGCGGCGGGCGCGGCTTTGGCGGCGGCGGCCAGCTCGGCGGCCTCCGCCTTCGGCTGCTTCGGCTGGGCGGTCTTTGCGGCCGGCGCCTCGGCGACGACGGGGGATGTCGGCTGCTCTGCGGCGGGCTCCGCTTTTGCCGAGCCGGATGCTTCGCCACCGGTCTTGAGTTCGGGCTTCTCCGTCTGCGGCTGGGGAGCGACCGACGCGCGATCCGCCGCGACTTGCGTTGCCGAATCGCCCTGTTCGGCTTCAGCGGCCGTCCGCAGTCTCGGTTGGGGCAGCAGCGCATTGTCGAATTCGACGGGGGTCACCTCATGCGGCGAGATGACGACCCGCTCGCCGATCCTGGTCATGCCCCAGAGCTTGGCGGCGAATGCGGCAGGGAGCCGGACGCAGCCATGCGAGGCCGGATGGCCGGGCACCACGCCGAGATGCATGGCGATGCCGGACCAAGTGATCCTCTGCATGAACGGCATCGGCGCGCCGGAATAAATATTGGAGCGATGGAAACGCTCGCGGCCGATGATCGAAAAAATGCCTTTGGGCGTTGGATGGCCGGCCATGCCTGTCGAGATCGCCGAACGGACGACGAGGCCGCGGTGATTGTAGATCGACACATGCTGGTCGGCGATCGAGGCGATGAGGAACAGCGGCCGCTCGAGTTGCGGCGCCTCGGCCTTGGCCTCGCGCCCTGGCGTCGCGCCGGTTTTTTCGGCCGCCGTGGTCGGCGTTTTCCTTGTTCCGGCGTGGCGGGGTCGAACGAAGCGACTGCGCTCTCGCGCCGGCTCGACGCGACGCTGGCTCTCGCCGCCCCAAAAAAAGAAGCCCTGCGCCATGGCGGGCGTGCGCCAACAGCCAAGCGTTGCGACGGCGCCCGCCGCCAGAGCCACCGTCGAAAAAAGCCGGGCGCGAGAGCGCGTTGTCAAACGCATATTCCGCTCCAAAGGTGGTTGTCCGCCTTTCAGTCTAAGGCGAATCTCTCATTTAATCGATAATGAATGGCTAATCCGAGGCCGGATTACGCAGCCAAGATCAAGGTTTCGGGCGAACTGCAAAGCATTGCGCCCTCGCGAATGTGGCAGATCGCTCGGCATCGGCGCGGCCTGCGCGCCAGATATTTCGGCGAGCAGACATTTCTGCAAGAATTCAATAACGTATTATACCACTAAGCGATTTAACGACTTTTGCTTTCGGCCGATCCAGAAGCGAATATTTATCTTGAGCGTAACCTTTCAAGTCACAAAGACCGATTCGGCGTCGATTCTGCACAAATCCGCCCCAGGCGGCAACGCCTGGCCAGCGCCGGACTTCCGACGACATCATCATCTCTGCAACGCGTCGGCGAGAAATCCGCCGATCGCCGCGACGGCGGCGTCGGCCTCGCTCAACAGGCCCGGAAAGAAATAGAAGCCATGCGGCATGGCGTTTCCGATAAAATGCTCGACCTTGACGTCCGCCGCCTTCAATTTTTCCGCAAAGGCGCGATTGTCGTCGATCAGCGGATCGGCCGCGCCGCTGATGATGATGGTTCTTGGGTAGCCATGCAAATCGCCGAGCGCCGGGCTTGCCCAGGGATGGCGCCATTGCTGCTGCGTCGTAAGATAGGCCCCGCGCGCAAATCCCATGAAGGCCGCGTCGATCACGATGCCCGTCGGCGCCAGCCGCTCGAAAGACGGAAATTGTTCGAAACGGAAATCCGTCACCGGGCATAACAGCACGGCCGCAAGAAGGGGCCAGCGCTCGTCGCGGGCTCTGATCGTTAGCGCCGCGGCGAGATTGCCGCCGGCGGAATCGCCGCAGACCACTATGCGCGACGCGTCGCCGCCGATTTCGCCGCCTTTGTCGCGCATCCAAAGCAGAACCGCCATGCAGTCGTCGAGGCCGGCAGGAAATGGCCATTCGGGCGCCCAGCGATAATTGACGCTGACGACAATGATATTGTTTTCGGCGGCGATGCGGCTGGTGAGATACGCTGTGTCTTCCGATCGTCCGACGACAAAGCCGCCGCCATGGACATAGAGCATCATCGGCCTCGGCCCTTCGCCGGGCGGCGTGAAACATTCACAGCGGATCGGACCGGCGTCCGAAGGAACGGCAAGAGTCGAAACCGACACTTGCGGATAAAGCTGCGCCGCGCCCGGCGGAAGTTCGGAGGGGTCGATCGTTAGGCCCTCGCCCCTGTAACAGGCGCGCACCGGCGCGATCATCATGTCTCGCATCGCCACCGGCGCGCGCAATTTCATCAGCAAGCGATAAAAGGGCGCGGCGGGATCGTTTTCGGAAAAACTGACAACTCCCGGTCCATCCGCGCGCTCGTCGACGAAGACAGGCGCGGCGGCGGTTCGATGTTCGGCGTCGCCCATTGGCCCTTCTCCTTATCTTCGCGGCTTTGCGACAGATGCGACCGTCGGATAAATCGCGGAAATCGTCCCCGGCGAGACAGGGAGATCGATGCGCGCGTCGGCCCAAGCCGTCCCTTGAATGCCGCCTCTTGAAAGCCGCCTCTTCAAATTGACAGGCCGCAGCCGCGAGAACAATAATCGGAAACTAATCGTCTGCGGGGGCGCGTTCCATGATTGACACTGACTCTGGAGTTGAAACTCGGCTTTCGCGCCGATCCTTGCTGTTCGGCGTTCTGACGCTTCCTCTTATCGTTTTGGACCCCGAGCCGGCGTCCGCGCAGTTTGGTCTCATCGGCGCGCTACTCGGCGGATTGCGCTTCCGCGGTCGCCGGCGCCACTACGGCGGGTATGGCCGTCATTATCATGCGCGTCCCCATTACGCGCATCATCGCGGACGCGTCCGCGTCGCAAGTCATCATCGCCAGCGCGGCGGAGGCGGCGGTTCAGGCGGCGGCGGGGGCGGGGGAATCGGCCACGTCGACTGAGCGCGACAGAGGGGGTTGTCGCGCCAGACAAATTCTATCGGATGCGGCGCAGGGCCTCCGTCGCATTGGCGTCGCCCTGAGCGCTCGCTTTGCTGTACCAGTCCTTGGCCTCCCGGCGATCTCTCTTGCGGCCGGCCGCCCCGCCTTCATAAATCCGCCCGAGCTGAAATTGCGCCTTGGCGTGTCCCGACTGCGCCGCTTTCTCCCACCAGTCGGCGGCCAATCGCTCGCGCAGCCTCACATCGTCCGCGACCTCATCGACCAATCCGTTAGTATACATTTTTCCAAGCTCGTATTGCGCGTCGGGATGGCCCTGCTCGGCCGACATTTTGAGCCATTTGAACGCATCGTCGAGTTTCTGGCGTCCGGGCGTTTGCAGATACAGCATCCCCAACTCATATCGCGCCTTTTGATCGCCCTCGCGCGCCCGGCTTTCCGTGCGCGCGAACTTCGTCTCAATCTCGTCTTCCCTGGGTCTTCGATCGTAGGCCGGAACCGTCGACGCCTGGTTTTCGTCGACTCCGAATGTGGTGCTGTTACGCGGCGCGGCGCGGCGATAGCCCGCGTCGGCGTCCTGACCTCGAATGTCGTCGCCGCGGCTCTTCTTGTCGGCGAGCGAGATTTCCCTCGACCTGCGCTCGTCGGAAGAAAACGAAGGCTGCAGGCCAAAATACAGCGATCCGAGAATCGCGACGGCGCCGGCGCCGGCCATTACGCCCTGTAACGCCGGATGCAGACCCTTGAAGCGGCGCACCGCCGTCGCGCTGCGGCTCTTCGCCAAAGCGACGAGCTTGGTCGACAGGCGCTCTTGCGTCGGCACGTCGCGCTCGGCGGTCGAATCCTGGACGAGATGCCCCGCGTTGCGAATGACGGCCGGGGCGTCGATACGCAGCGCCGTCGCGCCGAGCGCGTCGCTGAAGCCGCGCAGATTGGGGAAACGATGCTCGGGACGCTTCGACAGCGCCGTCATGATCGCCGATTCAACTTCGGGCGTTACGCCGGAGATTCGCGGCACGAGCGGCGGCGCCTCGGCGTGAATCTGCGCCTGGGTGAGGTCATATTCGGTCGCGCCGGAGAATGGCGGCGCGCCCGCAAGCATCTCGTAAAGCACGACGGCCAGCGAATAGAGATCGCTCCTTTCGTCGCCCTCGCCGCCACGGCATTGTTCGGGCGACATATAGAGCGGCGTGCCGACCGCCGTGCCGGCGCGGGTGAGACGCACGCTGCCGCGCACGCGGGCGATGCCGAAATCCATGATCTTGATGCGGCCGTCGTCGGCGACCATCAGGTTCGACGGCTTAATGTCGCGATGGATGACGCCCATCTGATGCGCATAAGCGAGCCCGTCCGCCGCCTGCGCGATGACGGCCAGACTTTCCTTGACGCCGAGCGGCTTGCCGCGCTCCCGCAATATCTCGTCGAGCGGACGGCCGCGCACGAGCTCCATGACCATGTAAAGGTCGTTGCCCTCCAGCACCGGCGAATAGAGCGTCGTAATATTCGGGTGGTTGAGCTTGGCGAGACTCGTCGCTTCGGCGCGGAACCGTCCGACGAAGTCGGGATCCTGAGTAAGCTCGGCGCGCAGGGATTTGATCGCCACTTCGCGCTCGAGGAAGGTGTCGACCGCAGCGTGCACCTTGCCCATCGCGCCGACGCCGAGCAGCTTGACGACTCGATAATGTCCGATCATTTGCGGGTCGCTCATGGTTCAACCCTCTGCGATGGCTTCGATCTTCACCGTCGGCGCGCCTGTCGGCGGATCGGCGATCGTGATCCGCTGCGTCGCCGCCTGGCCGCTGGAGTGTTTCGGCGCGGCGCGCTCAATGGCGAACACGCCGACCGAAATATTGTCGTAACCGCCAGCCGCGAGCGCGGCGGCGATCAAGGCGCCGCAGGCCTCGCTGGGTGTATGGCGCGAAACGATGTCGGCGATTTCGTCATTGCTCGCAAGATTGGACAAACCGTCGGAACAGAGAATGAAACGGTCGCCCACTCGCAAGCGCAGTCCTTCGGATGACAGGGCCGGGGCGATCTCCTGCCGCGTTCCGAGCGCCTGCAGGATGACATTGCCGCCCGGGCTCCTTTCGGCCTCCTCGGCGGTCAACACGCCGTCGCGCACGAGCTGCGCGTGCAGCGTCTGGTCTTCCGAGAGTTGGGTCAGTTCGCCGTCGCGCAGAATATAGGCGCGGCTGTCGCCGACATGGGCGAGCCACAGACATCCGTCGCGGACGGCGATCGCGGTGCAGGTCGTTCCCATGCCGGCGCAATCGGGATGTTTGGCGGCGTAGTCAAGGATCGCCCGATTGGCGGCGTCGAACGCGGCCCGCAATGCTTCGAGCGGCGACTTGTCGAGAGAGAAATAGACACGCCGAACGACCTCCGCCGCCAGTGCGCTCGCCACTTCGCCGGCCGCGTGGCCGCCCATCCCGTCGGCGACCAGGGCGAGCATGCCGCGTCTGGCTTCCGGGTCATGTTCGGCTGGAGCGACGAAGACGACGGTGTCCTCGTTGAGCGAGCGCACGCGACCTACATCGGTGCGCATCGCGCCCGCCACGCGCAACGAAGCGCCGTTCGCCTGCCCTGCCGCCGTCATCGCTGGCGTCCCCTGGTTCACTCGCGCTGCGGACGCAACAGATCTCGGCCGTATTTGATCGGAACCGCGAGCGTCACCCGCTCATTGCCGCGGCTCTTGCTGTAAGTGAACAGCCCGATCACATTGCCGGACGAGTCAAACACCGGGCCGCCGCTGTTGCCGGCGCCGGTCGCGGTAATGCTCAACTGTATGACGTCTCCCGTGGAGCCGTAGGTCGTCACGCCCTCCCTCTGTTTGACGCCGGGCGAGAGCTTCGAAACGATGCCGTCGGTAATCGTGGCTTCCGGTATCTCTTCGAGACGGCGTCTGACCGGCCCGCCCCCTTCCTGCGTCGACAGTTGCTGAAACGTCGACACCGACACCGCCGGATAGCCGAGAACCACCACCTTTTCGCCAACCGTGACGTTGTCGTTGTTGGCGAGCTCAACCGTGCTGAGCGTCTGAGGCGAATCGATCTTGATGAGGGCGGCGTCCGAATCCGACGACGCGCGGACCAGACTGGCGTTGATGTTCAGGCGGCTGCCCGGAAAGCGCGTTTCGAGCGTGTCGTTGCGTCCTTCGAATGTGCGCTTGTCCGCCTTGGTGGGGTCGGGAATGTTGCCGCCGCCAATCGGCACCGCGATCGCCGGCTTCGACGGGAAAATCAGGCCGCCGGACTCCGGCACCCAGTCGTCGATATCCGAATAGGCGCTGTCGTCGAGATCGATCACCTCGAATTTCTGCAGATCGGGGCCCTTGTATCCCTTGGTCCGCTTCCAGTCGGGGCCGCCCTTGTATTCGAACACCACGCCGCGCCGTTTCGGCGCGGCGAAGGGTATTTCCCACCCCGCGGCGACATGTTTGTTGGTGAGGAGGTAGCCCTGCTCCCCGACGACGAAGCCGCTTCCGGAACCGGCGCCGTCGATTGGAAGATTCGACCGGTAGTCGTCGTCGAGCGTCAGCCATCGCACGACCGTGTTGGGTCCGAGCCGGACATAGGCCGGCAGGACCACGCTTTCATTCTTGTTGAGTTTGATGCTGAAGGTCTGGTGATAAACCGGCTTTCCGGTCGTCTTGTCATAAAGACGCCAATGAAGATAAATCTTGGCCGTCGCGTCCTTGTATTTGTCGTAGATTTCCTGCGGCGTCATGCCGGTGATCGATTTCACCTTGCCTTCGACCCCGGCGGACGCTTCTTCCTGACCTTTCTCGATATCGGAAATCCGGCCGCCGACGCGCTCCTCGCCCTTCCATTGCTGCCACAGGAGGATTGCGCCGCCGAGCACGAGAACGGCGCCGATCCCCGCCGCCGTCGCCGTCAAGGCGCCGCGCGAGGCGCGGCGTTCCTCGCCGATCAGCCGCTGCACCGTCTCCTGACCGACTCCGAACTTCTTTTGAGCAGCCGAATCGCCGCTCGCTCCCTCGGCGGGGGCTGCGCCGGTCGCCGCCGCGTTCACGGCCGTTGACGCGGCGATTTCCGCCGTCTTGATGACGCGGGTCGCCGCCGTGTCGCTGAGCCCGATCACCTGCGTCCGCGCGGCGAAACTGGCGGGCCGCGGCTGCACGTCGAAGGTGAATTTCGGCCCCCTGGCGCCGCCGAGTTCGATCGTGTCTTCGGGAAGCAGCTCGACTTCGCCGGTCACCCGCTCGCCATTGAGAAAGGTGCCGTTGCTGCTGCCGGAGTCGGAAAGTTTGAAGGAGAGCCTATCGCCTTCGCCTTCGATGCGGATCACCGCATGTTTGCGGCTGACGACGCTATCGCCGACCGGATCGAAGGCGATCTTCGACGTCGGATCGCGGCCGATGGCGAATTCGCGCACATCGCCGACTGGCAGCTGTTCAATCTGATTGGCCTTGGAGCCCGATAGATGGCGAATAACAATGCGCTCGATTGGAGTCGTCATTCCAGCCCCCCTGCGCATCACCGCGCGCGTCACGCGTCCGTTCGAAAACGCGCAAAATTCCCCCGCTCGAAGATAAACCTGACTTTCATCGGGTGGCAAGGTCGCGCGTCAAGGCGCGCGTCGCGCGAGTCGCGCGCCGTGATCCGTCCGGCGTGCGGCGCTCTATGATTTCATCAAGGATATCTTGAAGGTAGCGCCGCCGCCCGGAGTCTCTTCGACCCAGATTCGCCCGGCCAGTCTTTCGATGAGTTCTTTCGCGATTGCGAGGCCCAGTCCGGTGCCCGGCGTCGTCTCGCTCTTTCGCCAGAACGGCTCGAAAATCATGTCGCGGTGGGCCGGCGCCACGCCCTCTCCATGATCGACCACCGCCACCGTGGCGTCGGGCGCGACGCGCACGAGCACCATGCCGCCCGCAGGCTCGGCGCGCGCAGCGTTTTCGATGAGATTAGTGACGACGCTTTCGACGGCCCACTGATAGCCTTTCGCCATGACGGGATGAGAAGGCGCGTCGAATGCGATGCGCCGGCCGTTGCCGAGCGCGATTGGGGCATAATCGGCGATCACCGCAAGCGCGGCCTCGGCGAGGTCCAGTTCCGGCATCGGCGCGGTCGCGCCCTGCTCCTCAACCTGGGCCAACACCAGCAGCTGTTCGAGCACCGTTTGAATGCGCTGAACGTCCCGCTTTATTTCCTGCTTGATCGAAGCTTCATCGAGCTTGTCCACGCGCGTTCTTAGAATGGCGATCGGCGTGCGCAGCTCATGGGCCGAATTGGCGATGAACCGGCGCTGGCGCGCGACGCCGTCATCGACGCGGCCGAAGGCGGTGTTCACCGCGTCGATGAAAGGAACGACTTCGGAGGGCAGCCCTTCGGTCGGCACGCGCTGGTCAAGCGAATTCAAGTCGATCTCCGCCACCTTCGCCGCGCTCGAGCGAAGAGGCTGCAAGTTCTTGCGCACGACGAGCAGGGCGACGAGCGAAAGCGTCGCGCAAAGCGGGAGATAGGCGACAATGTTTGCGGTCGTGGGATAGTAGTACAGCCAGTAGAGAAGATCGTCCCAATGAAACTGCGCGCCGTAGACAACGGTGCCGAATCGACCCAGCGGCGTTTGAACCATACGCATCGAGCCGCGGGAGTTCGAATTGGAATCATCCAGGATATGAAAGCTCGCGCCGAGCATTTCGAGGCGAGACAATTCTCCGCTGAAATAATCGACGAGATATCGCGACGACCCCTCGAAGACCGCGCCTGTCGCCGGATCGAACGCAGCATAGCGAAAGTCCGGATTGCGCGCCTTGTAGGCGCGCAGCTCGTCCGTCATCTCGACATAGAGCGCGCCGTCGGGTCTCTGACGCAGGGCGTGCATGAGAATATTGCGCGCGCGTTTCACCGTGTGGCCTTCGAGGCGAACATAGCCGACGTCTTCAATGCCAAGCGAAGCGAGAGGCAGCAGCACGGTCGCGGGAACCGTGAAAAACGCCAGCATCGAAAAGACGACCCAATAGACCACCAATCGGGATGACAGCGATCGAAGCAACTTCACGCCCGCGATCTCTCGATCAGGTAGCCGACGCCCCGCAGCGTGTGAATTTCGACCCCGGCGCGACAGTCCTTCAGATGTTGACGCAAACGCGAAATCGACATTTTCAGCGCATCGACCTGAACGGCGTCGTTAAACCCATAGATGTCCGAAATCAGCGTGCTGTGTCTGACCGTGCGGCCGGCGCGCCGCATGAGCGCCTCAAGAAGCAGCAACTCGCGCTTGGAAATGACGAAGGGCTTTCCGCGAACGAAGGCCTCGCGCTGGTTGAGATCGAAAGACAACTCGCCGAGTGAAACGGGCGGAACGAGCGCTGCGTTCGACCGTCGCAATACGGCTCTTATCCGCGCGATAAGTTCGTCGGCGTCGAAGGGCTTGGTCAAATAATCGTCGGCGCCGGCGTCGAGACCGCCGATCCTTTGGTCGATCGATCGAAGCGCGGTTACCACGAGCACCCGCGTGCTTGGCTTCGTCGAGCGCACCATTTGCAGAATGGAAACGCCGTCGCCGTCCGGAAGCCTGCGGTCCAGCAGTATTACCGGGTAGTCGTACTGCTTGAGCGCCTCGACGGCGTCTTCAAGCGTGCCGACATTGTCCGCGACATAGCCCGATCGAGTGAGTCGCTCCGCCACGAGAGAGGCCATCTCTGGCTGGTCCTCGACGATCAATATCCGCATCTTGCCTGTATCCGCATCGCGCCGCGACGGCGGGCGAACGCCCGCAACGCCGCGCGCAAGTGATCGCATCGACATTCACGCCGGTGTTGTCCGTTTGCAACACCTTCTTGATACTTTGCTCGTTTGCTTCCCTACAAATGAGCTCGTTACGCTGTCGTTACGCTTGATTGTTAAGCAGAAATCCTCACTGCGGCGTCGAGGACAAAACCTTGCGGTTCATCGGTCAACTTCTCGCAATTCTCATTCTCCTGCAGAGTCTCGCGATCGGCGCGGCCTCGCAGACGAGGGGACGCGCCGATGCCGGAAACGGCGAAGCGACCGCATTCGCAGCCGTTGATTGCGGCCCCGCTGCGGATAGCCGCGGACAGCCGGCGCATCGGCGCCCGCGCGCCGTCTGCTGCATGCTGTGTCCGATCGGTAGCTCCGACAAGCTGGCCTTTCAGGGCGCCTTTCTTTTGGCGCGCGCGGAATTTCAAGCGCCCAAGGCCACGATTACGGCCGTCGCCCGCGCCGACGGCGGTGTTTCCATGGGGCGGTTGGCCGAGACCGGCGCCGCCTCGTCGCGTGGACCGCCGCCTTTCTCCTGACCAAGCGAACGCAGCCGCAGGGTTGCAAGGAGCCATTGGTTTGCGCGCGCAAATGCGACGCGCCAGGAGATACTTAAATGAAATCCTCTCACAGCACGCTTCGGCGCGGCGTCTCTGCCTGCGCCTTCATCGCAGCCCTCTCGTCATCCGCTTCGAGCTTCGCGCAGCAAGCTCTTCCAACGATCGACATCGGCGGCGCATCGCGTCGGACCGCGCCTGGACCGGCCACGAGCCGCGCGCCCGCGAGCGGAATATCGGGCCCCGCCGTCGCTCCGTCGACAGACGTTCTCACCGTGCAGACCGGCGACCGAATCACCGGCTACAAGACCGACCGGACGGTTTCGGTCAAACTCAACAAGCCAATCCTCCAAATCCCCATCAGCGTTCAAACCGTGACGCGCCAGACGATGGACGATCAGCAGGCGACCACGCTCAATCAGGCAATCGTCGCCAATGTCAGCAGCACGTCGCCAATGCCGGCGAATTGCACTCTCTTTCAGAATTTCATGATACGCGGCTTCCAGACAGGCACGCTTTCTATGGCGCAACTTTATCGAAATGGCGTTCTCGTGCCGAACGAGCGCTGCCCCAGCACCGCGAATCTGCAGTCGATCGAAGTCGTCAAGGGACCCTCGGCCATGCTCTATGGCCGAATCGAGCCCGGCGGACTCGTCGACATGATCGTCAAGCGACCGCTAGAGACGCCCTATTATTCTGTGCAGCAGCAGGGCGGATCGTTCGGCGTGGCGCGCACGACGCTGGACGCCACGGGTCCTCTGACCGAGGATAAGAGCTGGCTTTATCGCGTAAACGCCGAATACTACCACAATCCATCCTTCGTCGATTTCGCCAGCAACGATAGATGGTTTGGTTCGGCGACCGTCACCTATCATCCGACGCAGAACTTCAAGCTGAACGTCGATACCGAATATCAAGACCTCTACTATGTAGACAATAATCCGAATATTCCCGCCATAGGATATAATGCGGCGCCCATTCCAATCAGCCGCTACCTCGCCGATCCGAGCATCACCGTCAATAATCCCGACCACGACATGCGCCGGTTCGCCGGCTATGACTGGAAATACGACCTCAATGAAGATTGGAGCGTCACCAATCGATTCGCATACAACAATACGCGTTCGATCCAGTCCAGCATGTTCCTGCAATGCACCAACGCTCCGTTCTTACTCGCGGCTCCAAATGCGCTTTGCGCGGCAAACCTTCCGTTCGGCCAATCCATTGTGGGGCTCAATTGGGGACCGATCGCCCTCCGAAGCATCGCCGGAACTCTCGATTTGAATGGCAAGTTCTATACCGGCTCGCTTCAGCATGTGGTGCTGTTTGGAACGGATCACGTCAACACCTCACAAGTCGGAAATCTTTATCAGGCCGGCTCGGCGCAATCGATCAACATTTTCGCGCCAATATACACGCCGTTTGGCCTTTCACGGTTTCTGACCCCCGCTAACGGCACAGCATTTATCAGGAAGCAGGATTGGCAGGGCTTTTACGCCCAAGACATGATTTCCGCATTTGACGATCGGGTGCACTTTCTCATAGGCGGACGCTACGACAATGCGTACGCCCTGAGTTCGGCCCAATCATCGAATTCGGCGATCATCAACAATGCTCTCGATCGAGCGAATGTCCTTGGCATTTCCGTGAAAGACCATTTCTTCAGTCCGCGCGTGGGCCTCGTGGTTCAGCCGACGCCATGGCTGTCGTTCTATGGGAATTACACGCAATCATTCGGCGTGAACAACGGCGTAACGCGCTCGAACACGCCGCTCGGTTCGCAGCAGGCGATCCAATGGGAGGGCGGCGCGAAGGCGGAATTCCTCGACAAGCGCCTACTGGCGACGGTCGCCTATTTCGATATCAAGAAATACAATATGTCGCAGAATGCGCCCAATGCTCCTGCAGCGTTGAGAGGTTACGTCGTCGATTTGCTTGACGCCGAAAGCCTGGGCGTGGAGTTGGACGTCACTGGAAAGCTCGACGACAATTGGAGCGTTATCGCCAATTATTCGCACTTGAGCACGCATGTCACCAAAGGCTCCACACTGCCCGCGAGCGATCCTTTCGATGTTCGAACGCAAGCGCCGGTCGTCGGCAAGCGTCTTCCCGCCGTGCCAGACAACATCGGCAGCCTCTGGCTGAAATATGACGCCGACGGCGATTTCAGAGGGTTGAGTTGCGGCGGCGGTTTCACCTGGTCGGGGAATGCTTGGGTTGATCCAGCGAACACCTTTCTATCACCTGCCTACACTCTCGTAAGGGCGATGGCGGCCTATCGGTTCGCTTTGGGTCCGACGCATGTCACCGCCCAGGTAAACGCCGACAACCTCCTCGGTCAAACCTACTATTATGGAACGTCAAATTTCCCCGGGCGCTTCGCCGGCACGGCCGGCACTCCACGAAACATCATGGGTTCGCTGCGCGTGGAGTTCTGATCGGCGCGAACGCGCCGCGGGCGGGGCGCTTCTTGCTCCGCCCGCCATCAGCGATGCGAAGGCTCCCGTCGGCAAGACCGGCGGGAGCTTTCATGTGCAGACGACGCTATATCGCCTGCATTGCTTCGGGCTTGGTGCGCGCCCGCTTGGCGATCAGCCGGTTGAGCGCGGACACATAGGCGCGCGCCGAAGCGACGAGCGTATCGGGATCGGCGCCGCGGCCGGTCACCGACTTGCCGTTTTCGCTCAGACGCACCGAGACCTCGGCCTGCGCGTCGGTGCCTTCGGTGACGGCATGGACCTGGAACAGCTCCAGGGTCGCGTCATGCGGGGCGAGCGCCTTGATGGCGTTGAAGATGGCGTCGACGGGCCCGTTGCCGGTCGCCTGATGCGTCAGCTTCTCGCCGCCGATGTCGAGCGTGAGGGCCGCAGACTGCGGGCCATGCGTGCCGGCCATCACCATCAAGGCTTCGACCTTGATGTGATCATGGGCGTTGACGATTTCGTCGTCGACCAGCGCGGCGAGATCCTCGTCATAGACGAATTTCTTGCGGTCGGCCAAATCCTTGAAGCGGTTGAAGGCGTCTTCCAGCGCATTCTCGCCGAGATCATAGCCCAGCTCCTTCAGCTTCTCGCGGAAGGCGTGGCGGCCCGAATGCTTGCCCATCACGAGCGACGTCTTGGAGACGCCGACGCTTTCCGGCGTCATGATCTCGTAAGTATGCGCGTTCTTGAGCATGCCGTCCTGATGGATGCCGCTCTCATGCGCGAAAGCGTTCCGCCCGACGATCGCCTTGTTGTATTGCACCGGAAAGGACGTGACCGCCGAGACCAGCTTCGAGGCGCGCGTCAACAGTTTGGCGTCGATGTTGGTGTAAAACGGCAGCGCGTCGGCGCGCGTCTTCATCGCCATCGCGACTTCTTCGAGCGCGGCGTTGCCCGCCCGCTCGCCGATGCCGTTGATGGTGCATTCGATCTGCCGCGCGCCGCCGCGCACGCCGGCGAGCGAATTGGCGACGGCCAGTCCCAGATCGTCGTGACAATGCACCGAGAAGATCGCCCTGTCGGCGTTCGGCACCCGCTCGCGCACCGTGCGGAACAACTGCTCATATTCCGCCGGCGTGGTGTAGCCGACGGTGTCGGGAATGTTGATCGTCGTCGCGCCGGCCTTGATCGCGGCCTCGACGCAGCGGCAGAGAAAATCGAGTTCCGTGCGGGTGCCGTCCTCCGCCGACCATTCGACGTCGGCGACATGATTGCGCGCCCGCGTCACCGAGGCGGTCACCATCTCCAAGACGCGCTCCGGCTCCATCTGGAGCTTGTATTTCATATGCACCGGCGAGGTGGAGATGAAGGTGTGAATGCGCGGACGTCTCGCCTGCCGCAGCGCCTCGGCGCAGCGGTCGATGTCCTTCTCGGAAGCGCGCGCCAGTCCGGCGACGATGGCGTTCTTGACCCGCCGCGCCACTTCGCTGACGCTTTCGAAATCGCCAGGACTGGCGATCGGGAAGCCGGCCTCGATAATGTCGACGCCCAATTGATCCAGGAGATCGGCGACCTCGAGCTTCTCCTCGAGAGTCATGGAGGCGCCGGGCGATTGCTCGCCGTCGCGCAAGGTGGTGTCGAAAATCATGACGCGCCCGTCGTTATCCGCGACGGCGCCGGGCTGTGACGTATGGCTCATTTGGTTTGAAATCCTGCTGTGCCGCCCCCGCGGGGGCTCCTGTCGATGACTGCGTGAAATGTCCCCTGAAGGCCTGGGCGCGAGCCCGTCGGGCGCTCAGGGGCGACTAAGCAGCAGCAGTCCGAAAAGCGGCAGGGAAAGCGGGCAAGCGAAGGCGCGCGCGCGCGAAGGCGTCGCAACGTCGATCGCAGAGGCGGTTGCGTAAGGCAACGAACTCTTCCCATTCCGGCGGCGCTTGGCCGCAATCGACGACAAGGATAACGCAAGAAGGACCTTTGCCGCAAGCGCCACGTCGCCGGTTTTTTCATATCGCGGACCGGCGACCGCGCCCAAAGCGCGCGGCGGTCGGCCAGAAGATAATTTTTGCGCCCGAAACGCTCATGGCTCTTGCCGAAACGAATATAGGGGACCTAACATTCAAAACATGGTCAAAACCGCATTCTCCATCCGCCATGCGCGTCCCGGAGACGCAGAGCAGATCACGCGCGTTCACGACGCGTCGTGGCGCTCCGCCTATCGAGGCGTGATCCCCGGCGCGGAGCTGGAACGGATGATCGCCCGCCGCGGCCCCAACTGGTGGCATTCGGCGATCGTGCGCGGCACCGGACTTCTCGTGCTCGACTTCGACGAGGATATCGTCGGCTATGCGACCTATGGCCGGAACCGCGTGCCGTCGATGCCCTATTCCGGCGAAATCTTCGAAATCTATCTGACCCCGGAGCAGCAAGGCTTGGGTTTCGGGAGGCGGCTGTTCAACGCCACGCGCCGCGAACTCGCCGAGCACGGCTATCTCTCGACCATCGTCTGGGCGCTCGCCGACAATGACAAGGCGCTTGCCTTCTACCGCAGCCTTGGCGGACAGACGGTGCGCCGCGCCGAGGAACGATTCGGCTCGGACATGCTGACGCGCGTCGCCTTCGGCTTCGTGTCGGCGCCGGTGCGCTGAACGTCGCGCGGCCGTTTCGCGATATGATCGCCGCCGCAACGCGCGCAGCGCTTTCGCCTAAATGACAATGGAAAGAGTCCGGCGAATTGTCCTCGCCGCGCCGTCGATCTTACGGGAGCCTTGAATGCGTCTCGACGCCATACCGATCGGCGTGAACCCGCCGCATGAAGTCAATGTTGTCGTCGAAGTGCCGCTTGGCGGCGAGCCGATCAAATATGAGCTCGACAAGGCCTCGGGCACGCTCTTCGTCGATCGCTTCCTCTATACGGCGATGCGCTATCCGGGCAATTACGGGTTCATTCCGCACACGCTGTCCGACGACGGCGATCCCTGCGACGTGCTGGTCGCCAATACGCGTCCCGTGGCGCCGGGCGCGGTCATCGCGGTCCGGCCGATCGGCGTGCTGCGCATGACGGATGAGGCCGGCGGCGACGAGAAAATCGTCGCCGTGCCGTCCGCGCGGCTGACGCAGCGCTACGTCGACGTTGAGAATTACACCGACCTCCAGGAGATGACCTGGCGTCGGATCGAACATTTCTTCGTCCACTACAAGGATCTCGAGCCCGGCAAATGGGCGAAGGTCGCCGGCTGGGGCGACGCCGCCGAGGCCCGCGCGCTCATCGCCGAGGCGATCGAGCGGGCGCGTGCGGGGAAATAGCGCTTAAGAAACCGGCGGGACGCGCGACACCACGCCCTTTTTGAAGCACGCCGGCCGGTCCTTCCAGGCGACGACGCCATTGTCGGTCGCCGCGAAACTTTGCGCCGAGTCGATCAAGTCGTCGACATGCGCGGCGCCGTCGAGATCGCCGATCACATAGGTCCATTTGCCGGCGCCGGCGAAGGCCACCGTCGCCGGGCGCTTGCACACCGCGAGACATTCGACGGGCTCGACCGCGATATCGACGCTGCGCTCGTCTAATCGCGCGCGCAGCGCCTCCAACAGAAGCGCGCCCGGACGGACGTCGGCGTCCTCGCCGTCGCGGCAGGACACGCAAACAAAGACCGTGACGCCCGGCGCAGCCATCTGAAACTCCTCTCGCTGGAGGCGTTTTCTCGACCAAAGCCGCGCCAAAGACAAGGGCGCCCGCCTCTCAGATCACGCTGCGTTTGGGCGGAACCGCCCAAATGCAGATAGCGCGATCGAGTCAAAAAGTTTAGAGCGCGCTCTAAGGCGTAAAGGCGCAGCGCGCGCCGCCGCCGGCCTTCTCCGCAACTTCATCGGCGTCGATGATGCAGTCGAGCGCCGTGATCGACGCGTGCGAAGAGCCCGCCGCGCCTTCCGCCACGACGCCATTCTCGATCAAGGTCGCATAGAGTTCATTCGCCTTGCGCCCGCTCAATTCGATCTTCTTGGCGCCGAAGGTCAGGTCGCAGGCGCGCGACGTGATGTCGACATTGCCGGCGCGACAGTCGATGGCGTCTGCCTTGACCGCGATGCGAAGATTTTTGGAGTGCGGCGCGTTCGCATGTCCGCTCAAATAGTTCGCGAGAAGCTTTTTCTCCAAGGCGCTTGTTTGAGGCGACAAGTCGCCGACGATCGCCGAAAGCGCCAGCGCGCTCGAGCCGCTGCTCGCTCCCGCTTGAGCCGCGGCCGGCGCAAGGGCGGATAAGAAGGCCAATGCAACCGACTTGTATGCGATCATGGCGAATCCTCCGATAAATAGATCAACGCAATTGACGACGCGCCTCCGCCGAATATGCGGCGCAGGCGTTCGGTCGACGGCGACAAGTCTATCCGCCATTTGCGCGAGCGTGAATGCGTCGGCCCAAAAAAGTTCGTCGGCCTAAAAAAGCTCGATGGGGGACGGGCCGCTCGGCCATCCGGCGTCGGGGCCTGGCGCAAGGGCGCATAATGCGATCGATCTCAAAAGCCTATTGTGTGATCGATGTGAACGCCCAAGTTTGCTTGGGCGGAACGCGCGCCAGGCGGCGACGCGCCGCCTCTCAATGTTACGACGCTTGAAAAGCCAAACGGGCGCGCGCGCCCGATCGGCCGCATTGCTCCGCGAGATGCGCAACGCTCTCGACATGCACATTCCGCGTCTCGGTGCGCACGCCATGGGCGCGGAGCTTGGCGAAGGCCCGCGACAGCGTTTCCTGCTTGACGCCAAGACGCGCGGCGATGAGCCGCTTGTCATAAGGCAGGCGGAAGCGGCAGCGGTCCTCGTCCGGCGGGCAAAGGGCGAGCAGGAAATGCGCAAGGCGCTGATCGGCGCTCTGGCTCTTGAGCGACTCGATCTCGCCGACGAGACGCGCGATTCTCTCCTTGGAGTCCCGAAGCACCGCGGCGCAGAGCGAGGGCGATTCCTTGATCTGCCGCGCGAAGCGCGGCGCGGGGAGTTTGAGCGCCTTCGCGGCGCCGACCGCTTCCGCCGAAACCGCGTGGATCTCGTCGCGGCCGGCGGGGGCTTCGCCGATCATTTCGCCGTCCGAACGAATCCCGATGAGCGTTTGGGCTCCGGAAGGCGCCATGCGCATCAGCTTCACATAGCCGCTCACCACGAATGAGACGTCCGTGACGCCGGCGCCCTGATAGAAAAGCGTATCGCCGTCTTGGAGCGACTCGATCCTGGCGTCGGCTGAGAGCCGCGACAGCGTCGCTTCGTCAATATCCGCGAAGAGCGGCGCTTTGCGCAGTTCGTCGGGGCCCGCCGGCAAAGACGCGCGTGAACCGCCCCGTACCTTCCGCCGGACGGCGTCATGGCGTTGCGCTGCGGGATAGGTCTCGATCGTCAAGCTCGCGCATCCTTGTCGAAGCGCAACAGATCGTACGCGTCATTCAATGAATGACACGACAATGAAGCGGAGGCGCCGCCGCTCCCTCCTGCGCATGTTCGATAATGCCGCCAACGGGAAGGCTAACGCGAACCGTCAATCGGCGAAAGACGAGCGACGCGGGACAAACCGTCGCATGAGTCAGGTCCGTTTGCCGCCACGCTCCAAAAGAAAAACCGCCTGTTCGCCGAAGAGATTCCAGACCCACCAGGGGGCGTTGAAGCGAATCGGCGCGCCGGCGCGGTCCAACGCGGCGCCGCGCTCAATATGCGCGCCGAGCTCGTCGACAAGTTCGACGAAGTCGCGAATGGTGCAAAGATGGATGTTGGGCGTGTCGTGCCAATGCGCGGCGAGATGGCCGGTCACCGGCATGCGGCCGGTCAGGGCGAGTTGCGCGCGCACCCGCCAATAGCCAAAATTCGGAAATGAAACGATGGCGCGACGTCCGATGCGCAACATATTGGCGAGCGCAGCCCGCGGACGCCTGGTCGCCTGCAGCGTCTGCGAGAGAATCACATAATCGAAGCCGTCGTCGGGATAGTCGGAAAGGTCGGTGTCGGCGTCGCCCTGAATGACCGAAAGACCCTTGGCGACGCATTCATTGACGCCGCGCTGCGAGAGTTCGACGCCGCGGCCGTCGACGCCTTTCTTCTGCGCGAGCAGCTGCAGCAGCGAGCCGTCGCCGCAGCCGACGTCGAGAACGCGGGCGCCGGGCGCGACCATCTCAGCGATGACGGCGAGATCGAGGCGCGGTTGATCGCGCGGCGGCGCAGGCTCCTCCGCTGTCGTGAAGTTCATTTCGAGTTTCCGTGAGGCGCGAGGCCGCGCGCCGCCGCGGCCGAGTCGAGAAAGCCGCGCGTCGTGGCGATAAACATCGGCTCATGCAGCAGAAAGGCGTCGTGCCCCTTGTCGGATTCGATTTCGACGAAGGACACCGAGGCGCCGCCGGCGTTGAGCGCATGGACGATGGCGCGCGAATCGGTGGTCGGATAAAGCCAGTCCGAGGTGAAGGAGACGACGCAAAAGCGCGTCCTGATGTCCTTGAACGCCATGGCCAATGACCCGCCATAATCGGCGGCGAGATCGAAATAGTCGCAGGCGCGGGTGACGAAGAGATAGGAATTGGCGTCGAAGCGCTCGACGAAGGCGAGGCCCTGATAGCGCAGATAATTCTCGACCTGAAAATCGGCGTCGAAGGAGAAGGTCGGCGCGCTGCGATCCTGCAGTTTGCGGCCGAACTTGCGCTGCAGCGCGGCTTCCGAAAGATAGGTGATATGCGCAGACATGCGCGCCACCGCGAGGCCCTTCTCCGGCCGCACCCCCTGCTCCTGATAGCGCCCCGAGCGCCAGTCGGGATCGGCCATCACCGCCTGCCGGCCGACTTCGTGAAGGGCGATGTTCTGCGCCGAATGTTTGGCGGCGGTCGCGATCGGCATCGCCGAAAACACCCGCTTCGGATAGCTCGCGGCCCATTGCAGCACCTGCATGCCGCCCATCGAGCCGCCGGCGACGCAGAACAGCGTCTCGATTCCCAGATGATCGATGAGCATCGCCTGCGCCCGCACCATGTCGCGGATGGTGACGACGGGAAAGTCGAGCCCATAGGGCTTGCCGCTCGCCGGATTGATCGAGGACGGGCCGGTCGTGCCCATGCAGCCGCCGACGACATTGGAGCAGATGAGGAAATAGCGATCGGTGTCGAAGGGCTTGCCGGGACCGACCATCGCCTCCCACCAGCCGGGCTTGCCGGTGACGGGATGAACCCCAGCCGCATATTGGTCGCCGGTCAGCGCATGGCAGAGCAGGATGGCGTTCGAGCGCTCGGCGTTGAGCGTCCCATAGGTCTCATAGGCGATGGCGAGCGGCGCGATACGTCCGCCCCCATCGGTCAGAAGCGGGCGGGCGGGCTCGAAAACCACGGTTTTCGGCGCGGAGGCCCCGCCCTGGACCGGCCGCGTTTCTGAAACGATGGACAAGCGATCTTCCCAGGCGTTCGATATGCCGAACAATTCGTTCGGCAACATCGATGGGGCCGGCGGAGGTGTCAAGCGCCGCGCGGCGGGCTCGCCGCGTCATGGCCGCGCTTGTCGCGGCCATCCACGCGATGACGCTCGGCAAAGATGAAAGCATGAGCCGGACATGCCGTCGCCACGCGATGCATTTCCGCGATGTCCCGGCGTGGATGGCCGGGACAAGCCCGGCCATGACGGCTGAAAGCAAGCTGAAATTGACCCGAGTTCGGAGCCCTGCGGCGGCGCCTGGCTGCCGCAGGCGGCGACGAAAAAAATGCCCCGCGATCCCGTGCTGCCGGCGATGCTGATCGGCCGGCTGGCGGTCGCAACCAAACGCCAGGGACAAGGGCAAGGGGCCGCGCGCTCATCGCCGACGCGATCATCCGCACGGAAAGCTTTCGCATCGGCGCCTATGCGCTGATCGTCGACGCGAAGGACGAACGCGCGAGCGCCTTTTACGCAGCGAACGGCTTCGCCTCAATTCCCGACGAAGCGCGGCGGATGTTTCTGGCAATGGCGACGGGGCTGCAGCTTGTTGAGAACGAGGGGCGCGGGTGATCCGCGCTTCAATGGTCACTTATCCATTCTCACCGCGCGACTACTCCGGGACCTCAACAAAAAAGGGAAGAGAAAACTCGTAAAGCCCGGGCGCATCGGTTGGTTGGGCGCAAATTTCTGCGTCCATCTCATTGCCAAAATGCTTCCGCCACATTGCAACGGTTAATGCCATGATGAGCGTTGCCATTTCCATCAATGCAGTCTGAACCTCCCGCATTAGCTTTTCCTGAGCAGAGTCTAAATCGACCTCGCCGATCTGATTTAGAATCCCATGCAGCATGATAAACTCGCTAACGAAGTAGAAAGAGTTGTAGTTCGAGCGCGAAAAATACCAGTCCCAGCTATTATCAAATTCCGCATTCGCCACAGCCGTGTCGAAGGCTGCTTCAATGTCTGCGTCATAAGGATGATGGAAAGCGTACGAATTGCGGATATTGCTCAAAACATTTGATGTCCCGAATAGTTTCTTTAACGCTTCGAGCGAAGCCTGCCCTTCTTGGTCGATAAGCGGAATATAGTCTCTTGCGAGCGACGAGCTTAAGAACCGTTTTGAGATGACCTTCGACCACGCCTCATGAATTACGCCAATGACCATGCGCAATAATAGTTGCGTCTGTCCGGCGGACAGCATGCCTTCAACCTCATTGTCGGCCGTCTTATTGGTAGAGAAGAGGACGAGCTTGGAGAAGAGGTTGATCTGATTAGCTGCATGCCCGAGCAAAACGAACAACGCTCGCTCGTTAGGCGGCATGGCGCGCAATTTTTCTTTGGAAACTCGTACTCTGAAAACGTTCATCATCGCCATTCAAAGCTCCGGCCGTTTCTTCGCCAACCTTGAAATAGTGCTTCTGCTACACTGAACCGCCGCGCAAGGTCGGCCTGTGTCGCCTCGCCCTTCGTACGGTCGCGTAAGATTTCCTCGCACTGGTGAAGCGTGAGCGCAGGGTGCGACCCCGTGTGAACGTCCCGCGCCTTGGCGCGCTCACCGCCTTCGTTGGTGCGAGCCCACGCCCTACGCTCCTGGCCGTGAGTACCGAAGCGCGTTCCGCTTCCTTATGAAGCGAACGATCGGATACAAAAGCCCAAGCGACGCCGAGGCCGCAAGTGCGAAGGCTTCTCCATCGCCAAGAGCGACATAGAGGGCTTTTGCGATTGGGTAAGCTATCGCCGTTCCAAGTCCCATGGCGACTATGCTCTGGCCGTCGGTCGAAACGCGCAGGCGTCGATCATCGAACGAAAAAGCCTCCATGTTCCGCGATCGCGGCGGCGTCGCGGGCGCTGTGTAATACGCGGACGAGAGTAATCTCGGTTTCAGCGAGCGTGTAATAGACGGCGTAATTGCCTTGGAACACAACGCGAAGGCCGCGCGCCAATCGATCGCGCGAAACCCCCGAAGAAGGGAAGTCGAGCAACCGCGCGCATGTCGCTTTTATCTTATCGAGCAAATGGGTTGCGGCGGATTCCGAGTCGGCGGCGATATAGGCCCAGATCTCGGCAAGGTCGGCTTCCGCCGTGTCCGTCAAACGGAGGCGGGTCGGCCTGCTAATAGCTTCCTCCCTCGCGCAACGATCGAGTCGGCGTCGAAATCCTTTACGCGGCCGGCGGCCACGTCCGCCAACCCCTTGTCGATCTCGGCCTTGAGCGCGGACAGTTCTTGAAGCTGCAACATGCGCTTCATTTTCCAGTCGCGGATAGCCTCTCTGACAACCTCGCTCGTCGAGGCGTAATTCCCCTCGGCGACGGCGGCCTTAACGACGGCGGCCATGTCGGCGGGGAGGGTGATCGTCAATCGTTCAATCTCGGCCATGCTCGGCCCCCTTTCTCAAGGTTCATACTTTATCATATTTATGAAGCAAATAGAAAAGGCAATGCGCCCCAGGGCGATGAGGTGAAGGGCTTCCTCATCCTGAGGAGCGTGCGCAGCACGCGTCTCGAAGGGCGAGGAAGCCCGCCTTCGCGTATGTTTTCCTCACCCTCGTCCTTCGAGACGCCGCCTTCGGCGGCTCCTCAGGATGAGGGTGAGGAAAACAATCCTTCACCCGATTCCCCTGAACGCGCCCGACGACGCTAACGCGCATCAATGTCACCCGCCCCCCTCAATCAAAAAGCGTCGGCGGCGGCTCGCCCGGCGGCGGGGCGCTCATCGTCTCCACCGCGGCGGCGAGCTGCGCGAGGTCTTCCGCGCGCGACAGCCGATGATCGCCGTCGGCGATGAAGGTCAGCGTCACCGGGTCGGCGTCGAGATGTTCGACGATCGTCAGCGCGTGCCGCCAGGGCACGGCGTCATCGCGCATCCCCTGCAGAATATGCACGCGGGCATGAGCGCGGATGAGGCCGCCGAGCATCAAATGTTGGCGGCCCTCTTCGATCAGCCGCATTGTGACCGGTCCGTGATCCGGCTCCTTTGCGGGCAACACGCCCTTTTCCATGAGTTCGCGGCGCGTCGCCTCGTCGAAGCCTTCCCACATCAGCGCCTCGGTGAAATCGACCGCCGGGGCGAGGAGAATGAGCCCGGCGAGCCGCGCGCTCTCGCCTTTTTCGGCAAGCCGGCGCGCCAGCAGCAGCGCGATCCAGCCGCCCATGGAGCTGCCGAGGACGATCTGCGGCCCGTTGGTCGAGCGTTCGAAGACGGCGACGCTCTGTTCCAGCCAGTCGCCGATGCAGCCGTCCTCGAAACGCCCCGCCGAGCGGCCATGGCCGGAATAGTCGAAGCGGAGATAAGCGCGCCCGCGCGCGCGCGCCCATTCATCGAGAAAAGTCGCCTTGGCTCCCTCCATATCGGAGGCGAAGCCGCCGAGCCAGACGAGGCCGGGGGCCGTCGCGCCCTCGGAGGCGGCGGGACGCAAGCGCCGGGCGATGCGCCAGGCGCCGCCGGCGGGATTTTGGATGTCGAGAAAGTCGAGAATGTCCGGCACGCGCGTCCGCGAAGCTCTAAAGAGGCGTCATCATTGAAAATAGCGGTTCCGCTCATAGTTGGTAAAGAATCTCGCAACAGAATGCGAGGGCCGGACGATTCCGTCCGGGGCCCGCATTAGCCTAGCGATGTCGCAACCGCTCGCCCCGATCGTCTCCGCCGAGCAACCCCTGGCCGGTCGAACGATCCTGCAGATCGTGCCCGACCTCCAGTCGGGCGGGGCGGAGCGCGCCGCGGTGGACGTCGCCGAAGCGCTCAGCCGGGTCGGCGCGCGCTGCCTCGTCGCCTCGCGCGGCGGCCGCATGGTCAGCGAATTGCAGTCCAAGGGCGGCGTCTGGGCGCCGTTTCCGGCGGCGACCAAAAATCCCTTCGCGATGGCGCTGAATTCGGTGCAGCTGGCGCGGATCATTCGCGATGAGGGCGTCGACATCGTCCATGCGCGTTCGCGCGCGCCCGCCTGGGTCGCCTATTACGCCGCCCGTCAGACCGGCGCGAAGCTGGTGACCACCTATCACAGCGCCTATGGCGGAACGTCGGCGATCAAGCTGCGCTACAACGCCATCATGGCGGCGGGCGACGCCGTCATCGCGATTTCGGAATATGCCGCGCAGCGCATACGGGAGCTGCATCCGGAAAGCGCCTCGCGCATCGTCGTCGTTCCTCGCGGCGCCGATCTGCGCGCCTTTTCGCCGGCCGCCGTCGACCAGCGCCGCGTCGAGCGCTTGCGGGCGGCATGGGGCATGGCGCCCTATGACCGCGTCGTGCTGCTGCCCTCGCGGCTTTCGGCGCGCAAGGGCCATGCGGTTCTGATCGAGGCGGCCAAGCGCCTGATCAAGGAAGGCTTTCCGGATCTGCGCGTCGTCTTTGTCGGCGATCCGCATAGCGAGTCCTTTCGCCGCGCCATCGAGGCGCAGATCGAGCGCGCCGGGCTGCGCGGCGTCGTTCGCCACGTCGGCTATTGCGAAGACATGCCCGCCGCCTATCTCGCCGCCGCCGTCATCGTCGCGCCGGCGACCGAGCCGGAGGCTTTCGGGCGGATCGCCGTCGAGGCGCAGGCGATGGGCGCGCCGGCGATCATCTCCGACATCGGCGCCGCGCCGGAAATCGTTCTGGCGCCGCCGCAGACCCCGCGCCAGCTCGCGACGGGTTGGCGGACGCCGCCCGGAGATCCGGTCGCCCTGGCCGACGCGATCGCCGAGGCGCTGACCCTGAAAGCCTCGGCGCGCGACGAAATGGCGCTGCGGGCGCGCAAATATGTGCAGGAGCGCTTCTCGGTGGAGGAGATGCAGCGCGCGACGCTGCAAGTCTATGAGCGGCTGCTCGGGCTCTCGCCGCCCGATTTGCCGGGTTGACGCTCTCGTCTCGAGGCGCCCCAAGGCCGAAGATTCGACAATCGGCGGCGCCAGCCTCTAACATCGCCGTCTTTACAGCGGAGCGATCGAATGAAGACTGCTAGCGTCTTCGCTCTTCCCTGGCGGCGACGCGCCGTCGTCGCCCTTATGGCGCTCGCGGTTGCGCCCGCGGCGCAGGCTGGCGGCGAGCCCTATGGCGTCTGGCTGCGTCCCGAAGGCGGCCAGCAATTCAGCTTCTATGATTGCGGCGGGCTGCTCTGCGCCAAGCTGATTTCGGTTCGAAACGCCGAGGAGCAGCACGCGGTCGGCACGGTGATCCTGCGCGGCGCATCAAGGAACAGCCCCAAGGAATGGCGCGGCAAGCTCTACAATACCAAGGACGGCAACACTTATGACGGCGTCATCACGGTGAAGTCCGCCAACGAACTCACGCTCAAAGGCTGCCTCTGGCATGTGCTCTGCAAGAGCGAGACCTGGCGAAGAACGGGGGGCGCCAAAGCGCCGGGCTCGGGCGGCGCCGAGGAATAGGCGTCGCAACATTCATTCCGCATGTCATGGTCCGACAGCCTTTATCAAAATGTCTGACGCCGGCTCGATTCGCTTCGCCGGCCGCGGATCGAATCAGATAGAGTTCCGCCGTCAATCGGATCGATGTCGCGAAAAGCGCCGGGGTTACGCCTGTGATCGAGGCCCCAAGCTCGCCCGGCGGCGCGACTCTTGCTGTCTTTATCGCCCAATCACCGTGTGATCCATTTAACATCCACGCGGACACGCGCGGGCGACGAGGCGGCATGACGAATTCCTTCCATCTTGAATCCTATCGCGAGGCGCTGGTCTTTCTCGCCACGGCGGGGGTCGTCGTCCCGCTGTTTCATCGCATCAAGCTTTCGCCGGTGCTGGGCTTTCTCTTCGCCGGCGCGGCGCTGGGGCCGTTCGGCCTCGGCCGATTCGCGCAGGACCATGAATGGGCGCGCTACGTCACCATCGCCAATGGCGAAGGCCTGTCCGATCTCGCCGAATTCGGCCTCGTCTTCCTGCTGTTCATGATCGGCCTGGAACTGTCCTGGGAACGGCTTGCGCGCATGCGACGGCTCGTCTTCGGACTGGGGCTGGCGCAGGTTGTGGTCTGCGCCGGCGTGCTCGCGGCGGTGGGCTATTATTATTTTCGCGTCCAGCTCGGACCGGCGCTGCTGATGGGCCTTGCGCTGGCCATGTCGTCGACGGCGGTGGTCCTGCCGGTGCTCGCCGAGGCGCGGCGGCTGAACAAGACCTCCGGGCGCGTCGCCTTCTCGGTGCTGCTGCTGCAGGACCTCGCCGTGGCGCCGGCGCTGTTTCTGGTTTCAGCGCTCGCCGAAGCCAAAACCGGCGGCTTCTCCGCCGAACAGGCGGCCTGGGCCTTCGGACGCGCCGTCATCGCCATGGGCGCGCTGATCTTCATCGGACGGCTGCTGCTGCGCCCGCTGTTTCGCATGGTCGCGGCCGTACAATTGACCGAACTCTTCATGGCCGCCTGCCTGCTGGTGGTCATCGGCGAGGCGGCGCTGTCCGCGGCCGCCGGATTCTCGATGGGCCTTGGCGCCTTCATCGCCGGCCTGCTCCTCGCCGAGACCGAATTCAGGCGCGAAGTCGAGGTGACGATCGAACCGTTCAAGGGCCTGCTGCTCGGCCTCTTCTTCGTTTCGGTCGGCGCCGGCCTCGATATCGGCGCGGTCGCCGCCGACCCCTTGCCGATCTTCGTTTACGCAGGGTGGCTGATCGTCGTTAAAGGGTTGATCACCTTCGCTCTGGCGCGCCTTTTCGACATCGACTGGCGGCCCGCCGCGGAAGCGGCGATGCTGCTCGCGCCCGGCGGCGAATTCGCCTTCGCGCTGCTGACCTCGGCGATGGCGGTCGGCGTGCTGCCCGGCCACAATGGGGCCGACGCGATGATCGTCGTCACCATCAGCATTTTCGCCATTCCCTGGCTCGGGCGCCTCGGCGCGTCGCTCGCTCCGCCCGCGACGGAAGCGGAAGACGAAGAGCGCTACGCCGATCTCGCGCCCACCGCCGAAATCGGGGAAAACCGCGTCGTCATCATCGGCTATGGCAGGATCGGCAGTCTTGTCGGCGACATGCTGAGGCGCCACGACGTCCCCTTCATCGCCATCGAAAGCGACGTGACGATCGTGACCGACGCGCGCGAGGACGGCGTCGAAATCTACTGGGGCAACGCGGCGCGGCGCGATTTTCTGATGCGCTGCGGGCTGGAGCAGGCGCGCGCGCTGGTGGTGACGATCGAAAACGCCCATGCGGCCGGCGAAATCGTCCGTCTCGCGCATGAGATACGCAATCATCTGACGATTGTGGCGCGGGCCCGCGATGCGGGTCACGCCACCGAGCTTTACAAGCTCGGCGCGACGGACGCCATTCCCGAAACCATCGAAGCGAGCCTGCAGCTCGCCGAAACCGTGCTCGTCGATATCGGCGTGCCGATGGGCTTTGTCATCGCCTCGATCCATGAAAAGCGCGACGAATTCCGCAAGCTGCTGCAGCCGTCCAATGAAAAGGCGCGCGTGCGGCAGGCCGAGCGCAACACCAAGATCAAACGCGAACACGCGCGCCAGCGCATTTCGGGGCGCGCCGCGGAGGAGAGAGGGGAGGAGGGGTAGGGCCTCACAACCTCCACAGCCCCAGCGCGATCGTCGCCAGCGTCAGCGGGGCGCCGACTTTGAAATAAGTCCAGAAGCCGATTCTCACGCCAAGGGCTCGCGCGCGCTCGACGACGATGAGATTGGCGATCGAGCCGACGAGGGTGAAATTGCCGGCGAGCGTCGAAGCCATCGCCACAATCAGCCAGGCGCGCTTGGGATCGCTCAGCTGCGCGACGAAGGGCTTTAGCGCGAGAACCGCCGGCACGTTGCTGACAATATTGGAGAGCACGGCCGAAACCAGCGCGAGCGTCGGCGCCTGGTCGAGGCGCAGCCGGTCGAAGCCCGCCGCCTCGCCCGGCGTCAGCACGACCTTGTCGAAGGCGGCGACGACGATGAACAGTCCAGCGAACATCAGCAGCAGCGGCCAGTCGATTTCATTATAGATTTTCTTCGAGCCGATGCGTCTCGTCAGCAGCAGCAGGCCGCCGGCGACGATCGCGACTTTGGCCGGCGGCACGCCGATGAAAAAGAAGCCGATCATCGCCGCCGTGACCAGCAGCGCCTTCGACGCGAGCGCCGCATGATAGGGCCGCGGCGCGGGCGCGAGCGGCGCCAGCTTGTCGCGCGACAGGAATTCGTGCGGGAAGGCGAGCGCCACGAAAACAATCGTCAGCGCGACGCCGCCAAGCGCGATCGGCCACAGCGCCGCGGCGAATTCGCCATAGGAGAGTTTGGCGGCGCCGGCGATGATCATATTTTGCGGATTGCCGGTGATCGTCGCGACGCTGCCGACATTGGAGGCGAGCGGGATCGCCAGCACATAGGGCGTCGGATCGCGCTTCAGGCGCAGCGTCAGATCGACGATCAGCGGCGGCATCACGAGACAGATCGCGTCATTGACGAGGAAGGCGGAAAAGAATCCGGTCGCCGCGGCGACCGCCGCGAGCAGAAAAATCGGACGCCGGGCGATCTGCGCCAGCCAATCGGCGGCGCGGCGGAAGAAGCCTGAAAGACGCAGATTGGCGACGACGATCATCATGCCGAGCAGCAATGTGATCGCGTCGAAATCGATCGCCCGATAGGCCTCGTCCAGCGTCAGCGCGCCGACGCCGATCATCAGGCTCGCGCCGAGCAGGGCGCCCCCGGCGCGGTCGAGCCGGTAATAGGGCAGCTTGCCGATCGCCAGCACGAGATAGGTCGCCGCGAAAATCGCGCTGACCGCCGCGGTCTCTGGGGCCGGCGCCGGCAGGCGATGGAGAAGCGGCAGCAACTCGCCAACGCCAAGGACAGCCGCGGCGGCCAAGGCTGCGCCACCCGCGACGACGATGGTCGCGAGAATCCCGAGCCAGAAGCGGCGGAAGGCGTGGCGCGCGCCCTTCGGCGCGAGCTCGGGCGAGCGCGGCATGAAACCCGGCGTGTTGGGCGCGCATTGAAAGATCGCGCAGGGAGAACTGCTTATGGCGCTTGGCCGCGCCCGCGCCAAGCCGGCGCGCGCATTTCCTATTGTGCGGCATGGTTAATAGATATATTCCTAGCGGCTAGGAAATCTTTCCGATTCGCGGCCGGCCATGTCCGATATCCTCACCCATGCCCAGATTTGGGCGGCGATTGACGCGCTCGGCGAGCGATACGGCCTGACGCCGTCGGGCCTCGCCCGCAAGGCCGGCCTCGATCCGACCACCTTCAACCGCTCCAAGCGCGAGACGCCGAGCGGGCGCCAGCGCTGGCCGTCGACCGAATCGATCGCCAAGGTGCTGGCGGCGACCGGCGCCGGGCTCGAGGAATTCATGTCGCTGGTGACGGCCAACAGCGCCGCCGGAAGGCTGCGCCATACAAGGCCGCTGATCGGCCTCGCCCAGGCCGGCGTCGGCGGCTTTTTCGATGACGCCGGCTTCGCCACCGGCGCGGGCTGGGACGAGATCGACGTGCTCGCCGGGGCCGACGAACATTCCTATGCGCTGGAGATCACCGGCGACTCCATGGCGCCGCTCTATCGCGACGGCGATGTGGTGATCGTCTCGCCCGCCGCGCCGGTGCGACGCGGCGACCGGGTGGTCGTCAAGACCACCTCGGGCGAGATCATGGCCAAGGAGCTGAAGCGCGAGACGGCGCGGACCATCGAACTGCGCTCGGTCAATCCCGCTTTTCCCGACCGCACGATTGCGCGCGACGAAGTCAGCTGGATGGCGCGCATTCTCTGGGCGAGCCAGTGACATGTGGCGCTTCGCCGCCTTTCGCCGCATCTAGCCGCGCGCGGTTGCAGCCGTGCTATAAGCTTCAATCTCACACGCCCGCTTCCATCCAGGTGACCGCCGCATGCGTCTTAAGCTGATCGCCTCTCTCGTCGCGCTTTGTGTCGGCGCCCCGGCGCTCGCCGATGTCCCGTTACGGGATCGGGCGAAGGAATTGTTCGAGCCGATTCCCTCAAGCCCGCCGGCGATTCCCGGAGAGACGGCGACGCCGCAAAAACTCGCGCTCGGCAAAATGCTCTATTTCGAGCCGCGGCTGTCCGAAACGCGCGACGTGAGCTGCGCCGACTGTCACAATCTCAGCATGGGCGGCGTCGACGGCGGCGCGCTGTCGGGCGGCCATAACGGGCAGCTCGCCGGCCGCGAAGTGCTCACCGTGCTGAACGCGATTTTCAACAGGTCGCAATATTGGGACGGGCGCGCCGCCGATCTTGCCGACCAGGTGGTCAATTCGGTGATGGCCAATCCCAAGGCGATGCTGAAGACGCGCGGCGGCCCGATGCCGATCAATCCGACCGAGCATGCGGCGGCGAAACAGCGCGCGGTCGAGCAATTCAAGACGATCCCCGGCTATGTCGCGGCCTTCAAGCAGGCCTTTCCAGAACAGAGCGATCCCGTCGCCTATGACAATATCGGCCGCGCGATCGCGCTCTTCGAGGCGACGCTGATCACGCCTGATTCGCCCTTCGACCGCTGGCTCAAGGGCGACGATCAGGCGCTCGCCGACGCGCAGAAGGAGGGGTTGAAGCTCTTCATCGAAAAGGGCTGCGCGAATTGCCACAACGGCGTCAATATCGGCGGCGGCATGTATGCGCGTTTCGGCGTCGTCAAACAGCCGGCGCCGGAATATCTGCCGCCGGACGATTGGGGACGCTACGCGGTCACCAAGGCTATCGCCGACAAATACGCCTTCAAGGTTCCCTCGCTGCGCAATGTCGAATTGACCGCGCCCTATTTCCACACCGGCGCGACCTTCGATCTGAAGAAGGCCGTGGCGGTGATGGGCGAGAGCCAGCTCGGCGTCGCGCTCGGCGCAGACGAGATTGACAAAATCGTCGCCTTCCTCACCGCGCTGACCGGGCGCCAGCCCGAGGTCGTGCTGCCGATTCTGCCGCCGCGCACCGCACCGCCCGTCACTCAGGCGCAGTAAACGTCAAGCGGCGCTGCGCGTCCACCGCAGCACCGGCTTTCTCGCCGCGAGCGTTTCGTCGACGCGCCGGCGCGGCGCGAGCCGGGGGGCCTGGGTGAAACGCGTCAAGTCTCCGGACTTGGCGCTTAGCGCAAGATCGCGCAGCGTCGCGATGAAGAGATCGAGCGAGGCTTTCGATTCCGATTCTGTCGGCTCGATGAGCATGGCGCCATGGACGACGAGCGGAAAATAGATCGTCATCGGATGGTAGCCTTCATCGATCATCGCCTTGGCGAAATCGAGCGTCGTCACGCCAGTTCCGCGCAGCCAGGCGTCGTCGAACAGAACTTCATGCATGCAGATGCGATCGCCGAACGGCTGCGTCATGAGATCGCGCAAGGACGCGCGAACATAATTCGCCGCGAGCACGGCGTCTTTCGAGGCCTGCGCAAGCCCATCAGCGCCATGCGCGAACATATAGGCGAGCGCGCGAACGAACATGCCCATCTGTCCATGGAAGGCGGTAAGACGGCCGAAGCTTTGCGTGCCCTCGGCGTCTTCGACGAGCTCCAATGAGTCGCCGTTGCGGCGGATGAACGGAACCGGCGCGAAGGGCGCGAGCCGTTCCGAAAGCACGACCGGGCCGGCGCCGGGACCGCCGCCACCATGCGGCGTCGAGAAGGTCTTGTGCAGATTGATATGCATCGCGTCGACGCCGAAGTCGCCGGGCCGCGCGACGCCGGCGATCGCGTTGAAATTCGCGCCGTCGCAATAGAAATAGCCGCCGGCTTCATGGACCGCCGCGGCGATGTCGACGATCTCGCGTTCGAACAGACCGCAGGTGTTGGGATTGGTCAGCATGATCGCGGCGACGTCGGGACCGAGCGCGTCTCTGACCGCCTCGGCGCGCACCGTTCCGTCCGGCGCCGCCGGCACGACGCGCACCGAAAACCCCAGCAGCGCCGCCGTCGCCGGATTGGTGCCATGCGCGGACTGCGGAATCAGCACGACATTGCGCGTCGCGGCTTCGCCCTTCGCGGCGATGGCGGATTTGATCGCCATCATGCCGCAGAGTTCGCCATGCGCCCCGGCCTTCGGCGACAGCGCCACCGCCTGCATATTGGTGAGCGTCATCAGCCAATCGGCGAGAGTCTGCATCAGCTCCAGCGCGCCCTGCGCCGTCGATTGCGGCTGCAACGGATGCACATCCGCGAAGCCTTCGTAGCGCGCGATCTTCTCGTTGCTGCGCGGATTATGCTTCATCGTGCAGGAGCCGAGCGGATAGAGCCCGGCGTCGATCGAATAATTCTTGCGCGACAGACGTACATAGTGACGCATCGTCTCGGGTTCGGTTAAGCCCGGAAGACCGATCGGCGCTGTGCGTTCAATCGCGCCGAGCCGCGTCGCGACCGGCGCCGGGTCGTCGACATCGACGCCGGTCGCGTCAAGCCGGCCGATCTCGAAGAGCAGCGGCTCTTCCTGATCGAGGCCGCGATTGCCGGTGAAGGTTGCGGGAATCCTGTCGTCATCGAGCGGTTCGACGACCGCGGGTCTGTCGAGCATCACAGCGACTCCTTGAGCGCCGCGACGAAGGCGGCGCGATCCTCATCCGTATTGACTTCGGTGTTGGCGACGATGAGGAGATCGTCGAGACCGGCGTGCGGCAGGAGCCGCGAGACGGGAACGCCGGCGAGGACGCCGCGCGCCGCCATCTTCTCTATAAGCGCGGCGGCGTCGCCTTTGATGCGCAGCGTGAACTCGTTGAAGAAAGTCTCGTTGAGAACTTCGACCCTTGGCGTCGCCGCCAGCATTTGCGCCAGCAGAACCGCATTGGCATGATTGACCCGCGCGAGCCGCGTCAGCCCGGCTTCGCCGAGCAAGGTTAGATGAATGGTGAAGGCCAGCGCGCAGAGGCCGGAATTGGTGCAGATGTTGGAGGTCGCCTTGTCGCGGCGGATATGCTGCTCGCGCGTCGACAGCGTCAGCACATAGGAGCGCCTGCCGTCGGCGTCGACGCTTTCGCCGGCGAGGCGGCCGGGCGTCTGCCGAAGGAATTCATGCCGCGTAGCGAAGAGTCCGACGTAAGGTCCGCCGAAATTGAGGGCGTTGCCGATCGACTGGCCTTCGCCGACGACGATGTCGGCGCCCATCGCGCCCGGCGATTTGAGGAGGCCGAGCGACACGGCTTCGGTGAAGACGGCGACGAGCAGCGCGCCGTTCTTATGGCAGGCTTCGGCGATTTTCGTCAGATCACGCAAATTGCCGAAAAAATCCGGCGTCTGCACGACGACGCAAGAAATCGTGTCGTCGATGCGTGCGACGATATCTTCGAGCCCTCGAATGTCGGGCGCCATCGTCTCGACGGCGTCTTCGGCGAGACGCGAGACGGTGCGCACGACTTCGGCGTAATGGGGATGCAGGCCGCCTGAAAGAAGCGCCTTGCGCCGTCTGGTCAGGCGATGCGCCATCAACACGGCTTCCGCCGTCGCGGTGGAGCCGTCATACATCGAGGCGTTCGCGACATCCATGCCGGTCAGCAGAGCGACCTGGGTCTGGAACTCGAACAAATATTGCAGCGTGCCCTGCGAGATCTCCGGCTGATAGGGCGTGTAGCTCGTCAGGAATTCCGAGCGTTGAATGAGATGATCGACGCTTGCGGGGATGTGGTGCTTGTAGGCGCCAGCGCCGACGAAGAAGGGCGCGCGAGAGGCGGGGAGATTGCGCGCGGCGAGACGGGAGAAGAAGCGCTCGACGTCAAGCTCCGACTTGCCATTCGGCAGATCAAGCGGCGCTTTCAACAGCGTCGCGGGCGGCGCGTCGGCGTAAAGCGCGTCGATCGAGGAAACGCCGATCGTCGCGAGCATCGCGCGTCTGTCGGTATCGGACAGCGGATGATAGCGCATCTTTCTTTTCCTCGCGCTTAAAGGGTTTTCAGAAAGCTCGAATAGGCGGGCTCATCCATCAGCGAAGCGCATTCGCCGGGATCGCTGATCCGCAGCTTGACCAGCCAGCCGCGTCCGAGCGGATCGTCGTTCACAAGCGCCGGCGTTTCGCCAAGTTCGGAATTGACTTCGATGACTTCGCCGCTGACCGGCGAATAGACTTCGCTTGCCGCCTTCACGCTTTCGATGACGGCGATCTCCTTGCCCTTGCCGACTTTCTTGCCGACTTCGGGCAATTCGATAAAGACAATGTCGCCAAGCTGCGCCTGCGCGTAATCCGATATGCCCAGCGTCGCGACATCGCCGTCGAGCGCGAGATATTCATGGTCCTTGGAGTAGCGGAGATCGCTCATCTCGCATCCTTTCCAATTGGCGTTTTGAAGTAGCGATGCGGGACGAAGGGCAGAGCCGCCATATCGACCTCGATGCGCTTGTCGCGCAGCGTCGCCGATAGCGTCGCGCCGACATGCGCGTATTTGATGGCGACATAGCCCATGGCGATCGGGCGCTGCAGCGTCGGCGAAAAGCCGCCCGACGTGACATGCCCGACGAGAGTCTCGGAGGCGTAAAGCTCCGCGCCCTCGCGCAAAGGCGCCTTCGATCGCGGAAGAAGCCCCACGCGCAAGCGCGCCGGTCCCTGCTCTAATCCTTGCCGAATGCGCGCATCGCCAGGGAACCCGCCCTCCGCGCGCCGGCGCTTGCCGATCGACCAGCCGAGACCCGCTTCGACGGGGTCCGTCGTCTCGTCGAGATCGTGACCATAGAGCGGCAGGCCCGCCTCCAGTCGCAAGGCGTCGCGCGCGCCCAGTCCTGCCGGCGCGACGTCTTCATGCGCCAGCAGAAGCTGCGCCAGGTCCTCGGCGTGTTCGGCGCGCACCGACAGTTCGAACCCGTCTTCGCCGGTATAGCCGCTGCGCGAGACGAAGAGCGGCGCGCCGCCGAAGTCGAAGGCGCGCCAGCCCATGAATGCAAGGTCCTCGGCGCCGGGGAGGAGTGCGCCGAGGACCGCGGCCGCGCGCGGCCCCTGAAGGGCGAGCAACGCGCGGTCTAAAGGATTAAAGTCGAACCGCGGCAGCGCGGCGGCGATAAGCGCGAAATCGGCTTGCTTGCGCGCGGCGTTGATGACGAGCAGCAACCGCTCCTCGACGCCCGGCAGTCGCGTGACCAGAAGATCGTCGAGAATGCCGCCGCTCTCGTTGAGGAGCTGCGTGTAGCGCGTGCGTTCCCGCGCAAGCGCGACCAAATCCGCCGGCGTCAGACTTTCAAGCGCTCGTGCGACGCCTGCTCCTGCGAGGATCGCCTGGCCCATGTGCGATACGTCAAAGAGGCTTGCGGCGCGCCGCGTATGAAGCGTTTCGGCGACAATGCCGGCTTCATATTGCAGCGGCATGTCATAGCCGGCGAAGGGCGCCATGCGCGCGCCAAGCCGCCGATGCAAAGCATCGAGCGGAAGTTTGGCCAAGGCTGGCGCGTGGATCGCGACGTCGGTCTCTGTCACCGTCAACTCCGGCAGAACATGGTTCGCGCGGCAAAGCTTTGACTTTGCAGCGCGCCCCCTCTGTCCGGTGACCTGAGAGATTTCCCTGCGCTAAAAGCGTCAGGTTACGCCCTTCGGTGGGCGAAACGCTTGCGCGCCGCGCCGCTTTCCAGAGTTATGCCTCGTCGCGGTCCTTTGGCCTGAGCGTTTCCGGGGCGGTTTCGCCTTCGGCGCCGGCGCAAGCGCCGATCTCTCCCGCGAAGAAGTTGACCTAGCTTCAAGATGTGGGCGATTCGCGCAATCGTCAATCCCGAAGGATGCGCGTTTTTCTCGCACTGCCCGCGGCGCGTTGTTTTTGCAGGAGTGCGTCAGTGGCGTTTGGGCGCCCGCATGCGATAGACGCCGTCGTCGTCGCGCTCGAAGGTCTCGTCGACCTGCGGGTGGCGGACCGGCCTGTTGCTGTCGTCGGGCAGAAGATTTTGCTCCGAGACATAAGCGACATATTCGGTTTCGGCATTCTCGGCGAAGAGATGATAGAAGGGCTGGTCCTTACGCGGGCGCAGCTCTTCGGGAATCGACAGCCACCATTCTTCGGTATTGGCGAAAACCGGATCGACGTCATAGATCACGCCGCGAAACGGATAGCGGCGGTGCTTGACCACCTGGCCGATGGCGAATTTGGCGATATTCTCGCGCGGCATTCGAAAGCGCCCTTAACACGCTGTTTACTTGCTCTGTACTAGCGCAGGCGCCGCACGCTCGTCAATTCCGTCGCGCAGCCGCCGGGCGGGTCAGAATCCGTAAATCCTGGCGAAGTCGGCGTCCTTGGCGGCGACCTGTCTGGCGAGATCGACGACGACCTTGCATTGCTTCCAGGTCGCGTCATCCTGCATGCGGCCGTCGATCATCACCGCGCCGGTGCCGTCGGGCATGGCTTCCAGCACCCGTTTGGCGAAGGCGACTTCCTGCGGATCGGGCGAAAAGACCTTTTTGGCGATGGCGATTTGCGACGGATGCAGCGACCAGGCGCCCGCGCAGCCGAGCAAAAAGGCGTTGCGGAACTGCGCCTCGCAGGCGGGCGAATCGGAGAAATCGCCGAACGGGCCGTAAAAGGCCTTGATGCCGGCTGAGGCGCAGGCGTCGACCATCTTGGCGATCGTATAGTGCCAGAGGTCCTGCTGGTAGGAGGCGCGCAACCCCTGCCCCGGTTCGGCGTCGGCGATCACCTTATAGTCGGGATGGCCGCCGCCGACGCGGGTGGTTTTCATCGCGCGGGAGGCGGCGAGATCGGCGGGCCCGAGCGAAATGCCGTGCATGCGCGGCGAAGCGGCGGCGATGGCGTCGACATTCTTGACGCCTTCCGCCGTCTCCAGAATCGCATGGATGAGGATCGGCTTTTTCACGCCGTGGCGCGCTTCGAGCTGCGCCAAAAGCTGGTCGAGATAGGCGATGTCCCAGGACCCCTCGACCTTGGGCAGCATCACGACGTCGAGCTTGTCGCCGACCGCGCCGACGATGTCGATCATGTCGTCGAGCGCCCAGGGACTGTGCAGCGCGTTCATCCGCGTCCACAGGCCGGTCGAGCCGAAGTCTGTCGCCTTGGCCATTTCGATGAAGCCGGCGCGGGCGGCTTCCTTGGCGTCGGCCGGAATGGCGTCTTCGAGATTGCCGAGAACCACGTCGACCTGCTTGACGAGTTCGGGGACCTTGGCGCGGAATTTTTCGAGATGCGGCGGCACGAAATGAATCATCCGCTCGACCTTGACGGGCGGTTCGCGCAGCGGCGCGGGGGCGCCGACGGCGAGCGGACGGTAGAATTGATTGGGAAGTTTCATTTCGGTCGCAACTCCGGCCAAAAGAGCTGCGTCGAGTTAAGCCAGATGCCTCGGCTTGGCAA
>VGDY01000014.1 GCA_016869555.1 Alphaproteobacteria bacterium | reverse complement strand
CTCGCTAGCCGATTCACCCGCCGGGTTCGTCATCGCCGCCTCGCTCAAACGAGCCTAACCTTCTGAAAATGATGCCATAAATGCCGAAATTGTACAGCAAAATCAGAGTTCATCCGGCGAATGCGGGCTTATGAGTTTAAGTCCGACGTGGTCTTGTTCATGGATGCAGACACCGTCGTATATGGCCCGCTGACCGAGTTAGCGCGCGAGGTTGCGACTTCGGACATGATTTTTGGTTGGCCAGCATGGCAAGCGCCGGGCGTTGATTTGAACGAAGTGCTTGCGGCTCGCGGATGCGCCTTGAAGGATTGGGGGGTGACTTACTCCGGCTACGGCTTGGCGTTCCTTTCTCCCAAGTCATGCCCCCCGTATTTCAATTTCGGATTCATCGCAATGTCCAATGGTGTGGCGCGTCGCGCGGCGCGCGATTATCCGCCGGAATTGGATTTTGTCGTTGCAAACTTCCCAGACTGGTTCGCATCCCAGATCGCACTTTGTCTGATGATCCTGCGCAACAATTACGCCTTTCGGACTCTCGATATGCGTTACAATTTCGGTAACGGCGACTTCCCTGGACAGATTCTTTCGGGTCCTGAAGCGGACGCGGCTTTCGCCCGAGCGATCGCGCTTTACGAAGATGTGCGCATCGTGCACTACTGCGCTGCGACTGAGGCCTTCAACAAGTCTCGGGACATGGGAAGCTGGGAAAGAATCACTCGCTTTTGCGAGATGGAAGGCCTCGTCAGCGGGAACGCTCTTTTGCAGAAGGCATTCAAGAAATTGCTATAACCGGCGCGTTGAGACTTCTATCTTTTTGGCCAGCCGACTCTAGCCCCTGCGCCGGAATGGTTCTTCGGCCGCAGCAATCGCTCAATAAGCGCTTCACCCCAAATGAGCGCCTATTCGGCGAGGACAGGAGCAGATATGAAGTGCATGATCTGTGACAGTCCATGCGATTACTACTTTTCGAAATCTTACGCGCTTCATCCATTCGGCGATGTCATGAATTCAATTCGTGATGTCGATTATTTTCGCTGCCAGCGCTGCGGCTTTACGTCAAGCAAGACACATCGGCTGCTTTCTGCGGCGCAACTGCAAGAACTGAATGTCAAAGTTCACGAGTTGAACGAAAACGACCCCGATATAAGGAACTATGTCAACCAACCGCCTTATGCTGAACAAGCGCTGATGATTGGGTTGTTTCGCAGCTATGGCCTGATAGCGTGCGACGGAATGCTTGATTACGCAGGCGGGGTGGGAACCTTAAGTAATTTACTTAAGAAGTTATTTGGCATTAACCTCCAAATTTACGATCCATATATGCAAGCGGGAGACTTAACTCGCTATGTGAGGGATCCTCGCGACGAACACTATAAAACAGTTGTAAACTCCGCTTTTTTTGAGCATGTTATTTCGAGAAGCGACCTAGATTCAGTCAATTCAATGGTGGCCCAGGACGGCTGTTTAATCCTGCACACCCTCATATGTGAAACTATTCCGCGAGACCCTGACTGGTTTTACCTTCGCCCACCTGTGCATGTCGCGTTTCATACCAATAAGAGCATGAACATTCTCATGGAACAATGGGGTTTCAGATCTTCTATTTATTGCCCCCAGAGCAAAAGTTGGACCCTATTTCACCTCGAATTCGAAGAGATTCGGGATAAAATGGATCAAATCAACAGGGATCTCCAGACCACATGGTTGTATGGCAAATCAGGGTTTGTGGATTACTGGAAAGGGTTCTGAGTCGATAGGGACCGACGGCTGCTCAAGCCCCGGTCTCTTGCGCCCTTGGCCCGCGAAAGAATTCGGCCGCACTCACGATTGTTCCGCGCTGTCTCAACTCGGCGCAGATTGTCGGGTCGAACACATTGCGGTTGAACTCTTGATCTAGTCCGTCGCGATCGACGATCTCAAGCCAGCGGCGCCAATGCCAGGCGAGGTCGGGGCCCAAGACCTCATCGTAATGGGTCAAAAATTTGCGAATATTGGCGATCTTTCGCGCGAAGCGGCTTTTGGTGGTGAAGGGACGATGGGCGATGATCAAATCTTTGGGCGTCGCGCGACGCAGAGGCTGCCCGGCTCGCGAGATGAGGTCGTGCATGCCCATTTCGACGCTTTCGATAAATTTGGGTCGCGCCATGAATTTTGGAATCGGAACGCCCCTGCTCCAGGGCGTTTCAGGATGTGCGTTCAGGTGATCGCGAAAATTGGGGATCGGCTCGACGACGAGCAGCACATCCTCGTAATGGCGGGGGTCGAACGCCAACTCACTCTCGTCGCTCGGCTCCCTTGACGCCAAGAGGGGAACATTGAAGCGACTTACCGAGAGCACGTCAGCTTCGAGAAGGTCGGCGCAATCGGCGAGCCTCCCTGAAGCGGGGAGCCAGAATTCGTCTGCGTCAAGGAAGAGAAGCCAGTCGTAGTTCGCTTCCGCGGCTTCGGCTGCGGCGCCGCGAACCGCAGCGAAGGTGCTGCAGCTGTCATAGTCGGCGTCGTTCCCCTGGATCACCTTGAGCCCGGCATCTTCGCGGCCGCGGGCGAGGAGTAGCTCGAGCGTGCCATCCCTGGAGTTCAGGTCCCAGGCGAAAACAAGACATCCCCCAATGGCGCGAAGATGGTCGATCGCCTTGTCGATAAGCTCGAACTCGTCCTTCACGCCAAGGAAAGCGGCGAATTTCATGACTAACCTGTTCCTCTAGAAGAAAGGGTGAGAGGCGCCTGAATGAAATAGCCCTGATCACTCGCGTAGCAGCCCGTCTTGCCGATACTTGCGCCGGGTGATTCAGTCCAGGCCATCGCGATCCACTCGACTCTCGCAAATCCGAAGGAATCACAACCTACTGAAATCACCTGATAGCAATTCTGGGCAGCCTCTGAGGCTTAGCGTTGGGAAAAATTGGCGACAGGCACTGCACGACTTCGCTGATCTTATAATCCTCGAGATCGGGAGCCACAGGCAGACCGACGAGGAGCTGCGCAAGGTCTTCCGTCACCGGCAGGCCTTCGTGCGGAGCGCCGCGATAATAGGAGTGATTGTGGACTCCGCGTCCATACCACAGACGGTGCCCAACGCTGTTTTCGCTCAGACTGGCGGCGACCGCCTCCGCTTCCTCGAGCGTCTCGCAACGAAAAAGCGCATAGCAGGATGCGATGCTCGGGGATCCAACGAAGCGGTTTTGCAGGCCCAAGGCGTTGAAGTGCCGGCGGTAGGCGGAAGAAACGCCAGCAAGCGCCCTGGCTTTCTCGCTCCAGCCGTCGAGTTCAGCGAGACCTACGGCGGCGTGATATTCGCTCATCTTCCCATTGATGCTCGCCATTCGGCAGTCTCGATCGTCGAGGAAGCCGAAATTGAGCGCTTGAACGATTCGGTAAGCGAGATCGACATTGGTCGTTATGACGCCGCCGCCTTCGCCCGTCGCATAGCTTTTGGTGGCGTGAAAACTCATGACCACGGGGATTTCGCCGAGCAAAAGCTCTGGGGCGGCGCTCGCCGCTTCAAAGCAGGCCGCGCCGTCGATAACGACTTCGACGCCCGTCTTCTGCCGAAACTCGATCCAAGCCTTTTGGACAACCGGGCGACCAAAAGGCGCAACGGGGACAACCACTCCGACGCGATCGATCGCCTCGTACGAAGCTGCGCGCGCGGGGTCGAGGAGAAAGCTCTCGGAGTCGACATCCAGCAGCCTGACTTCGTAACCGCAGGCTTCGACCGCGGCAGCCGTCGCAACGAAGGTGAAGCTCGGAACGATCGCGAGAGGCCGCTCCTCTCGGGCGCGACCGGCGCAGGCGAGAATTGCGCCTATGAGCGCGGCGGTGCCTGAGGCCGCCGTGACGACAGATTCCGGAGGAAGCGATAAAAGCTCGGAAATCCGGCGGCCGAGCTCCCTCGCGAGCGGTCCGAAATTGGAGTAGATCCGGGTCGAGTCGATCAGGCGCAAATACGGCAAAAGCCGCTCGGCGGGCGGAAGCAGAGGTCTGAGCACTGGCGTCGGCGCCGGCAAGCGCTTCTTTACGTGGCGTCGAATCATCCTCGCAACATCATCAGCTTGAGTCGCTCGGCGTCGCGGAGCCTTCTCGACTGCGAGCTTGGCGTCCGCCATGCGACGAGGTCCAGTTGCTCCACCGGGCAAAGTCCCAACCACACAGGCGCCCGAACGGGCGCAAACGACCCAAGAATGCGCGAACGCCTGGCGCCGAAATGGCGCAGAGGCAAAATCAAAAGTTCGAATTCAACCGGTTCGCCGGCCCCCGCGCCCGCGGCATGCGCCAGGAGCGGCGTTTCCTGGTCGACGACCCGGCCAACCGCCTCAGCAATGTCGAGACGATGCTGGGCTCCCCACCAGTTCAGGAACTGGCGGCCCTTCTGCTCGGCGAGCCAAAGCGCATTGATACGCGCGCCGCAGAGCCGAAGCGGAAAGCGACGGTCGGCGTCCACTTCGATGATGAAAATGTCCGCCAGCATATGGCGAATCGCTACGGGATCGATGTCTGCTCGATCAGGCGCCGTCCGTTCGCCCTTCAATCGATCCCAATAGTCGTGAAGTTCCCTCGTAACTGGCAATCTCATCTAATTCGCCCGACGATTGTGCGCCCCCGCCCAGGATTGGCACGCCGCCCTCGAAGCCTTGCATCCTGTCGCCGACGCAGCAGGGGTCGTGCCACCGCCACGGCAGCGATTGTGAAGGCGGCGGCGGGACCGGTCGCCAAGGCAAGAAAGAGCAGCTAAAGCAGTAGGCTGGGGCGTCCGTTGGGGTTGTTCTGATCCGTCGGCCCTCTACCGATGCGGTTCCAGCGCCGGCGCCGGGCGTTTCAAATCGGGACGTTCGCCGACTCCGCTCTCGCTGGACTAGCATTGAGGCTCAACGGGCCCTCGCCCGGCAAATCGAATGGAGCGCACGTGGCCGCACAGCGCGAACGCATCTTCAATCTCCCGAAGGCGACGAAAGCGCTCATCGTCGCGCTGGCGGCTACGCAATTCGTCGTCGCCTACGGACCTTCTGGAATCGCTCAGTGGCTGTTGACGACCTTCGCCTTCATCCCGGCGCGCGTGACGATCGAAGGCGGCGCCGAATACGCCACCATGCTGACCTACTCTTTCCTGCACGGCGACTGGACGCATCTCGTGGTCAATATGTTGGCGCTCGCCGCGTTCGGAACGCCGGTCGAACGCCGATTCGGCGCCGCGCGCTACCTAGTCTTCCTTGCCGCCAGCGCGGTCGCGGGCGCGGCGTTCTTTCTTGCGCTGCACCCATACGAAATTTCTCCGGTGGTCGGCGCTTCCGGCGCAATCTCAGGAACAATGGGGGCGATCGTGCGTTTCGCATTTACGCCAGGCGCGCGACTCGCGAACGAAAGAGGACGTCCGCAGGCGTCACACGACGGGGGACCAAATTCCACTTCGCTGACGCAACTGCCGCTCAACCGGCAGGCGATGTTTTTCCTCATCGCATGGTTAGCGGCGAACTTGCTTCTTGGCGCATTTCCCCAGGCGGCCGGCGTGTCGAGCGCCATCGCCTGGGAATCGCATGTCGGGGGATTTTTTTTCGGCCTGCTCTTTTTCCGCTTCTTTGATCGCGTGGGCCGACAGTCTTGAGTTCGCAGTGACGCCTCGGCCGGCGCCGAGTCCGGTCGAGAGCCATGAGGAGGGCCATATGACGATCGCCAACATTCTCGCGGAGAAAGGCAGAGAGGTGGTGACTGCGAGCGCCGACACGACGCTGCAAGAGGCGGCTCAGCTCATGATGCGCTGCAGGATCGGCGCGATCGTCATTCTCGACCACAGCGGCCGATTGACGGGTCTCATCGCCGAGCGGGACATCGTTTCGGCGGTAGCCCTGGACGGGCCGGAGGCGCTGACGCAACCCATATCATCCTTTATGCAGCAAACGCCGCAACCCGCCCGAGAAGAGGACGCGGTAGAAAATATGATGCGCGTGATGACGCTTGAGCGGCGCCGGCACATTCCCGTGGTCCGGGAGAGCCGGCTCGTCGGCCTCGTCTCGATCGGCGACGTGGTGAAATACCGGATACGCGTCATCGAGGAGGAACACCGCTCGATGCGCGAATATATCGCCCAGGCCTAGAGCGCGCTGCGAAAAATTGGGAACCGGTTTTTCGCATAGAGCGCGTTCTAAACTTTTGGAATCGATCACCTCGTTTGCGTTTAGGCGATTCCGCCTAAACGCAGCGTGATCTAGGCGACGCCGGCAATTAACCGAATCGGGAGCGTTGGCGAGCCTGGAGGCTCGCATGGCTGCGAACAGGCCGGAGTTGGCGCGTTTAATTCGCGACGCGCGCTTCTACTTGACGGCGCTCGGCAACGGGATGTGGGCGAAAATATTCGGCAACGCTCGCTTCGTCGCCTCGCGGCCGACATGAATCAACTGCTCCGCCCTGTGGAAGTCGAACATGCCGACTTCTTCCAGGCGCGCGGTGATGGTCGCGTCCGGCGGGTCGCCGGCCAGCCGCGAGCGCTGGATTCGGTCCTGAATGATGTTGAAGGCGTCGATCATCGCGGTGGCGACATTCGGCGCGTCGCTCGACTGGCGGTCGAAATAGCGCGGCAGGAAGCGATCCGCGAAGGAGAGGTCGGCCTTTTCTCCAAACGGCCCTGCATCCACCGCGCGCTTTTGCGCCGCCGGATCGTCGCGTATGACGCGCGCGCGATACATGGTGTCGGCGGTGACGTTCACGGCGATCACATATTCGGCGCCGAGAGCGCGGCAGACGGTGACCGGCACGGGATTGACCAGCGCGCCGTCGAACAGCCAGCGGTCGCTGATTCGCACCGGCTCAAAGATGCCTGGCAGGGCGTAAGAGGCGCGGATCGCGAGCGACAGCGAACCGTGCTGCAGCCAAACCTCGTGTCCGGTGCCGACCTCGGTCGCGACGGCGGCGAAAGGGATCGGCAGTTCTTCAATGTCGACGCCTGCGAGCTCTTTTTCCAGCGCGGACCGCAGCCTTTCGCCGGTGATCAGACTCGCGCCGGAAAATGAGAGATCCATCAGCGTGAAGACGCGCCGCTTGGTCAGCGACCGTGCGAAGGCTTCGATCGCGTCAAGCTTGCCGGCGGCGTAACATCCGCCGATCACCGCGCCGATCGACGTGCCCGCGATCACATCCGGGTAGATGCCATGGGCCACGAGTTCGCGCAGCACGCCGATATGCGACCAGCCGCGCGCCGCGCCGGCGCCAAGCGCCAAACCGATGGTCGGCTGTCCGCGTCTCTCCCGCTTCGCCTCTGTATCCGCCTTGCGAACGACGGTGGTCGGAGGAGCTTGGGGTTCGTCCGTCATCGCGCTACCCGCGTCGGAGCCATGATCTTGGATGCTGCTTGAGCGTAGCGATAACATGCCTGTGTTCCTGCTCCGCGATCTCCTTTGGCGTCGAAGCGGCGCAAGTTATATTTGGAGAACAGCCTGCGCCGCGAAAATGGCTTCCAGGTTAACTTTCCGCCAGATAGCGGCCCCTATTCGCCGTCGGCGGAGAAGACCAACCCGCCGTCGCCATCGAGCGCCCGGTAGAAGCAGGATTTCCTGCCGGTGTGACAGGCTTTGCCGTCGCCCCCTACCTCGACCTCGAGCAGCAAGGCGTCCTGATCGCAGTCGACGCGCAGTGACAGAACCTTCTGGGTCTGGCCGGAGGCGCCGCCCTTGCGCCACAATTCGCCACGCGAGCGCGACCAGTAATGCGCGAAACCCGTTTCGATTGTCTTGTCGAGCGCGAGTTGATTCATATAGGCGACCATCAGCACGTCGCGCGTCGCGGCTTTTACGGTGACGCAGACGATGAGGCCGTGCGCGTCGAATTTCGGCGCGAAGACGACCCCCTCCTCCACGTCCGCTTTGTCGGACCGCGACATCAGCGCGCGCCGCGCAGCAGCGTGTAGAAATGCGCCTGCTGAGCCGGATCGTCGCGGAACACGCCGGAAAACTGCATGGTGACTGTCGACGATCCCTGTTTCATCACGCCGCGCATCGACATGCACATATGTTCGGCTTCGACCATCACCGCGACGCCGCGCGGCGCCAGCGCCTCGTCGATCGCCGCCGCGATCTGCGCCGTCATCGCCTCCTGGGTCTGGAGCCGGCGCGCGAAAATCTCGACCAGCCGGGCGAGTTTGGAGAGGCCGACCACGCCGCCATTCGGGTAATAGGCGATGTGCGCCTTGCCGACAAAGGGCACGACGTGATGTTCGCAATGCGACGTGAAGGGTATGTCGCGCACCAGCACCAGATCGTCGTAGCCTTCGACCTCCTCGAAGACCTTCGAGAGGACCTCGTCGGCGCTCTCCCGATAGCCGCTGAAGAATTCTTCATAGGCTTTGACCACCCGGCGCGGCGTATCGCGCAGCCCCTCGCGGTCGGGATCATCGCCGGCCCAGCGCAGCAGCATGCGCACGGCGGCCTCGGCCTCCGCGCGGCTGGGACGTTCGAGCTTTAGGGGCGGTTCGAACGAAGAAAGGGGAAAGGTCTTAACCACGTCATCCATGTGGCGCCTCCGACTAACAATCGCCGCCCGCCTTCAAAGGGCGTCGGCTGTCTAGAGCCTTGCACGAAACGTGCAAGTCCCGGTCCCTCAAATCGTCGCCCTCTCCAGATGGTTCGAGATCACGCGAGAATTCGAGACTAACGCGGCCTTTGAGGGCCCCGGCGCGCCAGCCGCTTTCGCGAAGACGCGCAAAATCCTATATAGAGTTTTATCGAGGCGATGGTAAGGCCTTGGCTTGAAACGCGCCGGCGGCGATGCTGAACAACATATATAATCAACGCATTCTGGAGCTTGCCGGCAATATTCCGCGGCTTGGCCGGCTGCCGCGGCCGGACGCGACCGCCTCCGCCTATTCCAAACTCTGCGGCTCGACGATCACCGTCGATCTGAAGCTGCGCGACGGCAAGGTGGCGGATTACGCCCATGAGTTGAAGGCCTGCGCGCTGGGCCAGGCGTCGGCCTCGATCATGGCCCGCAATGTCGTCGGCTCGACCCCGCAGGAGCTGCGCGAGGCGCGCGACGCGCTGCGCAGAATGCTCAAGGAGAACGGACCGCCGCCGACCGGCAAATGGGCCGATCTCGCGGTGCTGGAGCCGGTGCGCGACTATAAGGCCCGGCATGGGTCGACGATGCTGGCGTTTGACGCGGTGGCAGAGGCGGTGGCGAAGGCGGAGGCTTGATCGCAGGCAAAAAAGGGCTGGAAAAAGCGCTGATACTGTCTTCCCACGCACGCGCAGCCGCTGTTCCGCGCCAAAACAAGGGTCGTCCAGTTGATTTCACAAGATGCGGAACGGACGGCCAGCCGCCCGGGCGCCCTCGGTTGGTGGCGCGCGACGCCCCTTTATCTGCGCATTCTGGGGGCCGTGGCGCTGGGGCTTGCCATCGGCGTCCTGCTTGGCGACCAGGCGGCGCCGCTCGAAATTCCGGCAAGGCTCGTCCTGCGGCTTCTCGGCGCGCTTGCCCCCCCGCTGATCCTGCTGGCGATCGTGCAGGCGCTGATGCGCGCCCATCTTGGCGGGCGGAAGGCGCTGCGGCTGGTTGCGCTGCTGTTGACGAACACGCTGGTCGCGATCGGCATCGGCCTCCTTGTCGCCAATGTGCTTCAGCCCGGTTCCTGGTCGAGCCCGGCGCCGGCGCATGCGCCCGCCAAAGCCGCCGCCGGCGCTGATCCTCTCGCGCTTTTCCTGGACAATGTCCCCAAGAGCATCGCCGGGCCATTTTCCGACAATGGCGCGGTCATGGGGGTCATCTTCATCGCGGTGGCGCTCGGCGTCGCCATGAGAAGCCTGCGGCATCACGAGGTGCGCACCGTCGAAGACCTCGTTCACGTGGCGCTGGAGAGCCTGATCGCCATCCTGCACTGGATCATTGACCTCGTGCCGTTGGCGGTGTTCGGCATCGTCGCCAGCATCATCGGGGTGAAGGGCTTTGGCGATTTTCTCGCGCTCGGCGGCTTCGTCGTCGCGGTGCTCGCGGCGCTGACGCTGCAAGCCGGCTACTATCTCATTCGCATAGGTCTCGGTTCCTGGGCGGCGCCGCTCTATGTGCTGCGCGGCGTGCGCGATGCGCTGGTGATGGCGTTTTCGACCGGCAGCTCCACCGCCACCATGCCGGTGACCTATGCGCGGCTGCGCGAAAATGTCGGATTGCGCGAAGAGTCCGCCAGCATGGGCGCGCTCGTGGGCGCAAATTTCAATAATGACGGCACGGCGCTTTATGAAGCCATGTCGGCCCTGTTCGTCGCGCAACTGCTCGGCATGCATTTGACGCTCGGGCAGCAGTTCATCGTCGTGGTGACGTCGGTCATCGCATCCGTCGGCGCGGCCGGCATTCCGGAAGCGGGTTTGGTGACGATGACCATGGTGTTCAAGGCGGTGGCGCTGCCCACCGACTATATCGCCATGCTTTTCACCGTCGACTGGTTCCTGGACCGCTGCCGGACGGCCATCAATGTCATGGGCGACGTAACGGTCAGCTGTCTGCTGGATGGCAAGACGCGCGAGCCGCCGGAGACGCGACCGCCCTGAGGCTCGCCCAAGCGCCCCTTTCCGCCTACGCTGGCCCCATGATCCCTGCCCCGATTCGCATCCTCGGCATCGATCCCGGCCTGCGCAACACCGGCTGGGGAGTCATCGCGGCGCAGGGTTCGCGGCTGTCCTTCATCGCCTGCGGGCGGGTGCGCTCGGACGCGAGCCTCAACATGGGCGAGCGGCTGCGGCAATTGCACGACGGGTTGATGGGCGTCATCGCCGACCATGCGCCGCAGGAAGCGGCGATCGAAGAGACCTTCGTCAATCGCGATCCGCAGTCGGCGCTCAAACTCGGACAGGCGCGCGGCGTCGCGCTCACCGCCCCTGCCCTCGCCGGCCTCGTGATCGCCGAATATGCCGCGAATCTCGTCAAGAAAACCGTGGTCGGCGCCGGCCATGCCGACAAGGCGCAGGTGCAGATGATGGTGCGCGTGCTGTTGCCTTTGAGCGCCGCGACCAGCGCCGACGCCGCCGACGCGCTGGCGGTCGCCATCTGCCACGCGCAACACCGCGGCATGCGGACGCTCAAGGAGAAGATTGGATGAGAGGCCATCTCTTCTGCTTTTTCGCTTTGGCGTCGGCGCCAGCCCTCGCCGCCTCGGTCGGCAAGGATTCGCCGGCCGGGCGCTATGCGCTCGACGGCGCCGGCTGCAAGGCGAAGGATTATTTCGTCACGCTGACTGAAAGCGAGGCGATTCTGCCGACCTTCAGCTGTAAGGGCGTCGACTACGACCAGACCGAAAACAAGGGCGGCCGCGCCGTCTACAAGGCGAGCGCCAAATCCTGCGTCGGCGAAGAATCGGCCAAGCCTCGCAAGGAAGCCTTCACCCTTTTCGTCGACGCCGCCGGCCTGCAGATTCTCTGGGCCGACGGAACCAGGAGCGCGGTCTTCGCGCGCTGCGCGCCATGATCGGCAAGCTCAAGGGCCTTATCGACAGCTACGGCGAGGACTTCGTCATCCTCGACGTGAACGGCGTCGGCTATGTCGTACATTGCTCGACGCGCACGCTGCAAAAACTGCCGCGCGCGGGGGAAGCCGCCGCGCTCGCGATCGAGACGCAGGTGCGCGAGGATTCGATTCGCCTTTTCGGCTTTACGAGCGAGGCGGAGCGCGACTGGTTCCGGCTGTTGCAGAGCGTGCAGGGCGTCGGCGCCAAAGTGGCGCTGGCGATCCTGTCGATTCTTTCCGCGAATGATCTCGCCTCGGCGATCGCCCTGCAGGATAAGGCGAGCGTCTCCCGCGCGCCGGGCGTCGGGCCGAAGCTCGCCGCGCGCATCGTCGCCGAGCTGAAGGACAAGGCGCCGGCTTTCGGCGCCGTCGACCCTGCCCTGGCGCGGCTCTCGGGCGAGGAGAACGAAGGCGCGCCGTCGGCGGCGCGCGACGCGATTTCGGCGCTGGTCAATCTCGGCTATGGCCGCCCGCAGGCGGCGGCGGCGGTCGCCGAGAGTTTAAAGCAGCTCGGCGAAGCCGCCGAGGCCGGCGCGCTGATTCGGCAAGGGCTGCGCGAACTCGCGCGCTGAGCGCGCGGCGACTACTCGGCGATCACGTCGCGATAAATCTCGGCGAGCGGAACGCCAACCCCGATCGCTGGCAATTCCAATGTCGCGGCGAGCCCATCAAAGATCCGCACGCCCCCCCACTCATCTGCGACACGGTCGAAAGTCTCGATATGGGCGCGATCGCGCTCAACCAGCACATAATGCTTCAGGCTCGGCAGCAGTTGATAGACCGCCCATTTCTCGAATCGGTCTCGCGCTTTGCTCCCTTCCGACATCACTTCGATGAGCACCGTCGGATCGGACAGATACGCGGCTCCTGGCTCAAGCGCGCTACAATGGACGATCACGTCCGGCAGCGTTGAAGACTCTGTCGGGCGGCTACGCAACCGAAACGACTCAACCAAGGTCCGGCAGGGCGAACCCGACGCACGCAAGCGCTCGCGGATGCCGTTCGCCAAATTCTGGATGATGTAGTTGTGCTCCCATCTTGCCCCAACCATCATGCGCACGACGCGGCCGCCGATCAGCTCCCATTTCTCGTCGGCGGGCTTGTCGGGGAGAAGTTCCTCGAAATCGTCGAGGGACATATACTCATATTGCGAGGACGGACGATTCACGGCGCGGCTCCGTTTGCCGCATCTTAGCATAGCGCCTGCGCCAGCGCATGGGAGCCGCCAATTTGACCACGCCCGCGCGCCTTTTAAGCCCCGAGCGGCGCGACGACGACGCCGACGCGTCTCTTCGTCCGCTGTCGCTTGCCGATTTCACCGGCCAGGAGGCGGCGCGCGCCAACCTCAAGGTGTTCATCGGGGCGGCGAAGACGCGCGGCGAGGCGCTCGACCATGTGCTGCTCGTCGGCCCGCCGGGGCTTGGCAAGACCACGCTGGCCCAGATCGTCGCGCGCGAGCTTGGCGTCAATTTCCGTTCGACCTCAGGCCCGGTCATCGCCAAGGCCGGCGACCTTGCGGCGCAGCTCACCAATCTCGAACCGCGCGACGTGCTGTTCATCGACGAAATCCACCGGCTCAATCCTGCGGTGGAGGAAATCCTTTATCCGGCGATGGAGGATTTCCAGCTCGACCTCATTATCGGAGAGGGGCCAGCGGCGCGCTCGGTGAAGATCGACCTTGCGAAATTCACCCTGGTCGGCGCGACGACGCGCGCCGGCCTCCTGACGACGCCGCTGCGCGACCGCTTCGGCATTCCGATACGGCTCAATTTCTATACGCCGGAAGAACTGGAGCTGATCGTCAAGCGCGGCGCGCGCGTGCTCGGCGTCGGCATGGAGGACGCCGGAGCGACGGAAATCGCCCGGCGCTCGCGCGGCACGCCGCGCATCGCCGGGCGTCTGCTGCGGCGCGTGCGCGACTTCGCCATCGTTGACGGCGCCAGCGCGATCACGCGCAAACTCGCCGACCGCGCGCTGTCGCTGCTGGAGGTCGATACGATCGGTCTCGACATCATGGACCGGCGTTACCTCACTCTCGTCGCCGTCAATTTCGGCGGCGGGCCGGTCGGCATCGAGACGATCGCCGCGGCGCTCTCCGAGCCGCGCGACGCGATCGAGGACATTATCGAGCCGTTTCTGTTGCAGCAGGGATTTCTGCAACGCACGCCGCGCGGGCGTCTACTGACGCCGCACGCCTTCCGCCACCTCGGCCTCGCTGAGCCGGCGCGGCCTCAAGGGCAGTTCGGCTTGTTTGAAGAAGGCGAGGAGTGACTCGCGATAATCAGCGAGCGTCCTCGCCAGGATCACTTCGGCTGGGGCACGATGCGAAGATAGGGCCGCGGGGCGTTCCAGCCGTCCGGGTAGATTTTCTTCGCGTCTTCGTCGGAGACCGAACCGGCGATGATCACGTCGTCGCCCGGCCGCCAGTTCACCGGCGTCGCCACTCTGTGTTTGGCGGTCAGTTGCAGCGAGTCGATGACGCGGAGCACTTCGTCGAAGTTGCGGCCCGTGGTCATCGGATAGACGATGATGAGCTTGATCTTCTTGTCGGGCCCGATGACGAAGACGTTGCGCACCGTCTGATTATCCGCCGGCGTCCTGTTGCTCGCGTCGCCCGAGGCGGCCGCCGGCAGCATGCCGTAAAGCTTTGATATGCTGAGATTGGTGTCGCCGATCATGGGATAATGCGGGGTCGCGCCCTGCGTTTCGGCAATATCGACCGCCCATTTCGCGTGATTGTCGACCGGGTCGACGCTGAGGCCGATGACCTTGACGTTGCGCCGCTTAAATTCCGGTTCGAGCTTGGCCATATAGCCGAGTTCGGTCGTGCAGACCGGCGTGAAGTCCTTGGGGTGCGAGAACAGAATGCACCAGGAATCGCCGATCCAATCGTGGAATTTGATCGGTCCCTGCGTGGTGTCGGCTTCAAAATCCGGCGCGGTGTCGCCAATCTGGAAAGACATGTGGGAGCTCCTCCGATATTGTTTGTTTCATCGTCTTGCCGGCGCCTCTCGCTTTCTCGTCGATGGCGCGTCGTAGCCCCATGATGCGACTTTCGTGCCTGGGATCAAGGACTGACGGCGATCCGTAGCCTCTCCTCGCTAAATCCCATAGAAAAGCGGGCGATCGCCAAGCGCGGCGCCGTGAGCAGCCTTATCGAGCCCTGATGACGAATGTTTCCATTCCGCACCGGACTACCATCCGCGTCTATTATGAGGACACTGATTTTTCGGGCCTCGTCTATCACGCCTCCTATCTTCGCTTCATGGAGCGGGCGCGCACGGAAATGCTGCGCGCGCTCGGCCTCGATCAGCGGGCGCTGCTCGACGGCGCGGCCGGCGCGCCGATTTTCTTCGTCGTCCGGTCGATGGACATCGACTTTCGCAGGCCGGCGACGATGGACGACGAACTGACCGTGGAGACCGAGGCTCTCCGCCTCGGCGGCGCTTCGCTGTCGCTCGAACAGCGGGTTTTGCGGCAGGAGGAGCTGCTGGTGAGCGCCAAAGTCACGGTCGTCTGCGTCGAAGCCGGCCGCGCGCGGCGCTTTCCTCCTGACGTGCGGGCCAAATTCGAGCGCCTGCTGCAAATTTGAGGGCAAAGCGCCGCCGCCATCTGGACGCCGCCTTTTGCGGCCTAAAATGGCGTCGAGATGGGAATCATCGAACCCGCTGCGCGACTGCGGCCCCGGACCGAGCCCTCGGACCCGGCGGAAACCGGCGTTCTGACCGTCGACCTCGCCGCCCTCGCCGACAATTGGCGGACGATGGCCCGGCTCGCTTGCGGCGCGGAATGCGGCGCGGTGGTGAAGGCCGACGCCTATGGGCTGGGGCTCGCGCCGGTCATGCGAGCGCTACGCTCGGCCGGCTGCCGAACTTTTTTCGTCGCCAATGTGGTGGAAGGCGAAGCGGCGCGGGCGGTTGCGCCCGACACGACGATCTATGTGCTGGACGGCCTCGTGCCCGGCGCGGCGCGACGCCTCGTGGCCGCCGATCTCATTCCCGCCCTGGGCTCGCTCGGCGAGATCGAGGAATGGGCGGCGACCAGCCACAAACCCCGAGCCGCCATTCATTTCGACACGGGCATGAATCGCTTCGGCGTTCCGATCGACGAGGCGGCCGAGGCGGCCGAGCGCGCGCGGAAGCTCACGCCGACCCTGGTGATGAGCCATTTCGTCAGTTCGCAGATGCGCGACGCGGCGCGCAACGCACGGCAGATCGAGGACTTCCTCGACGCCCGCGCCCGATTCGCCGACATTCCGGCGTCAATGTCGAATTCGTCGGCCGTCTTCCTGCCGCAGCGCCCGCATTTCGATCTCATTCGGCCCGGCTACGCGCTCTATGGCGGCAATCCGACGCCCTATGCCGAATGTCCGGTGCGTCCGGTCGCCCGGCTGACGGCGCGCATCCTCTCGGTGCGCGACATCGAGCCGGGGATCAGCGTCGGCTATGACGCGGTCTGGGCGGCGCAAAAGCGCACGCGCATCGCCACGATCGGCGTCGGCTATGCGGACGGCGTGCCGGTCGGCGCCACCGGCAGCGACGGCAAGCCGGCGGGCGAAGCGCTGGTCGGGGGCGTCCGCTGCCCCTTCATCGGCCGCGTCTCGATGGATTATGTCGTGCTCGACGTCTCAAAGGCGCCGCAAGACGCCGCGCGGCGCGGCGAATGGGTCGAACTCATCGGCGACGACATCTGCGTCGAGGAAGCGGCGTCGCGCGCCGGGACGATCGGCTATGAAATTCTCACCCGGCTGGGGGCGCGATTCTCGCGGCGCTATGTCGGGGCTTGAGGCTTACGCCATCGCAAACCACGGCGCGAGCACGGGATATCCCTCCCCCGCCAGCAGCGACAGGGTCTCGTGGAGCGGCAGGCCGACGACCGCCGTATACGACCCGACGATTTTCACCAAAAACACGCCGGCGCGCCCCTGGATCGCATAAGCGCCGGCCTTGCCGCGCCATTCGCCGGTCGAAAGATAGGCTTCGATCTCGGTGGAGCCGAGACGCTTGAAACGCAGCCGCGCCTCGGCAAGCCGCTTGCGCTCGTAGCCGCGCGGGGTGATCAGGCTCACCGCCGAATAGACCCGGTGTTGGCGTCCAGACAGCAGCTGCAGGCACTCCTCGGCCTCCTCCCGCGTCTCGGCCTTGGGCAGGATGCGCCGGCCGACGGCGACGACCGTGTCGGCGGCGATGAGGAATGAATCTTTCAGCTCGGGCCGCGTCGCCCTGAGCTTGGCGGCGGCGGCGGCCTTCTCGCTGGCGATTCGGATCGCATAGGCGCGCGGCGATTCTCCACGGTGCGGCGTCTCGTCGATGTCGGCGGGCAGCAGCGCGTCAGCGTCGAGCCCCGCCTGCTGCAGCAGCGCCAGACGGCGCGGCGAGGCGGTGGCGAGAATGAGCTTGGGACGTGCGATTGAAGGATGGGCTGTCAAGACGGTCGCTCCGTCAGAAGGAAATTACCTGAATCGATATGTTATACGGCCTTTGGTCAAATCATAGGGGGTCATTTCGACGAGCACCTTGTCGCCAGTCAGCACGCGGATGCGGTTCTTGCGCATCTTGCCGGCGGTGTGGGCGATGATTTCATGGTCGTTTTCGAGCTTGACGCGAAACATCGCGCTCGGCAGCAGTTCGGTGACGACACCGGGGAATTCGAGCAGTTCTTCCTTGGCCATGTGGTTCCTTGCAAGGCGCTTTCCGCCGCGACTTGGCCGCGCGGCTTAGTTAGCGCGAAAAATGCGAAAAACCCGCTCCCCGGCCGGGAAGCGGACTTGGGCGCGGACCCTAATCGATGACGAACGATTTGTGAACCGGGGAGTTGGGGTCGGCCCAAGCTCTCACAATTCGATTACGCGGCCGAGATCGCGCTGGCGATCGACGTCAACGCCTTTGAGCGGCGCGGCGCCGAGAAGCGCCTTGAGCGAGCCCTTCGCCTGAAAACTCTCAAGCTTTTTTTCCCTGCGTCGGCGCAAGATTTGAGTGCGAGATTTTCGTAACTTCCTCATCACAGTTCCGTTTTTCGTCTCAATAACAATTTGTTGGTGAAATCATGCCTCTAACTCGTTTCGCCGAGCGGGATCATGCCTCCACACGAGGATCAATGATATTTATAGGGACGTCCTCTGCCTTCAAGAACTCTACGAACCCATTCCTAGTGGAAGGGATCACGAACAAACTAAAAAACAAACAGATCTCCCAAAGGTCCTGCTGCGAGAATGCCATATTCGAACCAATGGAGAATACTCGCTCGCGCATCATCGCCTTGCCACAAATAACCATCGGCTCCAAGGTTTTCTGTCCAATAAGCTTAGGAATCGTATGGATGGTTCCCGTTTCTTCCCCTTGAGCAAAAATATCAAAAGTCTTCCAAGTGATATGAAATAAATTCCCAGGCCAGCATCGCTCGGGTTTGATTATCCCCAAATCGTGAGTCAGCGCGTTGCGCGCTGAGTACAAGCTTTTGATGCTGTCTGCGTCGTCTGGTGCGATTCTGAATCGCTTTAGAAGCGTGTCGAGTTTGCCGGGGATGCCTAGATTTTTCTCAAATTCCTTTTGAGCCTTTTGAGGGTTTTTAATCTCGAGACTTTTATTTTTGCACGCAACAATAAGACAGCTCTCGTGAACGCGATCGAGAAACAACGCGTAATGTTCGAGTAACTCGCGTAATCCACATCCAATAATCCACGTAGCAAAATGTTCCTTGAAGTCCCGAACGGCCTCTTCTGGCAAGTTCGAGGGGAGGAAGTCGATCGGCATACCGGTTTGCCCGGGTACAATTGGTAACTTATGCAACTCGTAGTCATTAAAATCACCGCGCTTAGCAGCGTTCAAACCTAAACCCATAAAGACTGCTGCGCGACGAACGCCTATGTGCGCAAGCTCCGCAATATTATCGATGTTCACGTTGATTTTGAGCTTCTGCACCAATTTTGAAAGTCCGTCGATTGGGATGTCCAATTAGCGGTAGATCAATTTTCTCACTTCGGCTTGCCCTTCACCGTGCGCACGAGCGCCCCACCCGGACGCGGGGAGCGGCGCGCGCCCCAAAGGCCGCGCTTCGCTGCCGTCCAAATTATGCGGACCCTTGTCGGCACCGGTCGGCTTTCGCACGCGTGTCGGGAAACCCCTTCCCCAACTCCCCGCTTCGCGGGAGAAGGAGAGATGCAGAATCGGTCGCGCCTCGGCGAGAAGTTCCGCGCGCTGCAGGCGCTGAATACATCGTACAGCCTCGCCGCCTCCTCGAAGGCGAGGTCGGCTGCGACCTCCTTCATGCGCCTTTCGAGACGGCGATCGTAGCCGCGAGATTATGGCCGGACAAGGCCGCCAAACACGGCGTCGCTTCGCTTGCCTATGTCCCGGCCATCTACGCCGGGCTGTTTCGCAATGCTTGCAAGACGCGCGTTACGGCGCCGCGTGGAAGCCCGCGACAAGCGCGGGCATGACGTGGAGAGGATGCGCCTAATCAAGAAAACTTATCCCCACTCCCAAAACCTTCCCCATACTGCAGCCCGCCTCGCCAACTGAAAGGGGCGTCGTCACGGATCGGCGGCGCGGGCGGGGACGGTTAAGCGCAAGGCGGCGATCCGCGACCTTGCGTCGGGTCTCGCGCCGCTGGCCGGGCCGCCGCCAGATGCGTGGCGGGCGCGTGAGGGAAACCTCGCGCGCGAAAAGGCTGGGTCGGAGAAGTCAGGGCCGCACGCTGGGAACGACTACCGAAAAGGGAAACGTCCCGCGGCGCAAGGCGGCGCATATGAGGCTCTTGCGACGCGCCCATGTCGCGCGAGCGGCATGGGAAAGAAGCGGCGCCGTCTGGCGCCGTGTCCGGCAAAACGGCGTCCGCCATCCGGGGACGTAGCGGCTGTCGGAAAAGGTGCGTCGTGGAGAAAGACCGTGTCCGGGATTGTCTCAATCGCCCCGACCGCAATTCGCTCTTCACGCACTCGGCCGAGTAACGGGGCCGAGGCGTCCCGGACCGCCCTTCTCCAACCCGCGCCGAAAGGCGGCGGGAGTATTGACGCTGAGCAATCCCACCCTCCCCTCAAGGGGGAGGGTCGCATTGCGAAGCAATGCGGGGAGGGGTGACAGCGCGGATGAATCCCTCGGGCGCGGAACGCGCGACTAACGACAATGATTTGCGTCGTTGCTCCACCCCACCCCGGCGCGTCGCGCCGACCCTCCCCCTCAGGGGGAGGGTGGAGCAAGAAACGTCGCCTCACTTCATTCCTTCATCGTCGCGATCGAGGGTAAAGCCGACCTTCAGCACCACCTGATAATCGGCGACCACGCCCTTGTTGATGTTGCCGCGGATCTGCACGACTTCGAACCATCGCAGGTGACGCAGGGTTTCGCCGGCGCGCTTCAGCGCCGCGGCGACTGCGTCCTCGACGCTGTCGGGCGACGCGCCGACGAGTTCGACGATTTTATAGACATGGCCTTCCATATGAAGCTCCCGCAATTCCTGTTGAACGGCTTGCCGTCAATAGGTAGCGCGGACTTCGGCGGCGACAGCGCGACTCAGCTCAATCGGTCGCCAAACAGGAACTCCATCGCCCGATCAAGCCTGATATGCGGCAAAGGCAGGGGCTTCCGGTCGGCGCCAAGCGCCGCGACCGGCGGCCTGAATTTGAGAAAGCGGAATTCGGCCTCTTCGTCGGAAACGGCCAGCGCTTCGCCGCGAAACACGTCGCGCGGATCGGCCGGCAGCTCGCCAGGAAAAATCGCGCCTTCGGCGACGCCGTCAAACACTTCGTCGCCAATGTATTCGCCCGCCGCCGGGACGCCGACGATGGCGGATAGCCTTTCGCCCTCATGCCGAACCATCGCTTCGCGCGTCGCGCGCACGGCGGCAAGCGCAATCACGTCGATCTTGGCGCCGACTCCCTCGGCGCGTTCGATGGCGCGGGCGGTCAGATGACGCAGGATCGCCTCGAGGCGGTCGTGGCTCGTGTGATGCAGATGGTCGGCCTTTGTCGCGGCGAAGAGAATGCGGTCGATTTTCGGCCGAAAGATCGTCGAGAACAGATTGGCGCGTCCGGCGCGAAACGCCATGAGGACGCCGGTCAGCGCGGTTTCGAGATCGCGCACCGCCTCGGGACCGGAATTCAGCGCCGCAAGCGCGTCGACGAGAACGATCTGACGATCGAGCCGCGCGAAATGATCCCGAAAGAACGGCCGCACGATCCGCGACTTGTAGGCTTCGTATCGCCGCTCCATTTCGCGCCCGAGGCTGCGATAGGGAAGCTCCTCGCTTTCCGCGACGGGCAGCGGCGCAAAGGTGAGCGCCGGCGAGCCTTCAAGATCGCCGGGCATCAGAAATCGTCCCGGCGGCAGGCTCGACAGCGCGAAGCGGTCGGAGCGGGCGAGACGCAGATATTGGGTGAAGGTCCGCGCCAGCTTCTGCGCGGTTTCCTCGTCGTAGCGCGCCTTGAAGTCGGTCTGCGCCGTCACGCCGCGCCACTCGCTCGCGATCTCGGCGCGCGCCGAAACGCTCGCCGCCTCAAGCGCCTCCCTGGACCACTGCGCATAGGATTTGCCAAGGAGCGGCAGGTCGAGCAGCCATTCGCCGGGGTAGTCGACAATATCGATATCGAGTCGCGCCGGCCCCTTGCTAAAGCCCTTGCGCAGCGACCACCCTTTCGAGCGAAATTCGAGCGTGACCCGCAATTCGGAAATGCGGCGCGTCGACTGCGGCCAACGCCGATCCGCGCCGGCGAGCGCCGCGAGATGTTCTTCGTAAGCGAAGCGCGGCACGCTGTAATCCGGCTGGGGGTCGAGATGCGCCGAAACGATGCGGCCTTCGGCGAAGGGTCGAAACACCGGAAGCTGAGTCTTGCCGTCGACGCCCTTGTCGCCGCGCGCCGCGAGCGCGCGCGTCAGATGATGCACAAGCGCGGTGATGAAGACAGTCTTGCCGGAGCGCGACAGGCCGGTGACGCCGAGGCGCAAATGGCCCCCCGCGAGAAAGTCGGCGACGCTTTCGGCGGCGACGCGGCTTTCGAACAGCAGTTCGGAAAATTGCGACAAGGGCGCTCCCGTCGATCGTCCTCAAGGATATGGGGGACGCCACATGTAATCCAAAGGCGCCGGAATTGAACAGGGCGCATCCAAACCGTCGTTTGACGCATTATGCCTTTGGGTCTCACACTTGGGGGCGACGATGTCGGCGCATGTTTTCAAATTTGACGAGAGCTGGCACATTCCAGGCGCCAGCGTTGGAGACGTCTATGACGTGCTGGCGCGCGGCGAACTCCTGCCGCAATGGTGGAAGGGCGTCTATCTCGAAGCCGAGCGTCTGACGCCGGGCGACGGGCCTGAGGTCGGCGCGAGGCTGCGGGCCAAGGTGCGCGGCTTCCTGCCCTTCACGCTCAGTTTTATCATCGAGGCGACCGAACTCGACCCGCCGCGCGCGGTGGCGGTGCGCACCTGCGGCGATCTCGACGGCGCCTGGCGCGCGACGCTAACGCAGCGCGGCGACGATGTGCATGTCGCGCTTCTGTTCGAGGTGAAAATCGACCGACCGGGCATGCGTTTTATTGCGCCGCTCCTGCGGCCGCTTTTCGCCCTCAATCATTATTGGACGACGCCGCGCGGCGAGAAGGGACTGAGGGAATTTCTCAAGGCGCGCCGGATCGATCGTCACCGCTTCGACATGGGGATGTAATCGCGCTGCTTCTCGCCCGTATAGAGCTGGCGCGGACGGCCGATGCGCGAGCCCTGATCCTCGATCATTTCCTTCCACTGCGCGATCCAGCCGACCGTGCGCGCGACAGCGAACAGCACGGTGAACATCGCCGTCGGGAAGTTCATCGCCTTGATCGTGATGCCGGAATAGAAGTCGATGTTGGGATAGAGCTTCTTCTCGATGAAATACTCGTCGTGCAGCGCGATACGCTCGAGCTCCAGCGCGACGTCGAGCAGATCGTCCTTGACGCCAAGTTCGTTCAACACTTCCCGCGTCGTGCGCTGCATGATTTTCGCGCGCGGATCGTAATTCTTGTAAACGCGATGGCCGAAGCCCATCAGGCGAAACGGATCGTTCTTGTCCTTGGCGCGGGCGATGAACTGAGGGATGCGGTCCGGCGTGCCGATTTCGGCGAGCATTTTCAGCACCGCTTCATTGGCGCCGCCATGCGCCGGCCCCCACAGCGAGGCGATGCCGGCCGCGATGCAGGCGAAGGGATTGGCGCCCGAGGAGCCGGACAGTCGAACGGTAGAGGTCGAGGCGTTCTGTTCATGGTCGGCGTGCAGGATGAAAATCCGGTCGAGCGCGCGCGACAGCACGGGGTTGACCTTATATTCCTCGCAGGGAACGGCGAAGCACATGCGCAGGAAGTTCGACGTGTAGTCGAGATCATTCTTGGGATAAACGAAAGGCTGGCCGATCGAATATTTATAGGCCATCGCCGCGAGCGTCGGGATTTTCGCGATCATGCGCGTCGACGCCACCATGCGCTGGGTCGGATCGGCGATATTGGTGGAGTCGTGATAGAAGGCCGAAAGCGCGCCGACCGAGGCGACCATCACCGCCATCGGATGCGCGTCGCGGCGGAACCCCTGGAAGAAGCGGGCCATCTGCTCATGCACCATCGTGTGGCGCGTGATCCGATAGTCGAAATTCGCCTTTTCGGCGGCCGACGGCAATTCGCCATAGAGCAGCAGGTAGCAGGTTTCGAGAAAGTCGCCATGTTCGGCAAGCTGTTCGATCGGATAGCCACGATAAAGCAGAATGCCGTCTTCGCCATCAATGAAGGTGATTTTCGATTCACATGACGCGGTCGACGTGAAGCCGGGATCGAAGGTGAACATGCCGGTCTCGGCGTAAAGATTGCGGATATCCGCAACCGATGGCCCCAGCGTTCCGTCCTTTACCGGCAAGTCAACCGATGTGTCGCCGATCGTAAAGATACCGTTCTTCTCCGGCATGCCCGCTCCCTCTCAAACGCCCCGCCCCGCGACGAGCCGGTTCGCGGCGCGACGCCCGGCGAACGATATGCATGAAATGCGTCGCATTCGCGATGTCGTCGCTTCCCTCGCACGCCGATGCGCATTCGGATCATTTGTGCAGCGCAAAAAGCTATAGCAACCGGAAGGCCTGTCAAGCGCGCCAAAGCTTCGCGCGCGTCGCGCGTCGCAGGCTTATCTTCCGATGGCGCGCAAATCGGCGCGGCGCCACAATTCTCGTCAGCGATGTCGGTTTAAACGCTACCCGATGGCGGCCTGGTCGGAAATTCTCGCCAGACTTTCCTCGCGCCCGAGGATTTCGAGCACCTCGAAAATCCCCGGCGACGTCGAGCGTCCTGTAAGCGCAGCGCGCAATGGCTGGGCGAGATCGCCGAGCTTGACGCCGAGCGCTGTCGCGAGATCGCGCACGACGCCTTCGGTGGTTGCGGCCGTCCAGTCTGGCAGGGGCGCCAGCTTGTCGGCAAGCGTCGCAAGTCGCGCACGCGCCTGCGTCGAGAGCAGCTGCGCGGCCTTGGCGTCGAGCGGCAGCGGCCGATGCGCGAAGAGAAAGCCGGCGCCCTCGAGAAGTTCGTTCAAGGTTTTGGCGCGCGCCTTGAGGCCCGGCAGCGCGGCGCGCAACTGCGCGCGCTTCCTGTCGTCGAGCTGCCGCGCGATCGCGTCGCCGCCGTCGAGATAGGGCAGCGTCGCGACGAGCAAATCGAACAATTCGTCGTCATCGCTGTCGCGCAGATAATGGCCGTTCATATTTTCGAGCTTGGCGAAATCGAAGCGCGCCGGAGAGCGATGCACCTGCGCAAGATCGAAGGAGTCGATCATCTCCCGCGTCGTGAAAAACTCCTTGTCGCCCTGCGACCAGCCAAGGCGCACGAGATAGTTGCGCAGCGCCGCCGGCAGATAGCCCATGGCGCGATAGGCGTCGACGCCGAGCGCGCCGTGGCGTTTTGAAAGCTTGGCGCCGTCCGGCCCGTGGATCAGCGGAATATGGGCGAAGACCGGCGCCGTCCAGCCCATCGCTTCATAGATATGCGTCTGCCGCGCCGCATTGGTGAGATGGTCGTCGCCGCGAATGATCTGAGTGACGCCCATGTCGTGATCGTCGACGACGACCGCCAGCATGTAGGTCGGCGCGCCATCGGAGCGCAGCAGAATGAAATCGTCGAGGTCCTTGTTCTGGAAGACGACGCGCCCCTGCACGACGTCGTCGACGATCGTCTCGCCCTCCTGGGGCGCCTTGATGCGCACGGCATAGGGCGCGCCGGCGGGCGCCTCGGATGGGTCGCGGTCGCGCCAGCGGCCGTCGTAACGCCAGGGACGCTTTTCCGCCTTGGCCTTCTCGCGCATCTCCTCGAGTTCCTGCGCCGTGGCGTAGCAGCGATAGGCCCTGCCCTGCGCCAGCAGCGCCTGCGCGATTTCCGCATGGCGCGCGGCGCGCGAGGACTGGTAGACGATGTCGCCGTCCCAATCGAGGCCGAGCCATTTGAGCCCGTCGATGATGGCCTCGATCGCCGCCTTCGTGGAGCGCTCGCGGTCGGTGTCTTCGATGCGCAGCATCATCCGTCCGCCGTGCTTTTTGGCGTAGAGCCAGTTGAACAGCGCCGTGCGCGCGCCGCCGATATGCAGAAAGCCGGTGGGCGACGGAGCGAAGCGGGTGACGACCTGTGACATGAGCGCCGCGAATTCCTCGATTTCTTAAGGGTCGGACCGTCTAGCACGCGCGACGCCGAGCGAACATAGATCGCCGCTGCGGTCGGCCATGATCGCTTAACCAAAGCGCGAACATAGGGTGCGATGATCCCCTGTCGACGACAGCGACGTCATCGCGGCGCGCGAGCGCGCGATCTAGATGATCGCGGCTTATTGGAAGATAAATGGCTCCCGCTCACGGATTCGAACCGCGATCTCAAGGACCAAAACCTCGCGTGCTACCGTTGCACCAAGCGGGAGTGATGGTTCCGAGACCTGGATTCGAACCAGGGTTTGCGCGTCCAGAGCGCGCCGTCCTACCGCTAAACGATCTCGGATCGTTTAGCGTTGCTGTCGATTGATATCGGAAGTCGGATTCGAACCGGAGATTTCAGGCATTCCAAGTGCGGAACGGACAGCCGGACTCCCCCACGCCCCGTTGCCGGGACGTGTTCGCGGTCGGTCGCTATTTGCTTCCATGGACATGTCCGCCGACTACCACTGCTTGGATTTCAGCGCAACATTTATAACACTTGCGGAACGCAGAGAGAACGTATATCGTTCGTTCATGATTTGTTTATGTTATCGAGCCAAAAACTGCGGCTCAGCGAAAATCGGCGATTAGGCTGGCAAGGCGGTGCGGCGATGTTGACCAAGAAGCAAAGCGACCTGTTGCGCTTCATCCATGAGCGCCTGAAGGAATCCGGCGTGCCGCCCTCCTTCGACGAGATGAAGGACGCGCTCGATTTGCGCTCGAAGTCCGGCATTCATCGGCTCATTCTCGCGCTTGAGGAGCGCGGCTTCATCCGCCGGCTGCCCAATCGCGCCCGCGCGCTCGAAGTGCTGCGCCTGCCCGAATCGGCCACGCCGCGGAGCGCCGGCGGGCGCGGCGGCAAATTCGCGCCCTCGGTCATCGAGGGGAATCTGGGCCGCGTGCGTCCGCTCAACGAGCGTTTCGAGGACGAGAGCGATCAGCAGGTCGCGATCCCGGTGATGGGCCGCATCGCCGCCGGCACGCCGATCTCCGCTATTCAGAACCGCAGCCATACGATCAATCTGCCGCCCGACCTGCTGATGAGCGGCGAGCATTTCGCGCTCGAAGTGCGCGGCGATTCGATGATCGAAGCGGGCATCCTCGACGGCGACACGGTCGTCATCAAGAAGCAGGACAACGCCGACACCGGCGATATCGTGGTGGCGCTGATCGACGATGAGGAAGCGACGCTGAAACGCCTGCGCAAGCGCGGCGCCTCGATCGCGCTGGAGGCGGCGAACCCCGCCTATGAGACGCGAATTTTCGGCCCCGACCGCGTTCGGATTCAAGGCAAGCTCGTCAGCCTGCTGCGGAAGTATTAGTTTCGCGCGTTTTTGGCGAAGGCCGTCATTCCCGACGCGCGCAACGCGCGCGATCGGAATCCAGGACATCTTCACCATTCATGACTTTGCCCCTGGATTCCCGGTCAGGCCATCGGCCTGCCGGGAATGACGGACGGAGAATGCGTAGAGCGCGTCTCTATTCCAGCGGCTCCATCGCCCGCGCGTCTTCCTCGCTGCGCTCTTCATCGCTCAGCGACGCCGCGAACGTCGGCTTGCGGCGCTCGCGCGGCGCGGGCGACCACGGCCGATCCTCGTCGATCGCGCGGGCGGTCGTCCATTCGACTCCATCCGGCTTAAACCTCAACGCCACGGCGCCCGTTTCGCTCAGCTTGCGGCGATCGATCACGATCGCCGCCGCGCAACCCGCCGGCGCATAGAGCGGCGTAATGACGACAGCGGCGCGCCCGCAATCCTCAAAGAGGGCGCCGCGCTCGGCGACGAGCGCGACAAAGCGGCCGTCGATCGCTTTCGCGACGCAGCCCAAATCATCGCAGGCGACGCCGCTCGTCGCGTCCGCGGACGGGCGCGCGTCGCCGTCCGCGCGCAGCCATTGTTCGGCGGCGAACGCGTTCGGCTTCCGCCCGATGAGCGCAAGCTGGCCTGACGGCAAACGCAGCGCCGCCGATTCTCCGGTCGCCGGCACGGCGAGATCAAAGGGCGCGCCGCCCGTCGCGCCCATCAACCCAATGAAAGCGAGAGGAATCGCGAGCGCGCGCCACGTCCATGTTCGCCACAAGACGAGCGACAACACCGCGAGCGCGAGAAAAACGATCGCCCAGGGCGCGAAGGCTTTGACCGGCAGGCTCGCGCCCGGCGCGCTGGCGATCAGCCCGGCGAGATAGGTCACGAGGTCTATGCCCATTTTGAGATAGCGCCAGACGAATCCGTCGAGACCCAGCGGATAAAGCGCGGCGCCAAGGAGCGCGCAGGGAACCGCGAAGAATTCGATGATCGCGAGCGTCAGCGGATTGCCGATCAGCACATAGGGGCTGAGTTCGTGAAAATCATTCGCCATGAATGAAGCGGTCGCCGAGGTCGCGCAGAGAGTCGCGAAAATCGCCGCGCCCGGTCCATGCAGCAGGCGCTCGGCGACGGATTCGCGAATCGCGCCCCATCGCCCCTGCGGCGCGCGATCGTCGATCCGGCGCTTGGCGAGATATTCGCCGCGCCACTCATAGACGGCGATCAACGCCGCCACCGCGGCGAAGGAGAGCTGAAAACTCGCGCCGAGCAGCGCCTCCGGCTCGAAGGCGACGATGATGAGCGCGGCAAGCGCCAGATTGCGCATCGACAGCGACGGCCGATCGAACAGAACCGCGACAAGCATGATCAGCGTCATCACGAGAGCGCGCTCGGTGCCGACGCGCGAGCCCGTGCCGATGTCGTAAAGAACGGCCCCCAGTATCGCGAGCGCAGCCGCCCATTTCTTGATCGGATAATTGAGCGCGAGGGTCTGCGACATCGCCAGAAGACGGCGAAAGCCGACGAAAAAGATGCCGGCGACGAGCGTCATCTGAACGCCGGAAATGGTGATGATGTGAAAAATGCCGGCGCGGCGGATGAGATTCTTGGCGTCTTCCGACAAAAGATCGCGCTTGCCCGTGACCATCGCGGCGGCGATCGCGCCGGCGTCGCCTTCGATGATTCGATAGACCCGCATCGCCAGCGCGTTGCGCATGTGATCGACACGCGCGAAAAAACGCAGCGACAGCGGCGCCGGATCGGGCGGCGACATTGTTTCGATGCGCCCCAGCGCGTTGCCGACGCCGCCGATGCGCGCGAAAAACGCGTCGCGGGCGAAATCATAGCCGCCCGGCAGCGCCGCCCGCGCCGGCGGCATCAGCCGCGCCTTCAAGGCGATGAAGTCGCCGGCGGAAAAATTCGGGTCGCCGCGGGTGGTCAGCCGCACGCGGGCGGGAACGACGTCATCGGGAAGGCCTTCGGCGCTGGCGACGCGCAGGATGAAACGCGCGCCGGCGCGCCGCAGATCGACCTCCTCGACGAAGCCCGTCATTTCGCCGATGCCGATTCGCGGAACGATCGGCGCGGCCACTCGCGCCGTCCGCCAGGCGCCGGACGCGAAGCCGCCGGCGATGAAAGCAAGCGCCAGAAACAGCGCCTGCGGGCGCGCATGGCTTCGCGTAAGCGCGGCGAGGATCGCGAAGGCTGCGAACGCGCCGAGGCAAAGCGCCAGCGAGGGTTCCCGCTCAGCCGAAAAATAGAGCGCGACGCCGGCCCCGGCGGCGACGACCAGCCAGAGAAACGGACGGCGCAGCGCGCGCTCCTGCTCCAGCGACGCGCGCAAGGCCACGGTTAATCCTCGCGCAGGCAAGCGAAGGAGGCGCGATGAAACATCGCGGCTCCCCTCACCTTTCTCAGCCGTGCGCGAAACGTCGTTCAAGAAAATGCCGGCCCCACTCAAATGCAGCGACGAACTTAGCGCTGATTGCCGCGCTTGTCTGCGTCGCCTATCTGTCGAACCGCCGTTTGGCCATTCGACGGTTGCCTGCGGCGCGATAAGAAACTATCCCCTTAAATCAAAGCGAGACCGCGATGGCGCGCGATGGTGCGCGATGGCGCGACGATCGCCATCATTCGGTTTGGCGTCAATGAAGAGCGAACCGTCATCAGTCACGGCCCTGCTTCGCGGACTCACGCGAAAATGCCCGAACTGCGGCGTGGGCGCCCTGTTCGCAAGCTACCTCAAGCCGAACGATTCTTGTGAGCATTGCCGGGAAAGCTTTGCGGGCCTCGATGCGGATGACGGCCCAGCATGGTTGACGGTCGGCGCCGTAACGATTTTCGCCGTGTCGCTACTCTTCATATTGGAGAGCAGCGGTCGCTACTCCTATGCGCTCGAAATGTTGATCGTTCTGCCGACGACGGTCGCGCTCGTCTTGTGCTTGCTCCCGCTTGCGAAGGGATTCTTCCTCTCGGCGCTATGGCTGCTGTCGAGGAAGCCGAATTCATAAAAGGGACGCGACTTGCTCTCGGGACCCCGCCCGCGTTTCCAAGCGCGTCGAGAACGCCGCGTCTGTCCTGCGCGACGCGAAGACCGCCATCCAGCTCAATACGGCAGGAAATGCCGTGCGCGATCAAACAACCGCAAATGCAATTCTTTATCCTTCGACAGCGTCAAAAATCGCGCCGGCCTCGATCAGGTCGAAGTCGGGAATTCGGGCGGACATCAAGGGATCGTCTCCCGAAATCCATTGTTCGAGCGCGTCAGGCGCCGAGAGCGCGATATTCAGCGCTTTGTTGATTTCGTAGAGTCCCCAAGCCAGTCCGGCGCGCCGCAACGCGGCCATCAAGGCGTTCTGGACGAGGCTGCGGACGACCAGATGGGGCGTTGAAATCGGCGCTTCAACCGCTTCGCCTCGCGCAGCGGCGAGACATGACCCCTTGTCGAACGCCGCGTGGCCGCGGCACGCAAGCGGACGCAGCTTATAGGCGAGGCACAACTCGCGCTCGATCAACGGGCACGCGGCTTGCGCCGCCATGCGCTGTTCTTCGGTGAGCGCGCCAAGCGCCCGATCAGCGGCCTCGATGCGGTTGAGGAGCATGATTCCGCGCTCGGCGAAGGCGGCGGCGTTGACCGAGATGAAGCGCGTGAGCAGAAACACTTCCGGCGCGGTCGCGACGACGCGCAACCGGCAGCAGCCCGCGCATTCGCCATGACAGGCCAAGACCGGGTCGCCCTCCGACTGAATCGCGACATTTTTCGCGAAGCCGTCAAAAGCCTGCGCGCAGAGCAGCGCGACAAGCTCCGGGCGCGTCCGGCCGGCGTCAATCGTTTCTCCGAACGCATGCGAGGTCGCCTTGAAAAAGGCGGAGGGACCGCCATCTGCGCTGGTCAATTTGATCCGCCCTTCCATCGGTCGAATGTGATCGGACCGACGCGTCGATCAATGTGCGATGCGTCGCGCCATATTCCGACAGTTCGCCGGCAAAGCAATGCCATTCCTGTCGGGCCTTCGGCCTGCCGGCGCCGACGGCCCGGCGTCACTCGCCTCAAGCGTTGGCGACGCCAATGGAGCGCTCGTCGAGCGCCGCCGTCTTGAACAGGGCGTAGACATGCGAGCCCTCCTTCAAGGACAGATCTTCGAGGGCGCCTCTTGTGATCGTGGCCAGAAGCGGTCCGTCTTCCTTCAGCTCTATCTCGATCGTCGCGATCGGGCCTTCGAATTGGATGTTCGCCACCCTGCCCCAAAGAACGCTCCGGGCGCTGATTTCCTGAGGCGGAAGCAGCGAAAGCACGACGTCGGTCGCTTTCACAATTACCCGCGCGGCGCCGCCCGCCTGGCCTGGCGATCCTTCAATCCAGATTATTCCCGAGGGATGTCTGAGCTTCGTCAGCCCATATTTGGCGGAGGCGTCGTCGACCGAGGCTGTCAGGACGGAGGAACGATCGAAGCGGCTCATTGCCGGAGAATTGGCGAGGCGATTGAAGGCGTCGGCGGGATCGCCGACGAATTTCACTTGTCCGCCATCGATGACGACGACGCGAGAGGCCAGGCGCGCCACCTCTTCGACAGCGTGGGAGACATAGACGATGGGGACATCAAACTCGTCCCTGACGCGTTCGATCAGCGGCAGGATTTCGAGCTTGCGCTGCATGTCGAGCGCCGCCAGCGGTTCATCGAGAAGCAGCAGCCTTGGGCAAGAAAGCAACGCGCGGCCGATCGCCACGCGTTGCCGCTCGCCGCCCGACAGACGAGTCGGCGAACGCGAAATAAGTTGCCCAATCCCGAGGGTTTCGACGACGGCGTCGAAGTCGATCCGACGTTCGCCGCGCGGCGCGAACCAGCGGCCGTACAGGAGATTCTGCTTCACGCTGAGATGCGGAAAGAGATTGGAATCCTGGAAGACGAGGCCGACGCGTCGGCGCGACACCGGAACGAAAACATTTCTTGCGACGTCGACCAAAGCTTCGCCGTCGAGCCGGACATATCCTGCGTCAGGCTTCATCAGTCCGGCGACGATGCCGAGCGTCAGCGATTTTCCGGATCCGGATTGCCCAAACAGCGCCGTTACGCCTGCGCCATTGGCGAAGGCGACTTCGAGTGAGAACGAGCCCAGCCTCAGTCTAACGTCGACCTCGATCATTCGGCGCGCCCTAGCCTCTTATGCGCGCGCCACTGAATGATCTCGGACGCCGTAAGGGCTGAAAACGCGATGATCACCGCGACAATCGTCAGACGCATCGCGCTTTCGTCGCCGCCAGGAACCTGGGTGTAGCTATAGATCGCTGCCGAGATCGTCTGCGTTTCGCCGGGAATGTTCGAAACGAAGGTGATGGTCGCGCCGAACTCGCCCAGCGCCTTGGCGAAAGCGAGAATCGCTCCAACGATAATTCCTGGCGCGGCGAGCGGAAGATTGACCAGAAGAAAGGTCCAAATTCGGTTCGCCCCGAGCGTCTGCGACGCCATGTCCAGACGCCGATCGATCGCCTCGAACGACAGTCGCATGGCGCGGACCATCAACGGAAACCCCATGACGGCGCAGGCGACCGCCGCGCCGGTCCAGCGAAAGGAGAAAACAATGCCGATCTCTGCGAGAGAGGGGCCGAAAACGCCCTTGCGTCCGAGCAGCATGAGCAGGACGAAGCCGGTGACGACCGGCGGCAGCACCAGTGGCAGATGAACGACGCCGTTGACCAGCGTCTTGCCGGGGAACTGGCACCGCGCCAGCGCATAGGCGGTGACGATCCCGAACGGCAGGCTCACGAGAGTCGCCACGATCGCGATGCGCAGCGACAGAAGTATCGCCGTCCATTCGGCTGGCGACAATTCGAAAAAGGCGGCGGGTAGATAGTCCGGCAATGCGGCGTCCTTTGGCGTCCTCGGATCGCACCGTTCCCCTATGCAGCCTGCGAGAGGGTGGCGGCGCGACGTCTTAGTCCGCCGCGACCAATGCGCCCCGAGAGATGACGCGATCCGCCGTCTTCTGCTCTGCACGATTGATCGGCCCGCAAGAATGGCGCCGCTTACGCCGGCAGGCGGCTAGGCGTGAATTTCTCGCTATATATTGGCGGAACATAGACGCTTTGACCAGTCCGCTTTTTGTGCGGCGTCGCCGCGGCCGGCGCTGGGGCGAATTGGGCGCCGGCGCGGCGCGCCAGGCTTTTAGCGTCGATCGCGTGATCTAAATTGCATTTGGGCGATCACGCCCAAATGCGTCGCGATTCTAGAGAGCCGCCATGTTTTTCCGGGAGGCTCTTGAGAGGTCAGATCACAGCGACCATGACGTCGGACGATTTGATCACGGCTTTCACTTTGTCGCCCATCTTGAGGCCCAATTCATCCACCGATTCATTGGTGATCGCGGCCGTGAGGGTCGCGCCGCTGACGTCGATCGGCACATGGGCGGTGGTGACGCCTTTCTTGATTTCCTTGACCGTGCCGTCGATGACGTTTCGAGCAGAGATTTTCATGCTTGTCTCCAAATAGAATCGGACTGGAGTTTCGTTGCTGTACGGACGTCGCCGGCCACAGTCCCAAAAGACGTCATCCGCCGCCCCTGAAGTAACGCCATGCCCCTATTGCCTGCAATAGGCGAAAAGACGGGAATTCCTACTTTCCTTCAACGAGGGTGCTGAGATCGAAGTGGCGGTTGACGCCGGCATGGATCAGGTTGCCGTTGAAGCGCGTCGAGCTTGAAGCGCTGGTGGCGTAAAAGCCGTTCGGCTGGATCGCGAAACTGGGCGATGCTTGAGCGGCGCCGAGGTCGTAACGCAGATAGTCAACTTTAATGCTCCAGTCGGGCGTAAACATCCATTCGGCGCCCCCGCCCGCCGTCCAGCCGACGAGACTGTCCTGATAGACGGGATTGACCTGCGTCTGGTTGGTTCCGCCGATGCGGCGGGTCAGGATCGCGGCGTTGGAGGTGACGCCGCCATAGGCCATGCCGCCCGTGCCATAGACGGCGAGCGTCGGCGTGACGAGATAGCCTAGCCGGCCGCGGATCGTTCCAAGATAATTAAGCGTCGCGGTGCGCTGCGCATAGGTGACGAAGCTGTTGCCGCCGCCCGAGGTCAGCGCGGCCTGCCATTTGGTGTCGGTGTTGCCGGAGACGGCATGAAGATCCGCCTCGACGCCGGTCAGGATGGCGTCGGCCCATTTCCAATTGACGCCGCTCTGGAACCCGCCGATGAAGCCAGCGAGATGGTTGGTCTGGTCGATCGGCGTCGCGGCGACGGCGATGTCCGGACTGGCGACGGCGGCGCCGAATGGCCAGGGCTGCACGATCGATCTCGGGCTCGACCAGGCGGAGCCGCCGTTGAGGCCGACGTAAACGTCCGACCAGCTCGGCGGCTTCGCAGGCGGCGGAGGCGGCCCTTCAGGCTTGAACAGCGCGAGAAAGTCCGAGCCCGGCGGTTTCGCGATCGGATTGCCGTCGCCAAAGGCGTTGGCGGAGACTTCGAGATAAATGGCGTCGGTGGGCCTGGCGGTGAGGCCGTTCGTCGTTCCCGTCTGCCCGGGGAAAGACTGCGGGAAGAACGGCTGCAGCGCGACCGCCTGCGCGAAGCTCGACGTAAACGAGCCGGGCCAGAACCGCGCATAGGTCGCCGTCATATTGATGAACTGATTGAGCTTGTAGCGGATGCGCAGATCATATTCCGTGCCCATGAACGTGCCTCTGTTGCCCAGCGGCGCGGAGAGATTGGCGCGCTCCCACGGGCCGGCGGCGCTCGCCAGCCAATAGGCGTTGAACGCCGTATCGACCTTCAGATCTTTCGTCGGCGCAAACTCCAGGCGGACCTTCGGCGCTTTCGTATTGTTCCACGCCATATAGTCGTTGCGCGAGAAGGGCTGGTTGAATCCGTAGAAAATGTCGAAGTTCTGGCTGACGCTGTCATAGGGGCTCTTGTTGCCCGAGCCGTAAGTATAGACGACGCTGACGCGCGGCTTCCAGGGATGGTCCGAGAACGTGTAGCCCACGTCGACGCCGTAGGCGATGGCGTCATGCTGCACCGTCGTCTGCACCGCGTTCTGGACAGCCCCGAGCTGGCGGAACTCGCCTGTCTCGCCAAACTGCTTATTCAGATCGAAGTCAAAATCAAAGTCGTTGATCACGCCATAAAAGCGCAGCCCGGGCGCATAAGTATCCCGGTGAACCTTCAGCGCGTTCGAGACGTTGAGCGGATCAGCAAATTGCTTGCGGCCGAGAAAATAGGGCTGGATCGTCGCATATTCCGACCAGCGGCGAATGCTGAACACGCTGCCGTAAATCCAGTTCTGCCAGTCAGGTCGATCGAACTGATAGGGATAGCGAATGACTGGCCGCATCAGGAAACTGTCGATGTCCCAGTCATTGTCCTTCTTGCCGATTTTGACGCGGAAACCTTCAAAATTATTGGTGGTGTTGCGGAACTCGTTCTCGGCGATCAGACGGCGGTCGAGCAGTTCGAGGTGAAACCGGCCGGCGCGAAGCGTCAAAGGCCGATCATTGCCGCGATCATCCTTGCCGAACGCGTCCTTGAAGAAGAGTTCGCCATAGGCCGAGATCAGATCGGTCTGATTGATCTCCTGGCCCTGCAATTGATAAATGCTGTTGAAGGCGCGCGAGTCCTGGAATTCGACCACCGCCCGGAAGGGGTCCAGAATGTCCTGCACGCCGAGGTAGACGCGGGTGCGCGACAGCCAGACGGAGTTTGGAAAATACCTTCGCTGCGACGCCGGCGGATTGATTGTCAAGTCAGTCCAGGGACGATAGTCGTTCTGCCGGTACTCGAAGCGAGCCCGCGAATCGAGGCCAACGTTCAGCCAGTCGATTCCTTCGAATTCCTTGTAGGTCTTGGCGAGATTGCGCACATAGGGCGGAATGTCCGGCTGCGGCTCCAGACGATAGCCGCGCGTCGGCACATAATAGCTCTTCTTCTCCGTCGGCGCGGCGGGCGCTCCGGCGGCGCCGACTCCCTTACCGTCGGTCTTCGCCTTCACGGACCCTTTTTTCGGCGCGGCTGTATTCGCGCCGTCATCCGACTGACCCAATTTTCCCGGAACTTCGTTGGAGGGCGCTTTGTCTTCGGCGCCCGCTATTTCGGGCACGCTAAGGGCAGCGCCGACAACGGCGCCAAACGCGGCAAATCTGAACTTCAGTTTGTTTTTGCTTTTCGACATCGCCTCTGCCCCGTATCGCTTAACTTAACTCCGCTTGGCGCGCTTTGAAGCGACCGATCGATATGTAAACGAGATACATATCGGATATGCCGTCACAGCCGAGAAGTTAAGCTCATGTTTTAGTCAACTCGATTTTTCGACTTGCGCTGTTGCGAGAGCGCTACAACAAACGCCGCAACTTCAGCCATCTTGTTGATTTCGTAGTGACATTTCAGCTCTCTCTGGTGCCGACGAATTGAACCCTCTGGGAACCATTCTCCGTTGACGCCGCAAGAAGCAGTAAAGCGAATTCTCACCTTTTTGTCTATAGAGTTAGTAGTCTAATATAAAATCGAGCGAAACCGTTGCCATAATGTCACAGTTTGTCAGATTGGGCGCGGTCATCGCGACCAAGCGTCGACCCGCAGGCCTATTTCTGCAGCGCAAAGAACAGGCGCGGGTATCGCAGAAGCACTTTGCCGTCCGGCTGACGCGGATAGGCCTGCGCGAGCCGCTCTCTGTAGCGCGCGAGAAATTCAACGCGCTCATGTTGGTCGAGCAAATCGAGAAACGGACGAAGGCCCGATCCTTCAAACCATTCGACAACGCCGTCGGGACCGTCGAGCGGGTGGACATAGACCGTCTGCCAAATATCGATCGTGCTGCAGAGCGGCGCGAGGAGATTGTAATATTCCTCAAGCGGACCGAGCACCATGATCGACTTGGCGACCGGCAACAGACGCGGCGCCCACGGCCCGTCGGCCGCGACCATGCGCATCGCCGCATGCGAAAGCTCATGGGTATTGTTGGGCATTTGCACGGCGAGACGCCCGCCGGGACGCAAATAGCTGAGCAGCCTGGTCATAAACCTGCGATGATCGGGCAGAAAATGCAGCGCCGCATTGGCGAAGATGAGATCGGCCGGCTCCGAAGGCCGCCAGCGCGCGATATCCTCCTTGATAAACGTCGCCGTCGGCGTGCAGGCGCGAGCGACCGACAGCATGTTGTCGGACTTGTCGATGCCGATGATATCTGCGCCGGGAAAGCTCATCGCGAGAAGCCTGGTGCTGTTTCCGGGCCCGCAGCCGAGATCGAACACCAGTCGCGTATCGCAATAAGGCACGTGCGCAAGCAGGTCGCGGGCGGCGCGCGTGCGCTCGGCTTCGAACTTCAGATAGAGCGCCGAATTCCAGTCATTGGCGGCGTTCCTCTCGTCGATCGCGCCGGCAGGCGCCGCGCTCAAATGCCGTCTCCGGCGTCGACATATGCGTCCCTCTCGTCAGCCGGAAAGATGCGGACTTTCGTGAGGCTCAGCGGAACACGGTCGCCAAGCGCCGCACCGCGTTCGAGCGGCGAGTCGATTTCAAGCGTCTGATCATAGCCATCGATGGCGATCGTGGCGCGAACGCCGGCTGGCGTGCGTCTCAGGCTTTCGACTCGACCCTCGAGTTCGCCGTTTCCTTCCGATGCGACGGCGATGTCGGCGGGCCGGAAGAAGACTTTCGCAGGACCGCTGCGCAGCCCATGCGTATCGATATGCAGTTCCCGCCCGACGAATTTGACATGACCGTCGGCGACGGTGACCGGAAGGGCGACCGCTTCGCCCACAAACGAGATGACGAAAGGCGAGGCTGGTCGATCATAGAGTTCGCCCGGCGTGCCAATCTGCTCGATACGGCCTTCGTTGAGCACGACGACGCGATCGGCCAGCTCCATCGCCTCGTCCTGGTCATGCGTAACGAAAACCGTCGTCAATCCCGTCTGTTTGTGAATGTCGCGCAGCCAGCGGCGTAAATCCTTGCGCACGCGCGCGTCGAGCGCCCCGAATGGTTCGTCGAGCAGCAAGACGCGCGGCTCGATCGCCAGCGCCCGCGCAAGCGCCACGCGTTGGCGCTGGCCGCCCGAAAGCTGGGCCGGATAACGGCCGCCAAGCCCGTCGAGCTGAACGAATTGCAGAAGTTCCGCGACGCGCGCCTTGATCGCTGCCCGCGACGGACGCGTGCGTCTTCGACGAACTCTCAGACCGTAGCCGATATTGTCGGCGACGGTCATATGTTTGAACAGCGCATAGTTCTGAAAGACCATGCCGACTCGGCGATCCTGCACAGGAAGACTGGTCGCGTTCTCGCCGTCGAACAGGACGCGCCCGCGGTCGGGAGAATTGAGGCCGGCGATCACTCGCAGCAGCGTGGTCTTGCCGGAGCCTGAAGGCCCCAGCAGGGCGACGAGTTCGCCCGGTTGAATGTCGAGGCTGACGTCGCGCAACGCCGGAAAGGCGCCGAAATCCTGCTCGACTCCCTCGATGCGGATGGCGGCGCCGTGCTTGCGCGTCTTAGTGTCGGCGCGCGCGTCCAGAGAGTTCGTCAGCGTGACGCCATTCGAGCAAGGTCTTGAGCCCGAGTGTGATGAGCGCCAAGCCTGCAAGAAGAACCGCGAGAGCGAAAGCGGCGACGTTGTTGTACTCATTGTAGAGTATCTCCACCTGAAGCGGAATTGTGTTGGTCAGGCCGCGGATGTGGCCCGATACGACGGAAACGGCGCCGAACTCTCCCATGGCGCGCGCATTACAAAGCAGCACGCCGTAGAGCAGTCCCCACTTGATGTTGGGCAGCGTCACCGTGAGGAAAGTCCTGAAGCCGGTGGCGCCGAGCGTGAGCGCCGCCTCCTCCTCGACCTTGCCTTGCTCCTGCATCAGCGGGATGAGTTCGCGCGCGACGAAGGGAAAGGTGACGAAGATGGTCGCCAGCACGATGCCCGGCACGGCGAAGATGATTCGCACGCCATGCTCGGCGAACCAGGGGCCGAAAAGACCCTGACCGCCAAACACCAGCACATAGACGAGCCCGGCGACGACAGGCGACACGGAGAAAGGCAGATCGATCAGCGTGATGAGGACGCTCTTGCCCGGAAAGGAAAACTTGGCGATCGACCAGGAGGCGGCGAGGCCAAATGCGAGATTGGCCGGAACCGCGAGCGCGGCGACCAGAAGCGTCAGACGGATCGCGGCGAGCGCATCCGGATCGTGGAATGCAGCAAGAAAAGGTCCGATCCCCTTGCTGAAGGCTTCGACGAAGACGATGGCAAGCGGCGCGAGAAGAAAGAGAACGAGAAACAGCACCGCGGTCGCGATGAGCGCATAGCGCGCCAGCGGCGAATCTTCCGTGACCGGCCGATATTTCGCGCGGCGGCGACCAGCACGCGCAAGCGCAATCTCAGACATGGCCGAACCTTCTGCCGCTCCAGGCCTGCACCAGATTGATAAGAAGCAGGACCGAGAAAGAAATCGCCAGCATGATCGTCGCGATGCCGGTCGCGCCGGCGACATCATATTGTTCGAGCTTTACGACGATGAGCAGGGGAGCGATCTCGGACACATAAGCAATATTGCCGGCGATGAAGATGACCGAGCCATATTCACCGACGGATCTCGCGAAAGCGAGCGCGAATCCGGTCAATAACGCCGGCGCCAATGGCGGCAGCATTACATGCAGAATGGTTCGCGTCCGGCCCGCGCCGAGCGTGGCGGAAGCCTCCTCCAGTTCGACTTCGAGTTCGGAAATGATCGGCTGCACGGTGCGCACGACGAAAGGCAGGCCGATGAAGATGAGAGCGACCAGAATGCCCCAGCGGGTGAAGGCGATCTTGATGTCATAATCGGCGAGCGGCGCGCCGAACCAGCCATTGGGCGCATAGAGCGCCGCGAGCGATATGCCGGCGACGGCGGTCGGCAGCGCGAAGGGCAGATCGACAAAGGCGTCGAGCAGGCGACGCCCAATGAAATCATATCGGGTGAGAACCCAGGCGACGATGAGGCCAAAGAAAAGATCAACGACCGCCGCCGCGAAGGAAATGAAGAACGTCGTCCGCAAAGCGGCCGCGACGCGCGGCTCCGCGGCGATCGCGTAAAGGCCCGAAAGGCCCAATCCCGACGCCCACCAGACGAGCGTGGCGAGCGGGAAAAGAACGATCAGGCCGAGATAGATCAGCGTATAGCCGAATGTCAGGCCGAAGCCGGGAATGACGCTCGGCGCCGTGAAGCGCCGAGCGCCTTTGCCGACAAGAATCGGGGAGGTCACCTTGTCAGCTCTTGTTTCTGGATGTCGTCAAAAATGCCGCCGTCAGCGAAGTGCTTTTTTTGCGCGGCCGTCCAGCCGCCGAAGGCTTTGTCCACGGTGATGAATTCAATTTTGGCGAATCTCTTCACGTCTTCTTTCGCCGCATATTCCGGATGCACGGGGCGATAGAAATTGCGGGCGATAATCGCCTGCGCCGGCGGCGAATAGAGGAAGTCGAGATAGGCTTCCGCTATTTGTCTGTTGCCCCTGGCGTCGGCGTTCGCGTCGACGACGGCGACCGGCGGCTCCGCCAGAATCGATTGCGGCGGCGTCACGATCTCGAACTTGTCGGACCCGAATTCCTTGAGCGCAAGGAAGGCCTCGTTCTCCCATGCGAGCAGCACGTCGCCGATGCCGCGCTGGGCGAAGGTGATCGTCGAGCCTCGCGCGCCCGTGTCCAGCACCGGCGCGTTTTTATAGATGGCTCTGACGAAGTCCTTAGTCTTCGCTTCGTCGCCGCCGAATTTTTTCAGCCCATATCCCCAGGCCGCGAGATAATTCCAGCGCGCCCCGCCCGAAGTCTTGGGATTGGGCGTGATGACGGCGACGCCAGGCTTCGCCAGATCGTCCCAGTCCTTGACGGCTTTCGGATTGCCCTTGCGGACCAGGAACACGATCGTCGACGTATAGGGCGAGGAATTGTTGGGCCGGCGCTTCTGCCAGTCGACAGGAATCTTGTCGCTCTTTTTGGCGATGGCGTCGATGTCCGCCGCGAGCGCCAGCGTCACGACATCGGCGTCGAGCCCCTCGATCACGGCGCGCGCCTGTGCGCCGGACCCTCCATGCGAAGCCAGGATCTCGATCGTTTCTCCGGTCTTGGCTTTCCAATCGGCCGCAAAGGCGGGATTGATCGATCTATAGAGTTCGCGCGTGGGATCGTAGGAGACATTCAAAAATGTCTGGCCCGCCTGCGAGCTCGCATTCGCCAACAGGGCGAGCGAAAGCAATCCCACAACAATTCCCACGCCCACGCGCTTTTCAAAACGCCCATCGATAGCCATCTCTCTCTCCTATAGTCTATAAATTCGATAGCATGACTATATCAATCAGGCAAGTCGCAATAGCGCGCGCTGGGCGGAATCGCCCAATGCGGCTAGTTTGAATGACTTTCAATGACTTATCGCGCACTTAACGCCGATTCGGCGTTGGGAGCGGAGCGCGTCATAGCGATGACGGCGCCTTGTTTCAACCGCCCGGAGCGTTTCGCCTCATCGAGGGTGATCGGCATCGAGGCGCTCGACGTATTGCCGTAACGGTCGATGTTGATCGAGCATTTTTCGAGCCGGTCGCGTCGCCTCAGCGCAGCGTCGTGAATCCTTGCCCCACAAAAATCGCCTTAGCCTCTTGGCTTTTCAGAAAGGCAAGAAATTTTTCCGGCGCATCCCCTTTGGCGCTTGTAGTCAGCGCCACGGGATAAACGATCGGCGGATGCGCATTAGAGGGGAAGGTCGCGACAATTTTCACCTTCGGTTCCGATTTGGCGTCGGTGAGATAAACGATTCCAAGAGGCGCTTCTTCGCGCGCGACAAACATCAGCGCGGAGCGAACATTGTCGGTGAAGGCGAGATGCGGCTCCGCGATGCTCCAGAGACCGAGCTTCTCGAGCGCGGCTTTTGCATATTTGCCGACTGGAACCGAGGCGATGTTCCCGGTTGCAATTTTGCCCGATCCGATCGCCGCCGCGAATGCGTCTGTTGTGAGCGCCACCTGTTCCAATTGCGAGGCGCGGGGCGCAATCAACACCAGCGCATTGCCAAGAAGATCGAAGCGCGTCTTCGGCTGGATGAGATTTTTTTCCGCGAGATAGTCAATCGAGGCGGCATCGGCGGAGAGAAATATCTCCGCTGGCGCTCCCGCCTCAATCTGCTTCGCGAGCGCCATCGAACTGGCGTAACTGATCGTCGCGTCGACCCCAGTTTTGCTCTTATAGGCGGCGGTCACGGCGTCCAGCGCGTTCTTGAGGCTGGCTGCGGCGAAGACTGTAATGGTTTGAGATGCGGTCCGCCCGCCCAGAGCCAACGAAGTCGTCGGGGCTTCCGCGCCTACCCTCATCGAGATCATAACAATCGCGAAGGCGACGACAAAGCTTCGAAAATCGATCATGAAAGGGCTCCTTCCGGCATGACGCCGGGAGCGGCGGCCGCAGCGCTAGGTATTGACACTTTATAGCGTATAATTACGTTATTGAGCGAAGTCATGCGCAAAATTTATGCGTCTTACGTCAGCTCCCGTTGCGGAGCGCTTGTCTTCGACGGCATGTCGCAGGTCGAGCGCGCATGTCGAAGGAAGAGCAAACGCCACCGCTCCGCGGATATGGAGTCGTTCAGCCGCGTCGCCACAAACTCTCCTGCGCAAAAAAAAATTCGGTTGTTGGACGTGTCCAAATGATATCCGTACATTCATCGAGCGGCGCAATGAATCTCCCAAGCCAAATCGATGGACGCAATCCGCAGACGAAATCCTTGCCTCGTCAAACGCTTCTGCCAGAAAACTCAGCAGAAGTTCTGCAGCGAACTTTAAGTTCGCATGACCAGACCCTTGACGAACGCGGTGCAATTTAAGATTTTCTTCCTCAGATTGCATGCGGGTTCATCCGCCTGCGACCTATTTGCAAAGAGAAAAGCAATGCAACGAACCAGAGTTTTCATCTTTCTACTCGCCTCATTTGGCGCGTCCGTCTCCGTAGCGAACGCAGAATGTCCGCCGGGCTTTCAAATGAAAAATGGGCGGTGCGACGTCAAGCGGGACTGCCCGGCCGGAATGACGATGCGTGACGGTCACTGCGCAGCGACGTCTACGTGCCCTTACGGCACACAGTGGGGATGTCCCGCTTGATGTTGAAAAGCGGAAATCGGCGTTGCTGGCCTGAATGCTATGCGGCTTTCGCGGTTTGAGCAAGATGCTCGTTCGATGGGACGGCGTTCGCCATGCGCTTTGCGAGCGCC
>VGDY01000013.1 GCA_016869555.1 Alphaproteobacteria bacterium | reverse complement strand
GATGAAGGCGCTCAATCTCGAGGCCTATTTCGAAAATCGCCTGCATCTCACGCCGGAACTCATCTTCATGTTCGGCGCCAAGCTGTTCGCCGATACGCGGCGCTATGACGTTCTCGGCGGCATTCCCTTCCAGCCGCTTCCGGGCCAAGCGGACAAGGTCTATCAGGGCACCGTCCCCAAGGTCGGGCTGATGTTCGAACCGGCGCCGGACATTCAATTCTTCGCCGACATGACCGGCAGCCGCGACGTGCCGGACTTCATCGATCTGACGCAAGGCGTGTTTCCGCCGCCGCGCGACGGCGTGCCGTTCACGCCGCTCGCCGCGCAGAAAGCCTGGACCGGCGAATTCGGCGGGCGCGGCAAATGGGACCGCTACACCTGGGACATCACCTTCTACCATTCGGAATTGCAGGACGAACTCCTAAAGTTCACCGCCAATCCAGGCCTCGGCATTCCGGCGACGACCTTCAACGCCAAGCGCACCATGCACCAAGGCGTCGAATTCGCCGCGAGCGCCGAGCTCCTGCGCGATATTTTCGCGCCCGACTCAGGGGACTCGCTGAAACTGTCGCAGGTATGGACCTGGAACGATTTCCGCTTCGTCGGCGATCGCGACTTTGGCGACAATCCGCTGGCCGGCATTCCGCGCCATGTGTTGCGCACCACGCTTTCCTACTGGCGCCCCGCCGACGGCCTCTATTTCGCGCCGCAGATCGACTGGGTTCCGCAAGGCGCCTATGTCGACTATGCCCATACGCTCCAGGCGCCGGGCTATGTGTTGCTTGGCGTCCAGGCGGGCATGAAGCTTCCCTACGGCCTGTCTTTCTATGTCGAGGGGCGCAATCTGACCAATCGCCATTACATCAGCGACGTGACGACGATCGTCGACGCGCGCGGCCTCAATCCGATCGTCTTCTATCCGGGAACGGGTCGAGCGGTCTATGGCGGCCTGCGCCTCGCCTTTTAGCGAGGCGGCGCATTTGGGCGATCGGCGCGGCGGGCCATATATAGGGCTGGCGCGCCGGCCGCCTCCGCCGGCCCATCAGGGCGCAGTGCTTGTCGATTCACGCGACGCCGGAACCTCTCGAAGCTATGCGCAAGAGCGCGCCAATGCTGCGCGTCGAAGGGCTGCGTAAATCCTATTCGACGCCGCAGGGCTCCGTTCCAGTACTGCGCGGCGTGGACTTCACGCTCGCCGCCGGCGCCAGCCTGGCGCTGACCGGCGAGTCGGGCAGCGGCAAGAGCACGCTGCTGCATCTTGTCGGCGCGCTCGACGACGCCGATTCCGGCGAAGTGGTTCTCGACGGCGTCGCGCTGACGCAGATGTCGGAACATGCGCGGGCCGCCCTGCGACGCGAGAAGATTGGGATCGTTTTCCAGCAGTTCAATTTGATCCCGAGCCTGACCGTCGCTGAGAATCTCGGTTTTCAGGCGCGACTCGCCGGCCGCTACGACGCCGCGTGGCAGGACGAGCTGGCCCATCGGCTTGGGCTTGCCGCACTCGCTGCGCGCTATCCGGAGGAGCTGTCCGGCGGACAGCAGCAGCGCGTCGCTATCGGCCGCGCGCTCGCCGTGCGCCCGAAGCTTTTGCTCGCCGACGAGCCCACCGGCAATCTCGACGAAGCGAGTGGCGATAACGTCATGACGCTCGCGCTCGATCTCGTCGCCGCGACCGGCTGCGCCTTTCTGATGGCGACGCACAGCGAGCGACTTGCCGCCCGGCTGCAACGCCGCGTGCGGCTGGAATCAGGCCTTCTGGCGACGCAATGAGACAGACGCTCTGGACGCTGGCCGCGCTGATCAGCCACTGGCGGCGACGCCCGGGAAATCTCGCGACGCTTGTGCTCGGCCTCGCCGTCGCCACGGCGCTATGGAGCGGCGTGCAGGCGCTGAACGCGCAGGCGCGCATGAGCTACGACGCCGCGACGGCGGCGATTTCGGGCGGCGGCGCGAGAACGCTCGTCGCCGCGCGCGGCGGGCTGTTCGATCAGGACCTCTTCGTGAAGCTGCGCCGCGCCGGCGTCGACGTTTCGCCGGTCCTGGAAGGCGCGGCCCGGATCGGCGACCAGAACATTCGCATCATCGGCGTCGAGCCGGTGTCGCTGCCGCGCGCTTCGCCGATCGCGCATCAGCGAAAGCGCGCAGACGTCCTCGAGGATTTCTTTTCGGGCGAGGGCCGCGCCTTCGCCGCGCCGCAGACTCTGCGGCGGCTGGCTCTCGCCGAGGGCGCGCGGCCGCAAACCGAGCGCGGTCGGCAATTACCGCCGCTGGCGGCGCTCGCCGAAGCGCCGCCTGGCGCGATCGTCGTCGATATCGGCGTCGCCCAGCGCCTGCTCGATCGTCCCGGAAAACTCTCGCGTCTCATTATTGCTGAGGACGCGGCGATCGACGCGGAGCGGATTAAGCACGTCGCGGCCGGCGCCCTGCGGCTCGTCGCGGCGGATGACGAAAGCGAACTTGCGCGCCTCACCGACAGTTTTCATCTCAATCTGACCGCCTTCGGGTTCCTCGCTTTCCTCGTCGGATTGTTCATCGTCCATGCCGCCTATGGCCTTGCCTTCGAGCAGCGGTTGCCGACGCTTCGCACCTTGCGCGCGCTCGGCGTCGCGCCGCCAAACCTCGTCGTCGCGATGGCCTGCGAAATCGCCGTCCTGACGCTCATCGCGGGCGGGGCGGGCGTCATCGGCGGCTATGCGATCGCACAGGCCCTGTTGCCGGATGTCGCGAAAAGTCTCGAGAGCCTTTACGGCGCGCAGATTTCGGAAAGCCTGTCGCTCGATCTTCGCTGGCTTCTCTCCGGACTCGTCATGGCCGGCGCCGGCGCGGCTCTGGCGGCGGCGAGCGGCTTCGCAAAGACCTTGCGGCTGCCGCCGCTGTCGGTCGCGCGCCCGATCGCCTGGCGCGCCGAGCATCACCGCTATTTGCGGCGGCAGGGCGCGCTCGCGATCCTCGCGCTTGTCGCCGCGGCTTGCGCTTACGGTTTTGGCGACGGGCTCGCGTCCGGATTCGCCATCATCGGCTGTTCGCTTCTCGCCGCCGCGTTGTTCCTGCCGGTCGCGCTCGCCGGCGCCCTGGCGCTCGGCGAACGTCTGGCGCGACGGCCGCTGGCGCGCTGGTTTTTCGCCGACGGTCGACAGGAAATTTCCGGCCTGTCGCTGGCGCTGATGGCGCTGCTCGTCGCGCTTGCCGCCAATATCGGGGTCGGCGGCATGGTCGAGGGCTTTCGCCAGACCTTCACGCGCTGGCTCGACGCGCGTCTCGTTGCCGAAATCTATTTCGAAGCGGCGACGCCGGCCGATGCGCGCGACATCGAGGCGTGGATGCGCACGCAACCGGACATATCGGCGATCCTGCCTGTCTGGCGCGCGAAGACGCGCATCGGCGCATGGCCGGTCGAGATTGTCGGCATGACGCCGCACGAAACCTATGCGGCGAATTTTCCCTTGATGGAAGCGGCGGACGATGTTTGGACCGCCCTCTATGCGGAAGACGCCGTCCTCGTCAGCGAGCAATTGGCGCGCCGGCTCGGCGTCGGACTCGGCGCCATGATCGACATTCCAGCCTCTACGCAGGATTGGCGCGCGCGAATCGCCGGAATCTTTCCCGACTACGGCAATCCGAAGGGTCAGCTGCGCATCGATCACGAGAAGTTGAAGCGCTATTTCGACGACGCTTCCGGCGTGCATTACGGCCTGCGCGTCGCGTTTGATGCGACCGCGCGCGTCATCGACGATATGCAGCGGCGCTTTGACGGAAGGATCGCGCGCATCATCGATCAATCCGAGCTTAAACGCCTGTCGACGGACGTCTTCGAACGCACCTTCGCCGTAACGGCCGCGTTGAACATGCTGACGCTGATCGTCTCCGGCGTCGCGCTTTTTGCCAGCCTGCTGACGCTGAGCGACATGCGGCAGGCGCGCATCGCGCCGGTCTGGGCGCTGGGCGCGACGCGCCGGGAGCTTGCGGGACTGGAGATGATCCGGGTTTTGGGATTCGCCGCAGTCGCCGCAGTATGTGCGACGCCGCTCGGCCTGTTCATGAGCTGGTGCCTGGTCGCCATCGTCAATGTCGCCGCCTTCGGATGGCGGCTGCCGTTCCATATGTTTCCTTCGCAATGGCTCGTGGTTTTTCTTCTCGCGCTGTGCGCGGCGTTTTTGGCCGCGCTCATTCCTGTCGCAAGGCTCGCGCGCGCCGCGCCGACCGATCTGCTCGAAGTCTTCTCCAATGAACGCTAGGCCAGGGAACGGCGCGCATAAACGAAGCGCCGTGATTTCGAGGCGATCGGCGCTGCTTCTGGCGCTTTCATCGAGTGGCGCGCTGGCGCAAGACTTTCGCGGATTGGCCGAAAATGCGCCGGGCTTCGCGCTTCCGCAGCCGGGAACGCCGCTCGTCTTCCCCAAAGACCATGGCGCGCATCCGGATTTTCGCACCGAATGGTGGTATGTCACCGCGAATCTAAAGGACGCCGACGGCGCCTCTTACGGCGTCCAATGGACGCTGTTTCGTTTCGCCATGGCGCCGAATTCGGCGCGCGCCGGCTGGGACGACCGCAATGTGTGGATGGCGCATGCGGCGGCGACGAGCGCCGGCGAACATTTCTTCGCGCAAAAATTCGCGCGCGGCGGCATCGGCCAGGCGGGCGTCGAGGCCGCGCCTTTTCGCGCCCATATCGACGACTGGGTTCTCGAAACGCGCGACGAGTCCGCCGGCGCCGGGATCGAGCGGCTGCGCGTTAATGCGGGGGACGGAAATTTCGCCTATGCGCTCGACCTCGCCGCGACAGGGCCGATCGTTTTGCAAGGCGAGGGCGGCTACAGCCGCAAATCCGACGCCGGACAGGCCTCCTTTTACTACAGCCAGCCGTTCTTTACGGCGGAGGGCGTGGTTGCCTTCCACGGCCGCAAAACGCAGGTCTCCGGCCGCGCCTGGATGGATCGCGAATGGTCGAGCCAACCGCTGGGGCCCGATCAAAGCGGCTGGGACTGGTTCGCGCTGCATGTCGACGGCGGCGCCAGACTGATGCTGTATCGCGTGCGCGGCGTAAAGCGGGCGCCATTTCTATTGGGAAATTGGATCGACGACGATGGCGCAACCTCGCCGCTCCTAAGCGAAGACATCGCCATCGAACCTCTCGAGACGATACGCATCGCCGATCGCGACGTGCCAATCGGCTGGCGCGTTCGAATCGGCAGTCGCGGCGTCGACATCAAGACGCAGCCGCTCAATCCGAGAAGCTGGATGGGAACCGATCCCGCCTATTGGGAGGGACCGATCCGCTTCAGCGGATCGCACAAGGGCGAAGGCTATCTCGAAATGACCGGCTATTAGAGCATTTTCCGCCGAAGTGGGCGCCGGTTCTAGATTGCATTCATGAATCGAAGAGTCGTGAATGCGATCGAGCGCGCGCTGCGTTCAGGCGAAAACGCCTAAAGCCCGTGCGATCTACGACTCAGCGGCCGTGCGATAGAGATTCGCAAATGCGCCCTTGGATTCTCGCAGCTTCTTCAAATGCAGCGCCGCCAGCTCCAATAGCCGTCTTTCGCCCAGGCGCGTGATGACGACGAGCGACCGCCGACGATCTTTCAAATCGGTCTTTCGCCTGACGAGCTTTGCCTGCGCCAAGCGCGACACGAGCTCCGCGGCGCTGTGATCGCGGATCATCAGCTGCTCGGCAAGTTCGCCGACGCTGATGTGCTTTGCGTCTCGATAGGTGCGCACGACCAGCAGCGCCTGATACCATTGCATGGTGACGCCATGGTCCGCGGAGACCTGTTCGCTGAACGCCAGGAATCTGCGCAGGGCGTAGCGAAAATGGGCAAGCGCCTCTAAGTCTTCTTCGCTTGGCGCCTTGCGCGCGGCGTCCGGCGATGGATCGAAAACATTCAAGTGTTCGTCCTTTGTTTGAATCGTCCCGCGCCGACGGCTGGTCTTGGACATTGAAACGATGCGTGGGTCATGCCGAGGAATCAATTCGATTGCGCTTAACCGCGCCGCTTTATAAGCGCGTGATGAACTCCTCAATCGTTGCAAGGAACGCATCCGAACCGACGACGGCGCCCTTGTTGCGCTCGAGCGCGGCCCGTCGTCGAGGAGAGTCCGGCGTCGAATAGTCGCGCACCGCTTGCAGCCATCCCCGGCCGTCGAGTGGATCGACATAGTCGATCGCTTGACCGCCGACTTCCCGGAAGGCCTCGATGTCCGAGGCGACGACCGGCGTTCCGGCCGCGAGCGCTTCGGCGACGGGCAGACCGAATCCTTCTGCGAAGGAAGGCATCAGCAGAGCGCGCGCGCCAGCAAGCAGTCGGCGCAGTCCCGGCGTCGACAGTCCGCCCGCCTCGATGACATGCGGGCGCAAGGCGACGCTCCGCTCCAGCGTTTCGACGACGGCGCCGTTGAGCCAGCCGCGCTTGCCGACGATGACCAGTTTTGGCGGCGCAGGATCGCTCGCCAGCAAGCGCCATGCGTTGAGCAGGGTGAGATGATTTTTTCGCGGTTCGATCGTGCCGCAGACGACGAAATAATTGACGCCGTCGAGCGCCGCGGGCGGCTCGGCGGGCGACAGGAAGAGCGGCGAAACCGGCAGGCGGGCGACGCATACCGGCAGCTCCGGCCTTCCCTCTTCCGCCGCATATTGGCGAAGGCGCCGGGCGACCGCATGCGATCCGACGACGGCGCCTGCGCCATAGCGGCAAATATTGCTGATGCGCCTTGGATGCAGCATGGCTTCTCTTGCGCGAAAAAACTCGGGCGCCTCGATCGGAAGAAGATCGTGGACGAAGAAGACAGGCTTTACGTCCGTCCGCGCTGTGAGCCAGCGCACATACCAGCTTCGATCGACGAGAAATTGCGTGACGTTGAAATAGACCGCTCCCTGGGGGGCCTCGCGCAACGGCCGGCCAAGATGAGGCGCCCAGCGGCGCATCGCGCGCCAGTTGCGCTCAAGGAACAAGAGGTCCGGGCGCTTTCTCGCCCGCGCCAGCGAAGAGACTGTGGAGTCCTTTGATCCGAGCGCCTCGACAACCCTGCGATAGACGTAATCTTCTTCGGCGTCGCCGTCTTCGCGCCAAAGCGATACGACGCCTTCGATCGTCTCAAGCGCAAGATCGGGATCGGCGAGTCGGGGGCCGATCGCCGTGCAAATCAGCGCCTCGCGCGCGCGCGCGTTGCGCGCGAGAAAATGGCGGGCGAGGGCGAAGTCGACCCGATCAATCCCGTTCGGCGCCGCATTCAGCGCGCGGGTCACGATCCGAGTCACGTCATAAATGACGGGCCGACGCGCTGCTTCAGAAGGGAGCGTCAATTTCGGCACTTCGTCTTGTCTCGACGACATCGCCAGGCCTCGATCGCCTCATTCGCTTCTCGCACGGCGCGTTCCATTTCCCGCTCGAGACATTCCCGATAGCGAAACACTGTTCGCGTGAAGAGCTGCACTTCCTCGTCGCAGGCGGCCATCGCCAGTGCCGAGACGGACGTCTCGATACAGGCGGGACGCAACGGCGGCGCACAATAGGCGAAGCCGCGCATGTCCTGCGCAGCGGAGAGCTGCTGGGCAGGGAAAGCAGCCGCAACCGCAAACGCCATGCCTCGCAAGCTCTTCGCCAAAGGCCGCATCGCGCCCGCTCCATTTCTAGACCAGGCTGCGTCTGGGCGATTCCGTCCCAACGCGGCGCGACCTAGCGGCGCCGTCCGGCGAACCAGCGCACGGCGTCGGCGACGGCGTCGGCCGTCGGCCGCGCCTTGTAGCCTAGGGCGTGGCGCGCCTTGGAATCGTCGAAATACATCCGCTTCGCAGAAAGTCGCAAGCTTTCGCGGTTGAGAAAGGGCTCCGAGCCGGCGAAACGCGCGACAATTTCACTGGCGTAGGCGAGAGGCATGAGCGGCCAGCGCGGGAGTTTCGTCCGCGGCGGCGGTCGCCCGGTGACGCGAGCTATTTCGATGAGCAAATCCCGCAACGTTAGATTTTCGCCGCCGAGAATATAGCGCTCGCCGATTTCGCCAACTTCCATCGCGGCGATGTGGCCGTCCGCGACATCTTCTACATGAACGATGTTCAGTCCGGTATCGACGTAAGCGGGCATGCCGCCGCGCATCGCCTCGCAGACGATCCTGCCGGTGGGCGTTGGCCGCACGTCGCCGGCGCCGAGCGGCGCCGATGGACATACGATAACGGCCGGCAGGCCTTCGTCGGCGACCATTCGTTCGACCAACCGTTCCGAAAGGATTTTGCTCAGCTTATATGCGCCGACGGCGCGCTCGGGCGTGAGCCGGTCGGATTCGGTGCATGGCGCCGAGTCGGGATCAAGAGTCGCGACGCTGCTCGTATGCACCACGCGCGCGACGCCCGCACGAAGAGCTTCTCGCATGACGATTTCCGTACCCGATACGTTGACGCGCATCAGCGGATCAGGATCGGGCGCCCAGAGGCGATAATCGGCGGCAAGGTGAAAGAGCGCGGAGACGCCAGCCATCGCGCGCCGGACGCTTTCGCGGTCGGTCACGTCGCCTATGAGGACCTCGCAATCGGCGGGGACATTGTCGCGCGGGCTCGATTGACGCACGAGCACGCGCACAGCGGCGCCTTTTGCGCGCAATCGCTTGACGACCGCGCCGCCGATGAACCCGCTTGCGCCGGTGACAAGAACCGTTCCGCTGGAAACCATGCCCAATCCTGCCTCGGCGCCGGAATTCTCCACCAGACGCCGGAACCAAGTCGCCGCTCATTTGCTGCGGAAACGACGAAATGCCCGCCGCGTCCAGAAAAGTGGCGCCACTTGTGTTCGGGTTGGACCGTAGCTTTGTCCGCAGCCGCTAGATCACGCTGCGTTTGGCGGGACCCGCCCAAACGCGGATGGCGTGATCGATTCCAAAAGCCTTGAGAGCGCTTTACGCGTTTTTCGCGAGTCGCGCGCTAGCCGGCGGCCGATTCCATCAGTCTCTTTTCGTCTACATCCAATATCGATTGTTCATCCGCCGCCGGCGCCGGCTGGAGCGACTTGATCATATCGCGCTCTTCGCGCTGCAGCCGCATCAGATCCTTCTGTATGACGACGACGAAGCCCAGAAAGGTCAAGGCGGACAGGCCGCCAATGACGATGTCGAGCACCGCGAAGCCATAAGCCTGCGCCGTCGCGATGCCGGGGCCGAACCAAGCGGCGAAAAGCGCCCAGCACGCGACCAAAATGCGAAATTCCGTGGCGCCCATGCCGCCGTAAGAAAGCCGATGCACGCTCTCGGTCACGACCCTCAAATAGGTGTACGAGCTCATCAGCAGGTAGAGCGAAAGCACCAGGAGCGATGAGGCGACAGTGAAAAAAGGCGACATGCCGAGACCGATGATGATCAAAGTTTGGGCGATAAGATCTGACGAATGGTCAATGAAATAACCATAATGCGGTCGCTCGATCGAACGGAAACGCGCCAGCGTGCCATCGAGAGAATCGCCAAACCAATTGAGAAAGAGGCCTAAAACGACGCCGACAAGAAAACAGTTGGACCAACGACAGGCAACGAAGCTGAACAGAGTCAGAACGGCGCCGCATAGGCCAATCGCCGTTAGGTGGTCCGGAGTCGCCCAGTCCGGCAAACGCTTCACCAGGGCCAGCAGCGCGGCGCGCTCCTTGACCGCGAGAAAACTCTCGTTGATCCGCTGATTGGCCATAACAACTCCCTCAAAACGCGTTCAACCCGCCAGCCTCTGTGCGAACCGATCGCGCCCCTGTCACACAGGATGCAGGCAAAACGATGACATGTCTTCAACTTACCCCGCATCTACGATCGGCGAACGGACCACATATCACACGAACTGCCGAGGTTTGGTTCGGCGTCGAATTTGGCGGCGCCCTCCCGATCGTCCCTACGCGGCGATGCGCAGCTGTTCCGGCATCCAGTGTAGAGCAACATTTGTGCCTCACTGGAAATAGCGGGTGACCAGGGCGCCTTGAATCGCCGGCTGGCTGACCATCTGAAAAAGCTGCACAACCTTGCTGATGTCGGCAAGCGGCGCATTGCTGACATAGAGAATGTCCTTGTCGCGCATGGAGAAGCGCCGCGCCGCAAACAGGGCCGCGGGTTCGCGCATATTGAGGTGATAGGCGACGGGCACCTGGCCGCGCTCGAGCAGGCTCGGCGCGACATTGGGATATTCGCGGACGACGCTCGCCGGCTCATAGCGCAAGACGAAAACGCCGTCCGGGTCGGCCCGGGAGTCGGTCAGCCCGCCCGCCCGGCCGATCGCCTCTTCGAGCGTGAGGCCGCGCGCGTCAAAGGGCATGACGGCGTTCGCGCCGGTCGCGCCGATGACCGTAAAGGTCGGCGGCGTGCGCTCGATGGTCAAAATGTCCCCCGCCCGCAGATAGATGTCTTCGCGAGGATTGGTGAGCAGCGCCTGAATGGGCGCGCGCGCCGTGCGGTCGCCGCGGGTCAGCGTCACGAAGGTTTCGTGAACCGGCGAGCGATAGCCTCCCGCCGCCGCGATCACGTCCATGACGCGGTCGCCCTTGAGGCTGAGAGGAATGCGCGCGCCATTCGAGACCTCGCCGGTCACCGTAACGGTGTTGGTGATATTGTGGGTGACGTTGACGACGGCCTGCGGCTCGATCGCCTTGCCGCGCAGTCGTTCGACGATCGCCGCCTCGACTTCTTGCTGACTGCGGCCGGCGACCTGAATGCGGCCGGCGTAAGGAACGGTGACCGAACCGTCCCGTCCGACCACTTGATCCGGAATCGCGGCCGATCGGGAACCCGGGCTCATCCGATCGCCGCCGGACGACGAAAACAACCCGCCCGAAGCGGCCTCCCAAACCGTGATTTGAACCGAATCGCCGACGCCGATGGTCTGGCTGCCGGCCGGCCGGTAATCGCCGAAATAGCCGCGCAGCGTGGGCGGCGCGCGGCGGGCGAGCGCAGTCAGGGAGTTTTGGTCGATCTCGACGAGCGCGTAGCTCGGCGCATCGCCGGCCAGGCTCGGCCTGACATCTTCGACGATGTCCTTGCCGCTTGGACCGCCAGCGGGAAAGATCGCGCAGCCCGCCATCGACAGTCCGAGTGCGAGCGAAAGGCAGAGCCGTAGCGGATGGGGAATGGCGATTATCAAAGTCGCTCCAAGATGCGTCCTCTGACGCGAAGTCCCTAACTCTGCGCCGGGAGACACACTATTGTAACTGTACAGGCAAAGGCAATATGCCGGCGATATGTCCGAAATACCACCGATTTCTGAATGATGCTAAAAAAACTACTAAAGCCTGCAGCCGGCTGATCCAGCCGGGAGAATCTGTCCTTTTTCAATTAGTTTCGCCATAGGTCCGCAGCGACAGCGCGCGAATGCGCGCGTCGGGCAGGCGCTCGAAATCCGTCTCGCTGTGGCGGAAAGCCTCCGCCCCGCGAAAGGCGAAAACACCGTCGGCGGTCACGACCAGATCATTATAACGAAGCGTCGGGTCGTCGAGGACGGCCGAGAGCGGCTCCGATGAGACAGCGGCGGCGATGCGCGCTGGCTGTCGAGCGCGAAACTCCGATTCGGCGCGCGCGACGAAGGCCGCGTAGCGCTGTCGCGCGGCTTCGATTCGAACGACCCAGTCCGCGCGAGCATCGGTCTCGGCGGCGCTCGCTTCGCCGCCGGAAACAGCCGTGGAGCCGGCGTGCGCGGCGTCTCTCGCGCCGCCGGCGCCGAGCAGAATGCCGATAATCGCGACCGTCGCAGCTGCGCGCATGGGAGGAAAATGCGCGCGCCTAAATAAAGTTCCCCGCGCTCGCGCCCATTTGGAGGTTTCGCGAGGACTATTTGTCCTGATTTGACGCTGCGGCCGACGAGGCGGCGGCGATCCTGCGTCCGTCCTTCAACAGCTTGCCAAGCAGGCCGAAAATCGCCACCAGCGCCAACCCGATGACGGCAACGTCGATCGCCGGCCAGCGATCATGCTGACTTTCCGGAACGCCGAGCGCAATCGCGGCGAAAGGCCAGAACGCCAGGAGGATGCGAAACTCGGTCACGCCCAGACCGATATAGGCCATTTGCTGAACGTGCCGGGTGGCGGCGCGAATATAGCCATAGGCGGAGAAGAGCAGGTAGCAGACGAGCACCGCGGCCGCGGCGCGCAAGGTCAGGAACGGCGAGAAGCCATAGGCGACGATGAGGACGACATGGGAGAAGAGCTCGGCGACGTGATGCGCCATTCCGGCGCCCGGAAGTTCGTCGCCGCGCAACCGCGCAAGCGGCAGATCCACCGTCAAGCCGTACCAATTGACGAGCATTGCCGGCGGCACCAGCCAGACCAAATCCGGCCATGAGCGGCAGCCGATCAGCGTGGCGGCCGCGAGAACGGCCCCGATCGCGCCAATCAGCGACAGGTGCGCTGGCGCGATCCACCAAGGCGCGGCCTGAGCCATGCTTGCGACGAGACGCTGCTCCGCTGCGTAGACGAAGCTTTGGCCACGGGCGGGCGAACCGTCAAAAAAACGCTTGACTGCCTCGCGGAGGTTCATGACGGACATGTCCCTGATGCTCGTAATCCGATGGAATTGGCGGGCGCCCATTCTCGGCAAGCTTCATAGCGCCGAATTCTAGCCGCTTGTATGGCGTTTAGCAAGTCATCGATGCTCTTTGAGCATTCTCCCTACATTAGAGCCTTCGCACCGAAATCGTTCAAAAATTTGACTAGTCGACGCCAAGCGCCCGCCGCCTGGTCCTCGCCTAAACCGATGGAGAAGCCTCCATGTCCGAAAAGATCGTCGTTTCCAGCCATCACGGGGCGCTGCGGCTGCTGATCAATCGTCCTGAAAAGAAGAACGCCCTCGACCGCGAAATGTATCGCGCATTGATCGCGACGCTCGAAGCGGCGGCCGGCGACGACGCCGTGCGCGCCGTCGTCTTCGCCGGCGCCGGCGGAAATTTCAGCGCCGGCAATGATCTCGCCGATTTTCGCGATTTCGCGGCGAGCGCCGAGACCTTTCCGGCGCTGGCTTTCATTCGCGCCGCCGCGGCCTTCGACAAGCCGCTCGTCGCCGCCGTCACCGGCGACGCCGTCGGCGTCGGAACCACGCTTCTGTTTCATTGCGACCTCGTCTATGCGAGCCCCGACGCCCGCTTCAAAATGCCGTTCATCGACCTCGCCCTGCCGCCGGAGGGCGGCGCGAGCCTGCTCGTTCCGCAGCGCTTCGGCATGGCCAGGGCGTCCCAATATCTGCTGCTCGGCGACGGCTTCGACGGCGAGGAGGCGTTGCGGCTCGGCCTGGTCAACCGCGTTGCGCCTCCGGATGCGGTGCTTGAGCTTGCGATGGACGCCGCGATTCGGCTGGCGACGAAGCCGGCGCAGGCGCTTCGCATGGCGCGGCGGCTGATGCGCGGCGAGCCGAAGGACATTCTGGCGCGCATCGACGCCGAGGCGGCGCTCTTCGCAAAAGCGCTGACATCGCCCGAGGCGCGGGAGCGCTTTTCCGCCTTTTTCGCTTCGCGGTCGGGTTAGCCTTCGAACCGACGCGACCTTCGCCGCTTGCGTTGCGGACGGGCTTCTCCCAAATAATAGGCTGGACATACGCGCTCGCGCCACGGAGGGCGGGCGCTCACATGGGCTCATTGGAAAATTATGCGCGATCCTTACGACGTTCTCGGCGTGGCCAAATCGGCGAGCCCCGCCGAAATCAAGAAGGCCTATCGCCAGCTCGCCAAGAAATTCCATCCCGACCGCAACAAGGACGACGCGAAGGCCAAGGAGCGCTTCTCCGAAATCAATTCGGCCTATGAAATCGTCGGGGATGAGACGAAAAAAGCGCAGTTCGACAAGGGCGAGATCGGTCCGGACGGCAAGCCCCGCTACACCGGCTTCGAAGGGTTCGGCGCACAGGGAGGTCCCGGCGGCTTCACCCGCGGCTGGCGCACCGGCGGGGGCGCGCCCGGCGGCGGCGAACCGCATTACGAATTTCATTTCGGCAATGAGGCGCCCGGCGGACGCGGGAGCTTCGACCCATCCGACCTCTTCGCCGATCTCTTCGGCGCGGGCGGGCGACGGCGCGGCGCGGCTCAGCCGACTCGCGGCGACGACGTCGCCGCCGCCGCCACCGTGCCGCTCGAGACGGTCGCCCATGGCGGTTCGGCGCGGGTCATTCTGCCGAGCGGACGCACGCTGGAAGTCAAAATCCCGGCCGGCGTGGATGATGGCCAACAGATCCGTCTGCGCGGTCAAGGCCAACCCGGCGCCATGGGCGGCGAACCCGGCGACGCCATCGTCACCGTAAAGGTCGCGCCGCATCCCTATTTCAAACTGGACGGCCGCGATTTGCGGCTCGAGCTGCCGGTGACCGTTTACGAGGCCGCGCTCGGCGGACGCGTCGAGACGCCGACGCTCGACGGCAGGGTGGAGCTCACGATTCCGCCGCACTCCAACAGCGGCCGCATGCTGCGGTTGCGCGGCAAGGGCCTGCCGCCGTCGGAGGGAAAGATCGCCGGAGACCTGTACGTCTCCTTGAAGATCATGTTGCCCGATACCGCGTCGAGCGATCTTGACGCGCGGATGCGCGAATGGCGGGACGCCCAGCCATATGATCCGCGCGCCAAAATGTCGTAACGCAAGCGTTTATTTCGCCTCGGGCGGGACCGCGACGACTGCGGCGGCGGCCGCTTCCGCCGCCGCCTGCATGGCGTCCGGCGCCATGACGCCGACGAGGACGAAGGCAAAGCCGCCGGCGCGCCATTCGATGACCGAGACTCCCTGCCCGCGCTGACCCGAAGGCGCGGCGCCGGCGTCGGCGCGCTCGAAATAAAGCCCCACGCGCGCGCCGTCGTCGCGCTCATAGACGAGAAACGCCGCCGGGCTGGCGACGCCCGGCGCGACCCGGCCGCCAAGCAGCCGCAACCCGACGCCCGTCAAATCCGGCGTGCGCGCAAAACCGACCCGCTCTTGCAGCCATGCGAGAAGCTCGCCGCCGTGAGCGGCGTCGATCTCGACGGGCCGGCCGTCGAGCGCATAGGTGGCGTAGGTCAGCCCGGCTCTAGACGCATAGCTCGTGGCGGCGATTGTCAGAGTCGGATGCTGCGCGGGCGGCCGGCTCGCCAAGAAGAGCAGCGCCGCAACCGCGACAGTCGCGCCGGCGACGAGCGTGAGCAGCGTCGAGGCGAGCGCCTGCCGCCGGCGGCTGGCGCGGATATCGTCGAGCTTGCGCGCCGGTCGCGGCGCGGCGCCGGGGCGCCCCCAGTGGATGGCGCCGGTTTCGATCGGTCCCTGACCGGCCGGCGGCGCCGGCGGACGCGCCGCCGCCTCGCGCAGCGACAGCGGCGGCGTCTCCAGCGCCACCGGTTCAAAGGCGGCGCGCAACGCGGCGTTCTGGCGGCGCCAGCCTTCGACGAGCGCGGCGTCCTCGGGATGTTGCAGCAGGTGATCTTCGACCTTGCGCCGCCGCTCGGGGTCGAGTTCGCCGTCGACCAGCGCGTGCAGGTCGGATTCTTCGATCAGCGCCGAGGGCGTCATCGCGCTACTTCACGACCCGCAGATGGGAGGCGGCGCGACGGCCGCCCTCGAGCGGCGCGACCGGCCGCAGCCCTTCCGCGCCCAGCGCGGCGCGGGCGCGCATCAGCCGCGCCAGCGCGGCTTCCCGCGTCGCGCCGACGATTCGCGCCGCGGCGTCATAGCCGAAGCCCTCGAGCGAGACGAGCAGCAGCACGGCGCGCTCGTCGAAGCCGAGACTGGCGAGGCCGTGAACGATCGGCGGGTGGCGCGACGCCGGTCCGGGCGCGCCCGCGAGCTTTTTCTCGGCGAACGCGACAAGCGTCGCATAAGTTTCGATTCGCGCCTCGGCGAGATCGGCCGGGCGCAGATCGCGCGAGCGGATCCGCGCGCCGACCGACTGCAGCGCGCTTTGAAGCAGATCGTCGGCGACGGCCTGGCCCGCTCCGGCGCAGAGCGCGCGAGCGTAGCGCCTGAGCGCCGGAGTCGCGCCGCCCAGTCCCGCGATGATATCGGACCTTCTGCCCATGCGGCGCGCTCCGCTCGCTCTTGTCGCTTGTTTGCGCAGCCAGTGACGTTTCCTATCGAATGATAGGGCAAAGCCGCGCGATTGGCTATGCTTGCTGCAATTCGCGCGCGCTTTTTCGCCGGTGCGAACCCCTTTGGGGCGAGGGTTTCCTTTGCGCCAAAACCGCGTTAAACGGCGAGCGCCGCCGAGCAGATTTCAGGCCCAGGAAACAGACGAGCATGACACAACAAGCTGCGCCCGCCCCATTCGCCGGACTGCTCAAGGGAAAAAAGGGGCTCATTCTGGGCGTCGCCAATAATCGCTCGATCGCCTGGGGCATCGCCAAGGCCTGCGCCGACGCCGGCGCCGAACTGGCGCTCACCTATCAGATCGAGGCGCTGGAAAAGCGGGTGCGGCCGCTCGCCGCCGACATCGGCGCGCAGGTCGTCGGCCGCTGCGACGTCGCCGAGCCGGAGACGATGGACGCCGTCTTCGCCGAAATCGAAAGGCTCTGGGGCCGGCTCGATTTCGTCGTGCACTGCCTCGCCTATTCCGACAAGGATCAGCTCGACGGGCGCTATGTCGAGACGACGCTGGAAAACTTCCAGATGTCGCTCAACATCTCCTGCTATTCGTTCACCGCGCTGGCGCAGCGCGCCGAGAAGCTGATGACCGACGGCGGCTCGCTCCTGACGCTCACCTATTACGGCGCCGAGAAATGGATGCCGCATTACAATGTGATGGGCGTCGCCAAAGCGGCGCTCGAAGCGTCGGTGCGCTATCTCGCCGCCGATCTCGGCGCGAAGAACATTCGCGTCAACGCGATTTCGGCCGGGCCGATCAAGACCATGGCGGCGTCGGGCATCGGCGACTTCCGCTATATCCTGCGCTGGAACGAATATAATTCGCCGCTGCGCCGCGTCGTGACGATCGAGGAAGTCGGCGAGACCGCGGTCTATCTGCTGTCGCCGATGGCGCGCGGCGTTTCCGGCGAAATCCTGCATGTCGACGCCGGCTATCATGTGGTGGGCATGATGAACCCCGCCGCCGCGCCGAAAATGGCCGATCTGCTGGCGCTGCTGCCGCAGGAGAAGTAGGGGCTGCGTCATGCCGGCGCTTGTTACGGGCGTCCGGGCGCGGACTCGCACTCTTACTGCCAGCTTTGTTTATTGCGACGCGGCGTCAGCGATTACCCTTTCATTGACGAACGCTCGCCACAAGGCGCACGCTGGAAACTAAGCGCGAATTCCGCCGATGACGGCTTTCCGCCTGGCGTTCCTGGGCGGAGGCGCAGGCCAAACCGGAGCGCCGGCGGCGGGACCTCAGAGCAGGCGGGGATATTCCTGGCGCTTTTGCAACTTGCGAACCGAAGCAGCGTGATATACGTTATAGTAAATCAATCTAACGGATATCATCTAGAACCCGATGACACACGCGCTGCAACAAAAGTCGGCTTCGGCCATCCGTATCGAGAAACTGACGGACGAATTGGTCGATCGCCTCGTCGCGACCCTGGCGGCAAGCGGCAATTTCGGATTCTTCGGCGACGAGACGGCTCGAGTTGATTCCCTTTCCCGAAAGGCAAGAATTGCGACCTCCGCCACCCGACTGTCGAAACGAGCGGTCAATGACCTGACGGTTTCCGTCAGGAAGGCCTTAACCGATGTCATCGGAACCAACGACGCGCTGGTCCGCGACTTGGACCCGACGCTCGTCCCGATGCTTGACGCCATCGCTGAAGCTCTCAAGAACGCGCGGGATAAGATATCCGAAAAGAATATCGGAACGCTGGTTGAGTTGCTGCTTCCGTCGTCCGATCCAGCCGCCGCCGTTCTGGCGACGATCGACGCGGAGAATGCTGCGGCCCGAATCCGCTTCATGGAGAACGTGCCCTGCCTGACGAGCGCGCAATTGGCGGAACAGGTCGGACACGGAGCCAAAAACAAGAGCCAGACGGCGAGCCGCTGGAAAGCCGAACATAAGGCGTTCTCCGTGCCGTGGCGCGGTCGCGAGGCGTATCCGGCGTTCCAGTTCCGGGATGGCCGTCCGCTGCCGGGCGTCGCCAAAGTGTTAGAAGCGCTGCCCGACGGCATGACTCCCTGGCAGACCGCGTTCTGGTTTGTGTCATCAAACCCGTGGCTGGACGGTAAGGCGCCTTATACGGTGTTGGCGGACGTCGACGCCGTCGTGCAGGCGGCCAAGCAGGAGGATGAGGTCATTTTCGGGTGACCGCGACGCCTACCAATCCAATGTCGATCGTGCCGACGCCGCCATCGCCATTGAAGTGCAACCTGCTCCCGCTGTCCGCCGGCGCCATCGTTCACCGAATCCATGACAAGGGATTACGAGCGGAACAGTTCAACCCCGGGGTTAAAGGAAATTCTCGCTTCGCTCCAATCAAAACCATCAACGGGTCGCCTATTCCGACCGCCTATGCCGCAACGACATTTGCATGCGCGGTATTCGAAACCATCTTCCACGACATCGACCCGGACGCGCCGTTCAAGTCGGTCCCTTGGACGACAATCGAAAAATTATCCTATTCGACCATAGAGTTCGGGCGAGATGTCCAGTTATGCAAAATGTTCTCGGCGGACCTCATGAGATGGAACTGCGCTCGAACCCAACTCATCGATACGCCGCCGAGCGCCTATCCACAAACACGATGCTGGTCGGCGGCGATCCACGAGTCTGAAGGCGCGGTTGACGGAATGGTCTGGACATCGCGCAAGTTCGATGAAGAAAAGGCAATGATGTTGTTCGGCACGCGATTAACGCCCAGCGACCTCATCGTGAAATCGTCCGTGACGATCGCCTCGGATGCTACCGCGCTTAGCGAATTGCATCTTCTGGCCAAGCGGTCGGGCATCCTTATTTCCCGCTAAGAGGCTGCGCGATCGACGATCAGCATCGCGTCGACCAGCGACGACATGGCGCGGCATAGCGAGCGATAATGCGGTCATGCGGAACCGATTGACCGCCTCTTCGCACCCGCGTCTCGACGTGCTCGACATTCATGCGTGGATCTTTGGTGGCGGCGATAAAACAGCGTTAGGTGAAATCCTGCTTCCCATGGCGTTCAACGCGCCACCAATCCATCGCGCCGCCAATTCGGCGCCCAGCGAATGCAGCCCGTCATCGCCGCGGATCGGGCCGCCCCCTCACACCCCCGCGGGTTTCCCCACCACCGTCACCAGCAAGCCGCCGTCGCCCAAGAGCCGCCGCGCGCCGCGCTTGCAATCCTCCATCGTCACCGCGGCGATCTTGCCGTTGCGCTCGTCGAGGAAGCTCGGCGCGAATCCGTCGAGCTGCAGATTGACGAGCTGGCTGGCGATTTTCGTCGAGGTGTCGAAGCGCAGCGCATAGGAGCCGATCAGGAATTTCTTTGCCTTGTCCAGTTCGTCCTCGGTCGGTCCGCCTTCCGCGAACTGCCTGAATTCTTCCTCGATCACGCCGATCGCTTCGCCGGCCCGCTCGTTCTTGGTCGCGGCGGCGCCGATCAGCATCGGGCAATGGTCATATTCGTTGAGATGCGAATAGACCGAATAGGCCATGCCGCGCTTCTCGCGCACCTCGCGGAACAGCCGCGAGGTGAAGGTGCCGCCGCCCAGAATGTGATTGGCGACGACGACGGCGTAATAATCTGGATCGTGCTTGCTGATCGACGGGCGCCCAAAACGGATCGTCGATTGCGGCACGTCGAGTTCGACGATTTTGCGCATGCCGACATTGGCGACCGAGATATCCGCAACCGGCGCGAGATCGTTTTGCAGCGCAAGTCCGCCGAAACTCGCGTCGATGAGTTCGGAGAGCTTGCCGGCGTCGATCGCGCCGACGACGCCGATCTTGAGGTCGCGCCTTGCGAACAGCCGCTCGCGCAGGGCGATGAGGTCTTCGCGCGACAGCGTGTCGATCGATGAAAGATCGCCGCGCACCGGGCGCCCGTAAGGATGGTTCGGGAAGGCCGCTTCGCGAAAAGTTTTCGCCGCGACGGAGTCGGGCTCATTGGCGTCGCGCTTCAATTCGGCGGCGAGCTGGCTGCGCACGCGGGCGACGTCGCCGGCCTCGAGCCGCGCGCCGTTGAGCGCGACCTTCAAGAGGCCGAAGGCCTTGTCGACATTGCGCGAGAGCGTCTGCAGATGGCCGGAAATCGTGTCGCGATCTGCGCCAAAGCCGAGATGAATCGCGAGTTCGTCGATGGCGCGATGGAAGCCGCGCGCATCGTAAGCACCAGCGCCTTCGTCGAGCGTCGCCGCGAGCAGCGTGGCGAGGCCCGGCTTTTCCGCCGGATCCTGCGCCGCGCCGCCGCGAATCGCGAATTCGAGCGCGACGAGCGGCACGGCGTGGCTTTCGACGAGCCAGACCTCCAAGCCGCCGGGCGTCATGATCCGCTGCACATGCTCGGCGCGGGAAGCGATGGTGACGGTGGGCGCGTGAGCGGTCATTTCTTTTCCTGAATGTGGGGTCGGCAGTCGGCAGTCGGTCTTCGGCAGTCGGAATAGCGTCGGCCCCGCCGAACGCCCCCAACAATCGCGCCGTTCAGGCCGGCAGCAAATAGCCGGTGACGGCCCTGCGCCTGTCGAGCCATTTGCGCGCGGCGTTCCGCACGTCGTCGGCGGTCACCCGCTCCATGCGATCGGGCCAGGCGACGATATCCTCGATGGCGAGCCCGGTGGCCAGCGATTCGCCATACCAGCGCGCAAGCGAGGACTGACTGTCCTGGGCGTAGATCGCGTCGGCGATCAGGCGGGTCTTGGCGCGCTGCAGATGCTCCGCGTCGATCGGTTCTTCTCCGAAGCGCCGCAACACGCGGTCGATGGCGGCGTCAAGCTCTTCGAGCGTCACGCCCGGCGCCGGCGTCGCATAGACCCAGAAGCGCGTGTCGTCGACGGCGGAGCCCATGTAATAGGCGCCAGCGCCGACCGCGACCTTTTCCTCGACGACGAGCGTCTCATAAAGGGCGCTCGTCGGTCCGCCGCCGAGCATATAGGCGAGCGTCTCCAGCGCCTCGGCTTCGCCGGATTCGGCGGTGGTGTAGGAGGGCACCAGAAACACCTGCTCATGCGCCGGCTGCTCGACCTTTTCGTCGCGCAGCGTCACTAAACGGTGGGCGCGGTGCGGCGGCTCCTGCGTGCGGGCGCGGCGCGGCGGCGCCGACCGGGCCGGGATTTTGCCGTAGCTGTCCTTAGCGAGACGCTCGACCTCGTCCGCCTCGACATCGCCCGCGACGATGAGAATGGCGTTCTCCGGCGTGTAGAAGCGCTCGTAATAGGCGAGCGCGTGCTGGCGATCGAGTTCTTCGATCTCGTGATTCCAGCCGATAATCGGCGTGCCATAGGGGTGATGGGCGAAGAGCGCCGCCTGCACGGCTTCGTCGAGCTGCGCCGAAGGATCGCTGTCGGTGCGCATGCGGCGCTCCTCGAGCACCACTTCACGTTCGGGATCGACCACCTCGTCGGTCAAGACCAGATTGCGCATGCGGTCGGCCTCGAAAGCCATCAGCGTCGCGAGATGCTCCTTGCCGATGCGCTGGAAATAGGCCGTGTAATCATAGCTGGTAAAGGCGTTCTCCTGTCCGCCGAGTTCGGCGACGAGATTTGAGAACTCGCCCTGCGGATGGGTTTTCGTGCCCTTGAACATCAGATGTTCGAGGAAATGCGCAATGCCCGACTGGCCGAGCGGATCGTCGGCGGCGCCGTTCTTGTACCAGACCATATGGGTGACGACAGGCGTCCGGGCGTCGGGAATGACGACGACGTCCATGCCGTTGTCGAGCTTAAAGCTCGTAATGCTTGCGCGCGCGGGCGCCGGCGCGGCGGCGCCGGGCGCAAGCGAAGCGACGGCTGACGCCTTCGTCTCAAATGACATGAACGGCCTTTCCCGCGGCCGCGGCCGCGTCGTCGGAGAATGGTTTCTCCTAATATAGGCCGGAATTTAATTCTTGTCAGAACCTCTCAGGAAGCCCGGCATCAGGCTCGACAGGCCGCCGCTTGACCGGGCGGCGGCGCCGGGCGCATAGGCATCGCCGGTCTGGGCGACGGGATCGCTATCGGAGCCGCCACCGCCGCCCCAACTTAGCGGATTCCACCAGCTCTTGGCTGAGCCTCCGTCGCGGTATGCGCTCAAATCCTTCGTCGGCTGACGATAGCCCTCCGGCGGCTCGACGAGCATGCGGCGCGGCGGCGCTTCCGGGCCGGACGCCGCGGCGTTGCGGGTTCTGGCGGTGAGCATGCGCTGCAGGAAGCCCGGCTCATCATCGGTTCCCGGAGCGGCCTCGGGACGAGGACCACGAATGCGCTCGAGAAGACCCTTCTTTGGTTCTGGCGGCGGCGCATCGGGAACGTGCGCGTAACGATCGGCGTTGCGACGCCGCTCCGACGACAGTTCGGTCGGCCAGTCTCCCGACCGCTCGGCCCGCTCCCGCGGCGACGGGAGGCCGCCGACGCTCGGCGGCAAGACGAGCTTGGGTCGTTCGCTGTAATCGATCTTGGCGGCGCCCTCGTCGGAAGACGCGCCAACCATTTCCATCATCGCCGTCCATGTGGATTTGTCGTCGCCGGCGAGAGCTGGCGCGGCCAGGGTCGCGGCGAGGCCGGCGAGCGCGTAAAAGGCGTAGCGCTGCGACTGAGCAAGCTTCATCTGTTCGGACTCCGTCGGGCTCCGGTTGATGCGGCTACATGGCCGGGACTTATTGGCGATTTAGTGGCGAAGGCCCGGCCGAAAGCCGGAACCGGGCACGTTCAGGTCCCGGCCCGCCGCTCCTGCGGCAGGAAAAACCCCTCAAAGACCAGCAACGCCACGCCTGCGGTGATGAAGACGTCGGCCAGATTGAACACGTAATTGGCCAGCGGCCCGACCGGCAGGCTGGTGTGGAGATAGAAGAAATCGGCGACGGCGCCGCGCGCGATCCGGTCGGCGGCGTTGCCCAGCGCCCCGCCGATAATGAGGCCTAGCGCCAGCGCCGTCGACCGGCTCGGCGTGCGGATCATCCAGACCGCCAGGCCGGCGATGATCGCGCCCTGGACAATCAGCAGCGCAAGCCGCGCCGCGGTTTCATGCGCCGGAAACAGAGAATAGGAGACGCCGAAGTTCCAGGACAGGACGATGTCGAGGAACGGCGTGAGGCTCAACGGCGGCCGGTCGGCGACGTTGAAAATATATAGCATCCAGAATTTATGCGCCTGATCGACCGCCAGGGCGGCGAGCGCCGCCGAAAGTCCCAGGACGCGGGGCGAGGGCGCGGCGAGTATCCGTCTTAAAGGCAAGGGAGCGTCTCCAACCGGCGCGCAGCAATAAGGCCGGCCGGCGAAAAAGCAAGGTTCGTCCGGCGTGGGATTTTTGTGCGCTTCCACTTCTTCCTTGGCAGCGATTAGTCTTTCGGGCGCCGGCCAACTAGACTCGGCCCAATATTACCTCGAAGCACGGCATGACCTTCGACGCCTTTCTCGAAACGCTCTCCGCCGACGCGCCGCCGTCTCTCCCGCCGCCGCTGCGCGCGCTCTGGTTCGACGCGAAGGGCGACTGGAACGCCGCCCATAAATGCGTCGACCAGCTTGCCGACCCCGCCAGCATGTGGGTCCACGCCTATCTTCATCGAAAGGAAGGCGATCTCTCGAACGCCCATTATTGGTATCGCCGCGCCCGGCGCGCGCCGCACGCGGGTGCACTCGAAGACGAATGGCGCGAGATCGTCGAAACGCTGCTGTCGCAAGCGGCCTCATGACCGCGGGGTCGACTGCGGCGATGGACAAAGCGCGGGAATTGCTGCGCAGCAAGTTCGGCTTTTCGGACTTTCTCCCAGGGCAGGCGGAAATCGTCGAAGCCGTGCTCGCCGGCCGCGACGCCATCGCCATCATGCCCACCGGCTCGGGCAAATCGCTCCTCTATCAACTCCCCGCCGCCGCCCCGGGCCCCGGAATCGTTCTCGTCTGCTCGCCGCTGATCGCACTGATGCGCGACCAGCTTCGCGCGCTCGACGCCAAGGGGATCGCGGCGGTCGCGCTGCATTCGATGCAGGAGGACGAGGAAGCGGCGGCGGCGCTCGACGCCGTCCGTTCGGGCCGTGCGCGCCTGCTTTACGCCGCGCCCGAGCGTCTCGTCCAGGAGGGAGCGCAGCATTTGCTGCGCAGCATTCGGGTCAGACTGTTCGCCATCGACGAGGCGCATTGCGTCTCGCATTGGGGCCATGAATTTCGACCCGACTATCGCCAGCTCGGCGACATCGCGCGAAAACTCGGCGCGCCGCCGATGCTCGCCGTCACCGCGACGGCCGGTCCGCGCACGAGCGACGACATCGCCCGCACGCTCTTTTCGCGCCCGCCGCAGATATTCCAGCGCTCCTTCGCTCGGCCGAATCTGTCGCTCGATTTCGCGCGAAAGCGCCCCAGCCTGCGCCAGATCGTCGATTTCGCGCGCAGGGGCCGCGCGGCCGGCAAGGAAAGCGGCATCATCTATTGCAACTCGCGCAACAAGACCGACGCCCTCGCCCGCGAACTCTCGCGGCTCGGCTTCGATGCGCTGCCCTATCACGCGGGGCTCGACGCCCATACGCGCTCGGAGAGTCAGGACGCCTTCTTCACGCGGCAAGGCGCGGTGATGGTCGCGACCATCGCCTTCGGCATGGGGGTCGACAAGCCGGACGTGCGCTTCATCGTTCACGCCGATCTGCCGACCTCGGTCGAAGGCTATTATCAGGAGATCGGCCGGGCCGGACGCGACGGCGCCCCGGCGCGCGCGCTGACCCTGTTCTCGCCCGCCGAACTGGCGCTGCGCTGGCGCATGCCAGAAGCGGCGCAGGAGAGTGAAGCGGCCGCAGGGGATTACGCAAGACGCCAGGCGATGGCCCGGCTCGCGGCGACGCCGGGCTGCCGTTTTCAGCGGCTGCTCGCCGAATTCGGCGAAGAGAGCAGCGCTTGCGGCCGATGCGACCATTGTCGCTGGGGGCCGATGGCCTGGCCACGCCGCCTGTCGTCGCTGGCGATCGGCTGGCGCGCCGGCCTCGCGAGCGGCTTCGCGGCGCGCGGCGACCTACCGGAAGGCGAAGCGGATGTTCCTTACGCCGCGCCGGCTTCGGCACCGGTCGCCTCGTCGATTCGGCAGGAGGAGGCGCCGCTGACCGTCGATGAGGCGCGGCTCATGCGGGAGCTGGAGGCCGAGCGCCGCGCCATCGCCAAGAGGCGCGGCGTGGCGCCGCGAACCGTGGCTTCCGAACAGGCGCTGCGCGCCCTCGCGCGAGCGAGACCGGACAGGCTCGACGATCCGCTGTTCAGCGGGATCGAGGACGCGGCGGCCCTGCTGCGGATCATCGGCAAGGCCCGCTGAGCGGGCGAGGGTTTCGTTATGCGCCGCAACATTGTATAGGCTCCCCGTCCGCTCCCCCGCTCCGAGCTCATGTCCGCCAATACGCCGCCAAACGCCGCCGAACTGCGACCGGTCATGTTCGGACTCGGCCTTGCGATGCTGCTTTCGGCCCTCGACCAGACGATCGTGGTCACCGCCATGCCGACGATCGCGGCGGACCTCGGCGACCCTCAGGACCTTCCCTGGATCGTGACGGCCTATCTCATCGCCGCGACGGTGGTGACGCCGCTCTACGGCAAATTCGCCGATGTCTACGGACGCCGACGCGTCATTCTCGTCGGCGTCGCCACTTTCGTGATCGGCTCCGTCGCCTGCGCTCTCGCGCCGAGCATTCCGGCGCTCGCCGGGGCGCGGGTGGTCCAGGGACTGGGCGGCGGCGGCCTGATTTCGCTTGGCCAGACGATCGTCGCCGATCTCGTCTCGCCGAGGGAGCGCGGCCGATATCAATCCTATTTCGCCGTGGTGTTCATCACGTCGAGCATCGGCGGCCCCGCGATGGGCGGATTTTTTGCGCAATATTGGCATTGGTCGCTGATCTTCTGGATCAATCTGCCGCTTGGCCTTGCGGCTTTCGTCCTTGTCAACGCGCGCTTGAAGCGGCTGCCAGAGCGGCGCCATCCCCACCGCGTCGACTATCTTGGCGCCGCCTTGCTGATCGCCGCTTCCGGGATTCTCGTATTGGCGCTCGGCTGGGGCGGCGTCCGCTATCCCTGGCGATCGGCGCCGATCATCGGGCTCTTCGCCGCTTCGGCCCTCGCCTGGTCGCTCTTCGCCTGGCGCACAGCGCGCGCCGAGGAGCCGCTGATTCCCTTGCGCATCCTTGGGCTGCGGATCGTTCGCGACGCCATCCTGTCGAGCTCTTTTGGACTAGGGGGCTTTGTCGGCCTCTCGGTGGTGATGCCGATCTTTTATGAAGTCTGCGCCGGCATGAACGCCAGCGATTCCGGGCTGACGCTCATCCCGCTGATGGTCGCCACCGTCGCCGGCGCCACCTTGTCGGGTCGATTGATGGCGCATCTGAAGCATTATAAGGCGGCGCCGCTGCTGGGGCTCGGCGCTGGTTTTCTCGCCGCGCTCGGCGCGGCTTTCATGATGCAGGCGGGCGCGGGCCGCTCGCTGCTGTCGCTCAACGCCCTGCTTGCCGTCACGACCTTCGGGATCGGCGGGATGCTGCCGATCGCGACCGTTTCGGTGCAGAATGCGGTCGATTCGCGCGACCTCGGCACGGCGACGGCGTCGATGCAATTCTTCCGGCAGCTCGCGGCGGCCACGATCGTCGCGCTGTTCGCCGCGCTGGCGATTGGCGGCGGCCGCGCGCAATTGCTCGAAGATCTGAAGACCAACGCCGACGGCGCCGCTTTGCATTCCAGCTTTCGCCTGGTTTTTCTCGCGCTGGCGGTCTGTGTCGGCTTGTCCTTTGTTTTTCTGGCGCGCATGGAGGAGCGACCGCTGCGCGGCGAGCGACGCGCCTGATAGGCTCGATTTTCGACGCGCCTTTTCTATTTGCCCCCTTGGCATGGAATTTTCTAGAAAGAGCGCGCCTTCCCGCGCCGCAAGGACCCTTCCATGGCTTCTCTCGATAGTTTCAACGCCGGTCAGGCGCTCGTCGTCGGCGACCGGTCCTATCAATATTTCTCGCTCAAGGCGGCGGAGGCGAACGGGCTCAAAGGCGTCTCCCGCCTGCCCTATTCGCTCAAGGTCGTTCTCGAAAATTTGCTGCGCAACGAAGACGGCCGTTCGGTCACTAAGGAGTCGATCGAAGACTTCGCCAAATGGCTCGACGAAAAAGGCAAGACCGAGCGCGAAATCGCCTTCAGGCCGGCGCGCGTGCTGATGCAGGACTTTACCGGCGTGCCGGCGGTCGTCGATCTTGCGGCGATGCGCGACGCCGTGGTCGCGCTCGGCGGGACCGCGCAGAAGATCAACCCGCTGGTGCCCGTCGATCTCGTCATCGACCATTCGGTGATCGTCGACAGTTTTGGCACGCCGAAGGCGTTCGCCCGCAACGTCGAGCTCGAATATGAGCGCAACGGCGAGCGTTATCGCTTCCTGAAATGGGGCCAGTCGGCCTTCGACAATTTCCGCGTCGTGCCGCCCGGCACCGGCATCTGCCATCAGGTCAATCTCGAATATCTCGGTCAGACCGTCTGGACGCGCGCTGAGCGCATTGACGGCGAGACGGTCGAATTCGCTTATCCCGACACGCTGGTCGGCACCGATTCGCATACGACCATGATCAACGGCCTCGCCGTGCTCGGCTGGGGCGTCGGCGGCATCGAGGCCGAAGCCGCAATGCTCGGCCAACCGCTGTCGATGCTGGCTCCTGAGGTAATCGGCTTCAAGCTCGTCGGCGCGCCCAAGGAAGGCGTGACGGCGACGGACATTGTCCTGACCGTCACCCAGATGCTGCGCAAAAAAGGCGTGGTCGGAAAATTCGTCGAGTTCTTCGGCGACGGCCTCGATCATATGAGCCTCGCCGATCGCGCGACGATCGCCAATATGGCGCCCGAATATGGCGCAACCTGCGGCTTCTTCCCGATCGACCGCGAGACGCTCGCCTATCTGCGAATGTCGGGGCGCGCCGAGGACCGTATCGAGTTGATCGAAGCCTATGCCCGCGCGCAAGGCATGATGCGCGAGCCCGGGGCGCCCGATCCGGAATTCACCGACACGCTGACCCTCGACCTGGCGGAGGTGACGCCCTCTCTCGCCGGTCCGAAGCGCCCGGAGAGCCGCGCGTCGCTTTCGGACGTAGGCTCTGCCTTTCTCGGCGCGCTGGCGACCGAGTATAAGAAGGAAGACGGGCTCGGGCAGCGCTACGGCGTCGAGGGCGAAGATTTCGACCTCGGCCACGGCGACGTCGTCATCGCCGCCATCACCTCCTGCACCAACACCTCCAATCCGAGCGTGCTGATCGGCGCCGGACTGCTGGCGCGCAACGCCATCGCCCGCGGCCTAAAGACGAAGCCCTGGGTGAAGACCTCGCTCGCGCCGGGCAGCCAGGTCGTCGCGCAATATCTCGCGAAGTCGGGGCTGCAGACATCGCTCGACGATCTCGGCTTCAATCTCGTCGGCTTCGGCTGCACGACCTGCATCGGCAATTCAGGGCCGTTGCCGCCGGCGATCTCGAAGACGATCAATGCGCATGATCTCGTGGCGGCGTCGGTGCTGTCGGGAAATCGCAATTTCGAAGGGCGCGTCAATCCGGACGTACAGGCGAATTACCTCGCCTCGCCGCCGCTGGTCGTCGCTTACGCGCTCGCCGGCACGATGGCGATCGATCTGACGAAAGAGCCTCTCGGAGCTGACAGCGACGGCGCGCCGGTCTATCTGCGCGACATCTGGCCGGCGAACGCCGAGATCGCGAGCTTCGTCCGCGATCAGGTGACGCGCGATCTGTTTCGCGAAACCTACGCCAACGTCTTTTCGGGCGACCAACACTGGCGCGCGGTCGAGGCGCCAAGCGGCGAAACATACGGCTGGGACGATGAGTCCACCTATGTGCGCGACCCGCCCTATTTCGTTGGACTGAAACATGAGCCCAAGCCGGTCGAAGACATCGTCGGCGCGCGCATACTGGCGCTCTTTGGCGACAAGATCACCACCGATCACATCTCGCCGGCAGGCTCGATAAAGGCGGCGTCGCCGGCCGGCAGATGGCTGATCGAGCACGGCGTGCTGCCCGCCGATTTCAATCAATACGGCACGCGGCGCGGCAACCACGAAGTGATGATGCGCGGCACCTTCGCCAACATCCGCATCAAGAACCACATGATGAAGGGCGCCGACGGCGTCGTGCCGGAGGGTGGCCTCACCAAATACTATCCCGGCGCCGAGACGCTTTCGATCTACGACGCGGCGATGCGCTACCAGAAGGACGGCGCGCCGCTCGTCGTCTTCGCAGGCGCGGAATATGGCAACGGTTCGTCGCGCGACTGGGCGGCGAAGGGCACGGCGCTCCTGGGCGTGCGCGCCGTGATCGCGCAGAGCTTCGAGCGCATCCATCGCTCCAATCTCGTCGGCATGGGCGTGCTGCCGCTGACCTTCGAAGCTGGAACGAGCTGGGCGACGCTTGGCCTAACCGGTGAAGAAACCGTCGCTATTCGGGGTCTCGAAGCAGGATTGACCCCGCGCCAGACGCTCGTCGCCGAGATCGCTTTTGCAGACGGCAAGACGATCTCGACGCCGCTGCTGCTGCGCATCGATACGCTCGACGAACTGGAATACTTCAAAAACGGCGGTATTCTCCCCTACGTCCTGCGACAACTTGCCTCGTAAAAGGCGCGCCCGGCGGCCTGAGCCTGTTGACGCGCAAAATTTCCTGCGACATCTTCGTGACGCTAGAGCGTGGGAACTCCCATTCGGCCGTTGATGTGGCGGGGTGCGTAGAGGCGGGGCGCAACAAGCAAAAAAAGCAAACGAAGACGGAGGAAACCTCAGGATGAAGACGTTCACCATAGCCATTGCCTTTGCTCTGTTCGCGACGATGACCGCGCCGGCTTTCGCCGACTGCGACACGCGCAAGGAAGACGAGCAGGCGCTCTGCGCGGGCAAGTGCGAAGACGCGTATGTCCGCCACAAGCAGGACATGATGGCCGACCACGCCAAGCTGAAGGCGGATCGCAAGGCCTGCGACGCGGCGTGCGGCTGCCCGCAGAATTCCAAGGATCTCTGAGACAATTCGCCATCTTCTGGCGTCGAGGGCGCGCGACAAGCGCGCCCTTACTTTTTGGGCGTTGCGCCGTCTTGACGCGGAAAGAGGCGCCTGCCCGCCAATTCCAAGCGGATTCAGCAAGACCCGCGACACCGGGCCGGCTTCGCCCTTCGCATTCAATCGCCTCCCGACGTCGCCTGAGTGACGCGCGATTGACACAGGCCATTTCTTCCCCCATCGTTCGCCCGCATTGCGCGCATGAGGGGGCCGTTACTGGATCGGCGGGAGGGTTCTACGCCTGCGCAAGCAAAAAACCCCAAAATCGGAAGACGAGGAAACGCAGTGATGAACAAATTCGCCATTGTTACGGCGGCGGCGCTTTTTGCCGGCATGATGACCCCGGCTTTCGCGGATTGCGATACCCGCAACGCCGACGAGGACAAGCAGGCGGCGGCGGCCGAAAAGTGCGAAGACACCTTCCTCCGCCGCCAGAACGACAACGGCGTGCAGGACAAGAGGGGCGAGGTCTATGACGCTTTCTATGCCTGTAACGCCAAGGCTGGCTGCTCGGAGAATGACAAGCGCCATCCCAAGCAGTAATTGCGGGGGTTCCTCTTTCTCGAAGAAGAGGTAATCTGCAAAAGTCAGGGGCGCGCAGCATCTGCGCGCCCATAGCTTTTTTTGTGACGCAATTTATTGCGCGTAGACGTTGCCGTCCGGACCCTTCCAGCCTTTCGGGTCTGCGTAGAAGCGGTATTCTTCGTCAAACGTCACCGTCGCGCCGGGCGCCACATATTGCTTGCCGGTGGGGTCGACGCTGCGCGGCGACGTCACATAATGTTTCCCTGACGAGCAGCCCTCCGGAAAGGCTCCCGCATCGTCCGGCTTGCATTCGAGATTGGCGCCTTCCGGAAATTCGACGCGCGCGTTGAAGAAAATCTCGAAGCCTTTCTCGCCAGTCGCGTGCATTTCGAGGCGCTCGCTCATCGTCTGTTTGAACTCGAGGATTTTGCCGGGCTTATCAAAGCGCAGCTTGAGCAAATTTTCGAAAATCTGCCGCGCCTGCGCCTCGGTCGGATCGCAGCCGCCGAATATGCAAAAGGCGTTGGCCGGGCTGACCGAAAGCGACGCCAGCGCCGCTGCGACGACAAGCGTGATGAAAGCGCCTCGCATATTTTCTCTCCCTGGGTTTCTTACGAATTCGCCGCATCGACGTGCGCGCCCTTATAGCATCTTGCCGCGCCGGCGACGCGCATCCATTCCTAACGCCCCTCAGGCGTCAGCGGGTTGCTCCAGAGATCCTTGACCTGCTCGAAATGCAGCGCGGGATCATAGCCCTCGCCGGTAAGGCCGAGCCAGTCCGAGGACAGCCGTCCCAGAGAAGAAAGCACGGCGTAGGAGGCGACGACGCGGTCGCGCTGCGCAACGAGGAGCCCAAGGCGCGCGTTGAGCAGCTCCTGCTGCGCGTTCAGGATTTCAAGCGTCGTTCGCTGGCCGGCCTTGGCTTCCTCCCGCACGCCATAGAGCGCACGCTCGGCGGCGGCGATCTGGGTTTGCGCTGAGACGATCTGGATTTTGGCCGCCTGCAACGCGCCCCAATAGGCGCGAACCAGCGAAAGAACTTCGGCGCGGGCCACGTCGGCGTTGAACCGGCGCTGACCGGCCGTCTCCTTGGCCTGGCGAACGCGGGAGGAAGTCAGGCCGCCCTCATAGATCGGCACGTTGAGATGGCCGAGGATTTTGGCGCCGACGTTGCGGTTGCCAATGCCCGCAAGATCGGTTTGCGTAAAAATATCGCCGACGATCGAGAATTTCGGCATGAATTCCGCTTCGAGCGCCTTGATGTCGAGATCGGCGGCGTCGGCGTCATGCAGGGCGGCGAGAATGAAGGGGTGTTCGGTCTGGGCGATCCGCTCCGCTTCCTCGCGCGACTTTGGCAGCAGGCGATCGACCGGCGCGCCGGGGGCGAGCGTCGTCGGCTCGACGCCGACGATCTTGCGATAGACGCCCATGCTCGCATCTAACGCCGCGCGCGCCGCGCCGGCCATCGAATTTCCGCCCGCCAGCCGCGCCTCGGCCTGCGCAACGTCGGTCGGGGTGATCTGCCCATATTGATAGCGCTCGCGCGTCTGTCGCAATTGCTCCTTCAGGACGGCGACATTGCTTTCCTGAAGTTTGAGCGACGCGGTGTCGCGCAGCACGTCCATATAGGCGGTGACGGCGTCGAACAAAATACGCTGCTCGGTCAGGCGCAGCCGCTCGCGGCCGGCGAAGACGCCCGATTCCGCCGCCAGCGTTTCGTTTTGCGTCCTAAACCCGTCGAAGATCGGCTGTTCAACGGTCAGATGGGCGGAGCGCGGAATGCTGCCGCCGTTCTGAATGTTCTTCGTGACCGACGTATTGGTCGGGTCATCGACCTCGACGTCCCGCTGCTTCGTGACCAGGCGATTGCGCTGCAGGCCGAGATAGCCGTCGCCTGTCACGCGGGGCCGCATGCCGGCCTGCGCCTGCGGCACTCTCTCGTCGATGGCGCGCAATTCCGCCCTGCCGGCGTTGAGCTGCGGATTGGCGTTATAGGCGCGGCGCATCGCGCCCATCAGGTTTTCCGCGCGCGCCGCCGGTCCCGCCGTGAGAAGGCAGATCATGACCGAGGCGACGCCGCGCAGGCTCACGGTCAGCCCTCGCTTTGTTGCAGGGAAGGCGACGACGCCGACGAACGACTGAAGAACGCGTATAAAGCGGGCAGAACGACGAGCGTGAGAAGCGTCGCGCTGATCAGTCCGCCGATGACCACCGTCGCGATCGGCTTTTGCACCTCGGCGCCGGTGCCGGTCGCGAGCGCCATCGGCAGGAAGCCGAGCGACGCGACCAGAGCCGTCATCACCACCGGCCGCAACCGCGTCATTGCGCCCTTGAAGATCGCCGGCAGCTCAGGCATGCCGTCCGCGATCAATTGCGAAATATAGGTGCGCATGACCAGGCCGTTCAGCACGGCGACGCCCGAAAGCGCTATGAAGCCGACGGCGGCCGAAACCGACATCGGCATGCCGCGCATCCACAGCGCGGCGACGCCGCCGGACAGCGCCAGCGGCACCGCGGTGAACACCAGCAGCGCGTCGCGCGCCGAGCCGAGCGCGGAATAGAGCAGGAGAAAGATCAGGAAAAAGCAGACCGGCACGACGATCGTCAGGCGTGCGCGCGCCGCCTCGAGATTTTCGAACTGGCCGCCCCAGGCGATCCAGTAGCCGGGCGGCAATTTCACTTTCGACTTGATTTTCGCCCGCGCCTCCTCGACCACCGAGGCGATGTCGCGCCCACGCACATTCGCCGAGACCACCACCCGGCGATGGCCATTCTCGCGCGAAATCTGATTCTGTCCGTCGACGATCGAAAATTTCGCCACCTGCTTGAGCAGCACGACCGGCGCCGCGCCGGCCGCCGAGGGGAGCGCGACCGGAATCGACTCCAGTGCCTGCGCATCCTCGCGCAAATTGTCCCGCAGCCGAACGACGATCGCGAAGCGGCGATCGCCCTCAAACACCACGCCGGCCCTCTGCCCGCCGATCGCGGCGCCGATCACATCCTGCACCGCCCCGACGCTTAAACCGAGGCGCGCGATCGCGGCCTTGTCGACGGCGATATCGAGGATCGGCAAGCCGACGACCTGTTCGACCTTGACGTCGCTGGCGCCTTTGACCGAATTGAGAATGCCGGCGATCTGATTGGCCGCTTTCAGCATGACGTCGAAATCGTCGCCGAACACTTTCACCGCAATGTCGCCGCGCACGCCGGCGAGCAGTTCATTGAAGCGCAGTTGGATCGGCTGCGAGAATTCATAGGCGTTGCCTGGCAGCTGCGAGAGCCGCGCCTCCATCTTTTCGATCAGCGCGGCCTTTTCGAGGTGCGGGTCGGGCCATTCCTCGCGCGGCTTCAGCATAATGAAAGTGTCGGTCAGATTCGGCGGCATCGGATCGGTTGCGATCTCGGCGGTGCCGGTCTTGGAAAAGACGTAGTCGACCTCGGGGAAGCCGCGCAGCGCGCGTTCAATGTCGAATTGCATCCCCTGCGCCTGAGTGAGCGATGCGCTCGGAATTCGATTCGCCTGCATGGCGAGATTTTTCTCGTCGAGCGTCGGAACGAATTCTTCGCCGAGCGTCAGATAGAGAAGCGCCGCAAAAACGAAGGCGCCGGCGCCCATGGCGATCGGCTTCATCGGCGCCGCCATCGCCCATTTCAAGATCGGCTCATAGGCGCGTTTGAGCGCGGCAACGACGACGTTTTCCGATTCATGCATGCGTCCCGAAAGCGCAATGGCGATCATTGCCGGAAAGAAGGTCAGCGAAAGAACGAACTCGCATGCAAGCGCCATGATGACGGTCATCGCCATCGGATGGAACATTTTCCCTTCGACCCCGGAAAACGTCAGGATCGGCACATAGACGAGAATGATGATCGCCTGTCCGTAGACCGTCGGCCGGCGCATCTCGACCGCCGAGTCGATGACCGTCGTCAGCCGCTCTTCGAGCGTCAGCGCGCGGCCCAGGGCGTTCTGGCGCTGCGACAGCCGGCGCAGGCAATTCTCGGTGACGATGATCGCGCCGTCGGCGATCAATCCGAAATCGAGCGCGCCGAGACTCATCAGATTGGCGCTGATCTTGCCGGCATACATGCCGACGCCGAGCAAAAGCATGGTCAGCGGGATGACCATCGCCGTCACCAGCGCCGCGCGGAAATTGTCGAGCATGACAAAAAGCACGAGGATGACGAGCGCGGCGCCCTCGACAAGATTAAGCGCGACCGTTTTGATTGTGGCGTTGACGAGAATTGTGCGGTTCAAGATCGTGCGCACTTCGACGCCGGGCGGCAACATGCGGCGGATTTCGTCCATCCTGGCATTGACGGCGCTCGACACTTCGCGGCTGTTGGCGCCGATCAGCATCAGCGCCGTGCCGATGACGACCTCCTCGCCATTCATGCTGGCGCTGCCCATGCGCAATTCACGCCCGACGCCCACCTCGGCGATGTCCTCGACGCGCACCGGCGTGCCATTGCGCGTCGAGACGACGACCTTGGCGATGTCGTCCATCGACTCCAGCCGGCCGGGGCTGCGCACGACCAGGCCCTCGCCATTGCGTTCGACATAGCCGGCGCCGCGGCTGATGTTGTTGCGCTCGATAATGCCGGCGAGATCGGCGAAGGACAGGCCGAGCGCGAAGATTTTGGCCGGGTCGGGCTGGACGTGATATTCCTTGACGTAGCCGCCGAGCGAGTCGACGCCAGCGACGCCGGGCACCGTGCGCAATTGCGGCCGGATGATCCAATCCTGCACGGTTCGCAGATAGGCGGTCCGTTCGAGCGGCGTATGCAGTCGCTGCCCTTCCGGCGTCAGATAATCGCCGTTGCGCTGCCAGCCCGGCTCGCCGTCCTTTGCCGGCTTTTCGCCGGTCCGCGGCGCATAGTCGACGGACCACATGTAAATTTCGGACAGGCCGGTCGCGACCGGGCCCATGTGGGATTCGACGCCGGGCGGAAATGTCTCCTTGGCGATGGCCAAGCGTTCGGCGACCTGTTGGCGCGCGAAATAAATGTCGACATTGTCGCCGAATACGGCCGTCACCTGGGCGAAGCCATTGCGCGAGAGGGAGCGGGTATATTCCAGTCCAGGTATGCCGGCGATGGCGTTCTCGACCCGATAGGTGACCTGCTTTTCGATCTCGAAGGCGGAAAGCGCAGGCGCGAAGGCGTTGATCTGCACCTGATTGTTGGTGATGTCGGGAACCGCGTCGATCGGCAGTCGCATCAGCGACCAGACGCCAAGCGGCACGGTGAGCGCCGTCAGCAAGACGACGAGCCAACGGTTTCGGACAGAGAGCGCGATGAGATTCTTGATCATCGATGACCGCCGGCGTTCAATGCGCCGCGCGCGGCGCATGGCGCGAGCGCCGGCCAGAGCGTCGAGCAAGCGAAGCCGTCGACGCGCATCATTCCTCCGGAATGCTCTGCTTGCCGAGTTCCGCCTTCAACAGAAAGACGTTGGAGACGGCGATCTCTTCGCCTGGCGTCAAGCCGGAAACGACTTCGACCGAACTGTCGTCGCCCCGCCCAAGTTCAACTTCACGCTTGGCAAAGCCGACGGCCGTACGAACGAAGACATTCGGCTTGCCGTCGATGATCATCACCGCCGAGCGCGGAACTTTAAGCTTCACCCGCGCTTGCTTGAGCGAAATTTCGGCGTCGAGGAGACTGCCAGGCCGCAGCGAGAAATCGGGATTGGGAAAGCGCGCGCGTACGTTGCCGCTGCGCGTTTCCTTCGTGATCATCGCGTTCACGTAGGTGATCTTGCCTTCGAAGACACGCCCTTCGGCGTTTTGAACCCGCACCTCCTGTCCCTCGCGCAGGAGGCCAAGGTCGGCGGCGGGCACCGCGATCTCGGCCTCGACGACCGAGAGATCCGAAATGACGTAGAGTTCCTTCGCCTGGCCTTCGCCGCCGACCGGTTGGCCGATGTTGACCAGACGCTCGATGATTCGCCCGGAGATTGGGGCGCGTATCTCCTTGCGACGAAGCTCGGCGATCGGCTGCGAGGGCAGTGCGGCGATCTCCTGCTCGCTCATGTCCAGCGCGGCGAGTTTTTGCCGCGCGAGATCGAGCTTTACTTTGGCTTCCATAAAGACCGCTTTGGCTTTCAGGAAGAGCTGCTCGGCGGTGATTTTCTTTTCGAACAGTCCCTTCTCGCGCTGAAAGAGCACATTTTGAAGATCGAAATTCGCCAGCGCGGCGAGATATTCGCTCTTCGCCTCCGCCACTTCGCGCGAGTCGATGATCGCAATGGTTTCGCCGCGCACGACATTGTCGCCGAGCCGCTTGCGCAGTTCTTCGACGACGCCCGCGACCTTCGCCGCGACCCGCGCGATCTTGTCGGGATCGGGCGTGACGGCGGCGGGGGCCGTGAGCTGACGGGAAATGTCGCCTGGGCCGACCGCCTTCACCAGGATTTTCGACGTTTCGATCTGAGCCGGGGAAAGGCGGACCTCTCCTTCAGCGGTCGCCGCCTCGGTCGCCTGGTTTTGCCGGTCAGGGCCGATCAGGGCGCCGATGGTTTTCACGAGAGACGGCAATGCGGCGCCGATCGCAAGGCTTGCGATGAGGGCGACCAGGAGAGCGGACCGTTTACGGGTCATGGTCGACGTGAATCGGCTCCGTAATGAATAATGTTCAGGGGGTAGCATTGGCGCGCCGCTCGAGCTATTGGCCGCCGCGCTGAATATGGGGGATATCGCGCGTCCTGCTTTCATTCCTTAAAGGAGTTGCCCGGCGCGGTCCATGCGAGCGCTCACGGCTCTTTCGCACATGCCACGGTTATTAATACGGAAAGCGGCCGGAACCGCGAACGTCGGCGGATCAGTCGCCGCGCTCCTTGCGCAAGCGCTCCCAATAGTCGAGGCGCTTGGCGATCTCGCGCTCGAATCCGCGCTCGACCGGCCGGTAGAATTTCTGCCGCGGCAGCGAATCGGGCCAGTAGTTCTGGCCCGAGAAGGCCTCGGGCGAATCATGGTCATATTCATAGTCCGCGCCATAGCCCTCGTCGCGCATCAATTTCGTCGGCGCGTTGAGAATGACTTTTGGCGGCGTCAGCGAGCCCTTCTCCTCGGCGACGCGCTGCGCGCGCTTATAGGCGACATAGGCGGCGTTGGATTTCGGCGCGGTCGCCACATAGATGACCGCCTGCGCCAGCGCGAGCTCGCCCTCCGGACTGCCGAGAAAATCATAGGCGTCCTTGGCGGCGTTGGCGACGACGAGCGCCTGCGGATCGGCGAGGCCGATGTCTTCGACCGCCATCCGCACGACGCGCCGCGCGAGAAACAACGGGTCTTCGCCGGCGGCGAGCATGCGCGCCAGATAATAGAGCGCGGCGTCGGGGTCGCTGCCGCGGACGCATTTGTGCAGCGCGCTGATGAGATTGTAATGGCCTTCCTGCGCCTTGTCGTAAATCGGCGCGCGGCGCTGCACGATTTCGACCAGCCCCGCGCGATCGAAGATTTCGCCGGTCTTCGCGGCGCGCCAGATTTCCTCGGCCAGCGTCAACGCCGCGCGGCCGTCGCCGTCCGCCATGCCGACGAGCGCCGCGCGCGCGTCCGCGTCGAGCGGCAGCGGCCTGCCCTCCGTCTTTTCGGCGCGTTCGAGCATCCGCTCGATCGCCGCCTCATCGAGCGCCTTGAAGATCATCACGCGCGCGCGCGACAGCAGCGCCGCGTTGAGTTCGAAGGAGGGGTTTTCGGTCGTCGCGCCGATGAGCGTGATCGTGCCGTCCTCCATCACCGGCAGAAACGAATCCTGCTGGGCGCGGTTGAAGCGATGAATCTCGTCGACGAACAGCAAGGTCCCCTGGCCGGCGGCGCGGCGGGCGCGCGCAGCTTCGAACGTCTTCTTCAACTCGGCGACGCCGGAGAAAATCGCCGAAATCTGCACGAAGGCGAGCCTGGTTTCATGCGCCAGCAGCCGCGCGACCGTGGTCTTGCCGGTGCCGGGCGGTCCCCAGAAAATCAGCGAACCGAGCGCGCCGGCGCGGATCAGCCGCGTCAGCGCGCCGTCAGGTCCAAGCAGATGATCCTGGCCGGCAACCTCTTCGAGACGGGTCGGCCGCAACCGGTCGGCGAGCGGACGCGGCGCGTCGTCTTCGAGCTTCGCGGCTTGGAACAGATCGGACATCGTCATTGACTAACATAGCGAGGCGGCGCGCCTTAGAGAATTTCGGCGTGGCTCCCTGCCGCAAGCATGACGATCGCATGAGTGAATTTTGCCTGGAGTTTGATCGCCCTAGCCGATCTCCACGATCCGCGCACTGTGGTGGATGACCTCCGCCCTGTCGCCGACTGACTTGCCCATCAGCGCCGTTGCGAGCGGCGCGACATAGGGAATTAGGCCCTTCGTCGGGTCGGCTTCGTCCTCGCCGACCAGCCGGAAGCTGCGGCGTTCGCCGCCATCGAGTTCGACGACGACGCGGTGTCCGAAGCGGACCGCCGAATGATCGGCGATCGGCCGGATGACCTCGGCGCTCGCCCGGCGCGCGGTCCAATAGCGCAGATCGCGCTGCGCCAGCGCGAGGGCGTGATTGTCTTCGGCCGCCGTGGCGCGTTCGATCTCTTTTTGCAGGCGCGCCAGCTCGCCTTCGATCTGCTGCAGGCCTTCGACCGTCACCAGATTGCGGTGCGGGCTGATCGGCCGGTCAGGCAGATCCTCGCGCGGATTGTCGTCGTCCTGTTCCTTGGTGAAAGCCGAACTCATGCGCATTTAGCCTTCTGGGCCGCGCCAGCGCGGCGAGCAGCCTCAACAAAAACAATCGGCCCAAGCGGGCCGTTCGCCGGCATTAGAGCCGAGACAGGCGCGCTTGTCGAGAAAGGGCCGTTACGATGCGACGATTCGCGCGATTTTGGAAAGGTTTAGCTTCGCCGTTTCAAGAACGGAGTTCGGAAAGCCAGAATGATCGGCGTCCGGGTCGAGCGCTCCTCGTTCGAGCGAACCCAGCTATTCTGCATCCCCTGGCGGAAGGTTCAACCCCATGTCGATGACGATGCGGCCCCGAATCTTGCCGTCGACGACCGAGCGGGCGCGCTCGAGCGCCGCGTCGAAGGGAATGATTTCGCTCATCGCGTCGATCGCGACGGGATCGAGAGTCTGAGCGATTCGCCTCCACGCCGCGCGCCGCAGAGCGATGCGCGGACGCACGCTTTCGACGCCAAGCAGCGCGACGCCGCGCAGAATGAAAGGCGCGAGATTGGCCGGAAGCTCCATGCCGCCGGCATTGCCGCAGGCGGCGATTGCGCCGTCGAAACGCGTCTGCGCGAGAAGATTGGCGAGCGCCAGCCCGCCCACAGTATCGACGCCGACGGCGAAATGCTGCTTTTGCAGCGGCTTTCCGGGAGCGGCGAATTCTTCGCGGCCGATGATTTCGCTTGCGCCCAGGCGTTTCAGATAGTCAGCTTCGGCCGCTCGTCCGGTGACGGCGGCGACGCGCCATCCGGCCTTGGCGAGCAGCGCGACGGCGAATGAGCCGACGCCGCCCGCCGCGCCCGTAACCGCCGCGAGACCATCCTCCGGCCGCGCGCCATGACGCTCCAGCGCCATCACGCAGAACATGGCGGTCAGTCCGGCGGTGCCGACCGCCATCGCCTGCGCCATGGTCAGCAGCGGCGGCAGTTTCACGAGCCAGTCGCCCGAAAGGCGCGCCTTTTGCGCAAAGCCGCCGTAATGCGCTTCGCCCAGCCCGCAGCCGGCGCCGACCACGATGTCGCCCGGCGCAAAATCGGGATGCGCCGAACGCGTTACTCGACCGGCGAGGTCGACGCCCGGAATCATCGGGAAGCGGCGCACCACCGCTCCCTTGCCGGTGACGGCGAGACCATCCTTGTAATTGATCGCCGAGAAGGCGACGTCGATGTCGACGTCGCCTGCCATCAAGTCGCGCGCGCGCATGACGACATAGTCGGCGTGATGGCCGTGATCGCCCTTGTCGATGCGAATGGCCCTGAACTCAGTCACGTCGACCTCTCCCCCTGCGCGCTCGCGCCCAAAGCGGCGCCTCCAACGGTGAAAAAAGTTATAAAAAAGGAAAACATTAGCCCGTCGCGGCCGTAAAGCCCCCAATCGCCGCCGATCAACTGTGGAGAATCAGGTCGTGGCAATAGTGCATAATATTACTTGATGAAGTCTCTGCATTCTGTTAGGCAATCTCCAAGTAACGGTTGAGTGGCGATTCTTATGCAGCGAAGCATTGACCAAGGCCGGTGGGGGCAGCGTCGATCTCAAAAGGAAGTGGTGAGCAATCCAATGACTCAAACCAACAACATTGAACTCGCAGCCGACATCGTCTCCGCCTATGTCAGCAACAATTCGGTCCCCGCCGGAGAATTGCCCGGGCTGATCAGCGAAGTTTACAACGCCCTGTTGCGCGTTGGCGTCGGTTCTTCGACGGCGCCCGCCGAGCCGCCGAAACCGGCCGTCGCCGTCAAGCGGTCGATGACAAATGATTTCATCGTCTGCCTTGAGGACGGAAAGAAGTTCAAGTCGCTCAAGCGCCATTTGCGCACGCAATATGGACTGTCGCCCGAAGACTATCGGGAAAAGTGGGGGCTTCCCGCAGACTATCCGATGGTTGCGCCCAATTACGCCAAGGCGCGCTCCAACCTCGCCAAACAGATGGGTCTCGGACAGCAGCGCCGCCGTCGCACCAAATAAGCGGCGGTCGCAGCGGCCGCCTTCACAGATCGCCGCCCATCGATCGCCCTGCTGAATCCGCCGCTCCGGCTGCGGCTTCAGTCGATCGCAAGGGCGGCGAACCGGGCTTCAGGTCTCCTCGTCGCTTTCGATATCGCCGTCGATCAATCCGGAGACGTCGTCGTCGCCCTCTTCCTCTTCGAGGAAAGTGTCGTCTTCCGCATCGTCGCCTTCGATCTCCACCTCATCTTCGACGTCCAGCGATTCCGCGGCGGCCTCGGTTTCCTCGACTTCTTCGAGCGACACGGTGTCGGGATTCTCTTTTTCGACTTCGCTCTCTTCTTCCTGCATCGCGCGCGCCGCCGTTCGCGTCAGCGCGACAACCTGATAGATCGCGCCGCATTTCGGACAGGCGATCGGATTTTTATTCATGTCAAAAAATCTCGTCCCGCAGGACTGACATTGGCGTTTGGCGCCGAGTTCGGGTTTGGCCACGGTCGAATGGTCCTCGAGAAGCGGCGTGGGAACGCCCCGCCTGTATGGAGAGACTATGTGGGCGCTCCGGTTAGTGGCGTCGCGCGCCGCTGTCAAATGGGAAATGCATCGCCCGCGCGCCCATTGCCAAGCGTCGCGCGGATTGGCATAGAATCGGCGCCGCGCGGGTGTAGCTCAATGGTAGAGCAGCAGCCTTCCAAGCTGAATACGAGGGTTCGATTCCCTTCACCCGCTCCAGCCTCTGCGAGATATTTCTCAGCGCGGTCGCCTTCGGCGCCCCGGTCAGGCGCCGCCTCCAGCCACAGTTCTAGGATCTTGCGGCGGCCCGTTCGCCACATTCGATCCGATGGTTTCGCGACCGCCCCGTTTACCAATTGCGCGCGGGCGCTGCGCCGGCGGAGGCGCCTCGACGTCACGAGCCATGCCGAGCGACTGTTAGGGCGGCTTTGATCGGCCGTCCCAAACAAGGACGCAAAGTTAAGAACGCCCGTCCATTTGGGACGCTTTCGCGCGCCGCCGCCGGAGCGATGCGCCCGACGGCTGCGGAAATCGGCCGGAACGCAACGCCAACCAATACCCAACGCTGATTCGTGCCCGCTACGTTCCCGCTTGATCCCAAAACTTAACAGCAACGGGATGGACCGCCGAATCTTCACCGTTGACAGGAGCGGCGAAAGGAGTCCGTCGGCGACATTCGCACGATCGCCTTCGCCTAGCCCTATGGCGCGCCTGATCTGCAATTTCTAGTGTTTTTGTTGGGCCAGCGTCCATATATTGTCGGAACAGACCATGACTCGACGAGAGTCAGCGATTCGGGCGCGATTCGTTCGCAGGCTGTTCAGAAAGTAAATTCGCACACGGCGCCAAGTTTCGATATGAGACGAAGGGGCTCCACGCTCGCGTCAGGCAGCAAGAAAAATGACAATCGCGCCGTCCGATCCGGCGAGCCGCGCCGCTCCCCGCGCAGGGTCGTTCGACAGGGGCGTCGCTGCGGTGCTCGGCCCCACCAACACCGGCAAGACGCATCACGCCATCGAACGGATGCTGTCCTTTTCTTCCGGCGTCATCGGCCTGCCGCTGCGCCTACTCGCCCGCGAAGTCTATAATCGCGTCGCCGAACGCATCGGCGCCGACAATGTCGCGCTCGTCACCGGCGAGGAAAAGATCAAGCCGCGCGCGCCGCGCTATTGGGTCGCGACGGTCGAAGCGATGCCGCGCGGCGTCGAGGCGGAATTCCTCGCTATCGACGAAATACAGCTCGCCGCCGATCTCGACCGCGGCCATATCTTCACCGACCGGCTGCTCAATTGGCGCGGACGCCAGGAAACGCTGCTTATCGGGGCGGCCACGATGGCGCCGCTCGTTTCTGAACTCTTTCCCGGCGCGCCGATCTTCACGCGCCCGAGACTTTCGGAACTGTCCTTTGCGGGCGACAAGAAAATCTCCAGGCTGCCGCCGCGCAGCGCCGTCGTCGCCTTTTCCGCCGAAGAGGTCTATGCGATCGCCGAACTGATCAAGCGCCAGCGGGGCGGAGCGGCCGTCGTGCTTGGCGCGCTGTCGCCGCGCACGCGCAATGCGCAGGTCGAACTCTATCAGAACGGCGACGTCGACTATATCGTCGCGACCGACGCCATCGGCATGGGCCTCAATCTCGACGTGGACCATGTCGCCTTCGCGTCCGATCGCAAATTCGACGGCTTAGGGTTAAGACCTAATTAACCATGTTTTGGTTCAGTGGCTTGGTCGACTTGATGGAGGCCGAGGCCATGGACGCGAACTTGTTCTGGTTCAGTGACGAGCAATGGGAGAAAATCGTTCCGCACTT
>VGDY01000012.1 GCA_016869555.1 Alphaproteobacteria bacterium | reverse complement strand
CCGCGCTCAACCGAACCACATACTTCTTGACGGCGATCTCCTTCCCGGCCACGAATCATCTCCATCGCTGCTGTGCAGCGACAGAGATTCAGAACTCGCCGTCAAAAGCAATGACGGGGGCCACTAGGTCATCCCTACGGCCGCCATCTCGGATGAAATGCCGCCGAACTCTTGCACCAGACTATTGCATGGCGGAAGCCTCTGCATACGAGGGGTCGGCGATTGTTGCGAAATTCTTGATTTTTGCACACTGCGATGGCCTAAGTATCAAGTTTCCCGGCGTCAATGATTTCGTCGATGTATTCTACGTGCCATACGATTCCGACCTGGGCCTCTTCGGGTTTCAACCTTCCAGAATACACGCCGATCACCCTATCAATTGGAAGCTGATCGTTGTTGGTCGTCCACAAATTGGATTCAAGGATGTGGTTTGACCAACTGCGAAGTATAACCGGCGAGCCGGACATGCCGGGACGTGAGGCGGTATCCACCAGGTAGTAACCAGTGGAGAGGCGCACCAAATCCGGTTCAGACGCGATGCTACCCCGTTTCCAGACAGGGAACGCAGGAGGTTTCGAGCCGAATGGATATCCGAGAATGAAAACATCCATGCCTATCATGATGGCTAATCTGCCCGGAGCTAGTTCGTTCACCGGAAGCAATGTGACCTTTGTCCTCAAGGCCTCGCCGTCGAGGGGCAGTGCAACAACATCGATGGCCCGCCTCTCCTGCGCAGGATGAATCAACCATAAAGGTTGGTCGTCCTCGTCACGGATCGGAACGTCAATCAACTCGCGCTCGTACTGCCCGACACGGATGAGGAAATGGCAGCGCAATTTGTTTGGCCGAGCAGCACCCTCCGCTAGAGGTCTCTCGGTAAAGAGGTCTAAAGCCGATACGACGTGCCAGTTGGTGATGAGATAAAATCGTTCGCGACGCTTCCAAATAAACCCGGTTGCTCCTGCGAGCTGGCGGTCATTGAAGAATGGAATTATCGGAACGGTCGAAAGCGATAATCGGTCGAGAGACATACATTATCCCTTTCCACATGGAACTAATTTCCTGAATTTTGACATCAGAGGTGTGCCCAATTGACAAAGGCCTAAGTTGTGACAATTTCACAAGTGAAAACTACACAATACGAGCGGCCATGCAACCCGAACAAATGCGAGCTGCGCGCGCGACTCTGAATTGGTCCCTTGAACGGCTGGCAGAGGCGTCGGGCGTTCACAGAAACACCATCTCCAATTTTGAGACGCGTAAATATGACGGCGATCCCGATAAGCTTGCTGCTGTCAAACGTGCTCTTGAATCCGCGGGTGTGATCTTCATCGAAGAGAACGGGGAGGCCGCAGGCGTGATGTTGAGGAGATTTCAGGTCGGCGATCGCGTTCGATTCCGAGCCCAAACGCGTGTGCGTTTCAGCTACGAAATCGAAGCCGACGAAATTGGGACAGTCGTGGCGGTAGAACCGCACCCGCCGCCAACAGGACCTACCTACCGGATGGAGGTCCAGTTTTCGCGCGTGAAAGTGCCAAATGTTTTCCATTTCGAGTACGAGCTTGTGCAGGCTGCGCCGGACATAACGGAGCCTACATCCCTCTGAAAGCGGGGACCGCTCCGATTACCTCACGGCGATCGCATACGGCACATGGAGCTCGACGAAGGTCTGGAAATGGCGCAAAGCGGAAATTCCGACTGACCCGCCTTGCGCGCGCCGCAAGGCTGGACATTGACGCCGGCAGACGCAATAAGGGGCCTCGAAATTCGAGGACTCCCCTGCATGTCCTACATCATTCGCTTCTTCACCTGGTGGAACCAGGCCACGCTCAGCACCGGCCTTTGGACGCTGCTTTACGGCGAGCGGGTCGGCGAAGACGAATTCGGCAATGTCTATTACCGCCGGCGCGGCGGCAAGATCGACAAGGCGCTCGGCTTCGAACGACGCTGGGTGATCTACAAGGGCTATTGCGAAGGCTCGGCGACGCCGCCCGGCTGGTATGGCTGGCTGCACCATACGGTGGATACGCCGCCGACCGAGGAAACATATCGGGCGCGCGCATGGGAGCTGCCGTATCAGGAAAATCTGACCGGAACGCCGCAGGCCTATCGTCCGCCGGGCTCTCAGCTTGCATTGGGCGAGCGTCCGCCCGCCGGCGGCGACTACGCCCCCTGGCGGCCTGAAGGCTGAGCGGCGCGGTTTCCATGGAAACGCCTTTGTTGCCTGTTCTGGTCGCCCCCCTGTTGTCCGGGCCGGCGGAGAATCATGCGGTGAACGGATGAAATTGCCCCTGTCCCTGGCGCCAGCGGCCCTCGGCGCGTGGGCGCTTTTTTCGGCCGGCGCGTCAGCCGATCCGATCCGGCATCCGACCGCGGTTTTCGCCGGGCTCGACAAGACCACCGGCCGCATCATCAATTTCGACGTCGCCATCGACGAAACCGTTCAGTTCGGCGCGCTTCAGGTGACGCCGAAGGTCTGCAACACAAGGCCGCAGACCGAGACGCCGCAAACGACGGCCTTCGTCGAGGTCGACGAGCTGCTGCTCAAGTCCGAGCGCGGGGCCGATCCGAAGCCGGAAGCCGCCAAGACCGACGCGAAGCAGGACGCCAAGCGAATCTTCTCGGGTTGGATGTTCGCGGCAAGTCCCGGCCTCCATGGCGTCGAGCACCCCGTCTACGACGTCTGGCTCGTCGACTGCAAAGGCGGCAAGGAGACCGCGGCGCCGCCCGCGGAGGCGACAACGGCGCCTGCGCCTGCAGCCCCGGCCGCCGAGGCAGAGGCGACGACTCCTCCCGAAGGCAGGAAGCGCCGCTCGCGCCGGGTCGAGCCGACGGCGCCGCCGCCGATGGAAAACCAGCCGATCGGACCCGCCGATCAGGCTGCGCCGGCGCCCGTCGATCCCGAGGCCGGCGAGGCGCCGCCGGAGCCGGCGCCGGCTGCGCCGTCGCGAAAGAAGAAGCGGCGCGGCGACCAGGCCGCTCCCCCCGTGCCGCCGGCGAATGTGCCGTACTAGCTCTTGAGCGCGGCCAGGGCCCTCGTCCCCGTCACGCGCGCGGCCTTCGGCCAGACGAGGAAGTCGGCTTTCGCCGCCAACGCGCGTTCGAGCGCGCTGTGATATTCGTCGCGCGAAATCTCGATCGCGCCGAGCGAGGCGAGATGCGGCGTGATGAATTGCGTATCGAGCAGTTGGAATCCGCCCGCCCTCAACCGGGCGACAAGGTGGACGAGCGCCACCTTCGAGGCGTCCCGCTCGAGATGGAACATGCTTTCCCCGAAAAAGGCGCTCCCCAAAGCGACGCCATATAGTCCCCCAACCAGACGGCCCTCGCGGCGGCACTCGATCGTGTGGGCGAATCCGAGATCGAACAATTCGCGATAGAGCCGGCGGATTTCGGCGTTGATCCAGGTCCGCTCGCGGCGGAAGGCCGGCGCGGCGCAGGCGTCGATCACCGCGTCGAAGTCGCGGTCAACATCGACGTCAAAACGGTCGGACCTCACGGTCTTGGCCAGGGAACGCGACAGGTCGAAGCGGTCGAGCGGAAAAATCGCGCGCCGCTCCGGATCGACCCAGTAGAGCTGATCCTCCTCGGCGCTTTCCGCCATCGGAAAAAGTCCGATGGAATAGGCGCGAAGCAGAAGATGCGGGGTGATCGCGTAGGGTGCGTTGAGGCGCGACATCCCTTCAAGGATAGCGGCGCGCGGCGTTCGCGCCACCCCGGCGCGCGGACTTTCTTTCGAAAAGTCGTATTTTCGGTCGTTCGCCGTCGCCGTTCAGAAGCCGGGCTCGATGCCGCCCGTCGCCAGAAAATGCTCCAGCCAGTGAATGTCGTAGATGCCGTTCTGGACGTCGGCGTTGCGCACCAGCGTTCGAAACAGCGGCAGCGTGGTGTCGATGCCGTCGACGATGAATTCGTCGAGCGCGCGACGCAGGCGCATCAGCGCCTCGGTTCGATTGCGCCCATGAACGATGAGCTTGCCGATGAGCGAGTCGTAATTCGGCGGGATCACATAGCCCTGATAGACCGCCGAATCGACGCGCACCCCGACGCCGCCCGGCGGATGATAATAGGCGATGCGCCCGGGCGACGGCCGGAAGCTGACGGGGTGTTCGGCGTTCACCCGGCACTCGATGGCGTGGCCGTAGAACCAAATGTCTTCCTGGCGCAACGAGAGCGGAGAGCCGGCCGCCACCCTGATCTGTTCGCAGACGAGATCGACGCCGGTGATCGACTCGGTCACCGGATGCTCGACCTGAATGCGCGTATTCATTTCGATGAAATAGAATTCGCCGTTCTCATAGAGAAACTCGATTGTGCCGGCGCCGGCGTATTGCATGTCGCGCATGGCGCGTGCGCAGATTTCGCCGATCTCCATGCGCTGCGCGTCATTGAGCGCCGGCGACGGGCTTTCTTCCCAGACCTTCTGGTGACGGCGCTGCAGCGAGCAGTCTCGTTCCCCGAGGTGCACGGCCTGACCCTTGCCGTCGCCGAAGATTTGTATCTCGATATGACGGGGCTTATCGAGAAATTTTTCAAGATAAACCGTATCGTCGCCGAAGGCGGCCTTGGCCTCGGTGCGCGCGGTGGCGATGGCGATCGAAAGGTCGTGCGGATTGTGCGCGACCTTCATGCCGCGTCCGCCGCCGCCGGACGCCGCCTTCACCAGAACCGGAAAGCCGATCTTTTCGGCGACCCTCAAGGCTTCCTTCTCGCTGAGGATCGGCCCGTCCGACCCCGGCACGCAGGGGATGCCGAGCTTCCTGGCGGTCGCCTTGGCCTCGATCTTGTCGCCCATCAGACGGATGTGCTCGGACTTCGGACCGATGAAGGTGATGTTGTGCTCTTCGAGAATCTCGGCGAAGCGGGCGTTCTCCGAAAGAAAGCCGTAGCCCGGATGTACGGCGTCGGCGCCGGTGATCTCGCAGGCGGAGAGCAGGGCGGGGATATTGAGATAGGAATCGCGCGCCGGCGCCGGTCCGATGCAGACCGACTCATCCGCCAGCTTGACGTGCATGGCGTCGGCGTCGGCTGTCGAATGGACGGCGACCGTCGCAACGCCCAATTCCTTAGCCGCCCGCAGGATGCGCAGCGCAATTTCGCCGCGGTTGGCGATGAGGATTTTGTCGAACATTCCTGACGCCGCCTACTCGATCACCAGGAGAGGTTCGCCATATTCGACAGGCTGGCCGTCCTCGATCAGTATGGCGGTCACCACGCCAGACTTGGTGGCGACGATGTCGTTGAACGTCTTCATCGCCTCGATCAACAACAGCTTATCGCCGACCGAAACGCGCGCGCCGATTTCGATGAAGGGCTTGGCGTCGGGATTGGGCCGCAGGTAGGCGGTGCCGACCATGGGCGATTTCACCGCGTCGACGAATTCGGCGGCGGGCTCCGCTGGGGCCGAGGCAGGCGCGGCCGCCGACTTTGGCGTCGGCGCCGAAGCCGCATGCAAGGGTTGAATCGGCGGCGGCGCGGCGACCACGCTCGCGACGGCGGCGGGCATGCGCGCCGCGCGGATGCGCAGATCGCCCTTTTCCACCTCGAATTCGGTCAGATCGCTGCCGGTGACAAGTTCGGCGATCGTGCGCAGAAGGTCCGCGTCGATCGCGGGCGCGTTTGCCGGCGCCGGCCTGCGGGAGGAAGCGATGCGAGGCGGTTGAGCTTTGCGCGCCATAAGAGTTTCAGCTCTTTCTCGGTTCGTTTTCAAAGACAGCTTCGAGAGCAAGAATGTAGGACAGCGGTCCAAACCCCGCGATCACGCCGCGCGCCGCCGGCGAGATGAAGGAGCGGCTGCGAAAGCTCTCGCGCGCATGCACGTTCGACAGATGCACTTCGATGACGAAGGCGTCCGCGCCCTTGATCGCGTCATAAAGGGCGATCGACGTGTGCGTCAGCGCGCCGGCGTTCAGGATGACCGGCGCGCCAGCGCCGCCCGCCTCGTGAATCCAGTCGACGAGGTCGCCTTCATGGTTGGACTGCCGAAAGACGAGCGAGACGCCGCGATCGGCGCAACGCTGCTCCAGCATTGCGCGGATGTCGTCGAGAGTCGCCGTTCCATATATCGCCGGCTCGCGCCTGCCGAGAAGATTGAGATTGGGACCGTTAAGCACATGGACGGCTGACATAGCGCTTCCGAAACGTTCCCGAAAATCTCAAGGGCGGCAGGCCGTCTCTCTTAGCCTCATTGCCGCCGCAAAGGAAGCCCGCCTGCCGGTCAGCATACGGTCTTGCCGCATTTGCGCATGTTGTCGATTTTGGCTTTCAATTGAGCGTAGGGCAGCCCGCCGATGATCGCCTCTTTGCCGATCACCCAGGCCGGCGTCCCGTCGAACCGCAGCTCATCCGCCAACGACGCCACTTCCTTCAATGCGGCCTTCGTCTCCGCGCTCGCCATGTCCTTCTCGATCCGAGGCATGTCGGCGCCGACTTCCTTCGCCGCCGCCAAAGCCTGTTGCTTGCCGATGTGGCCGCGCGTCATCAGCAGCTTGCGATGGAAGTCCCAGAATTTCTGGCTGTCGAGCTGCATCCGCGCGGCGGTCGCGACCTGGGCCGCCTCCACCGAGTCCGGCCCGAGGACCGGGAAATCCTTAAGCACCACGCGAAGCTTGGGATCCGCTTCGATCAGCTTGGCGATGGAAGTGAGCGACTGCTTGCAGTAACCGCAATTGTAATCGAAGAATTCGACCAGCGTCACATCGCCGCTAGGATTTCCCACAACCGCCTGGTTGGACGAATTTACAATCTTGTCGCCATGCTGGCTGACGGCCTTTTCTCGCGTCGCGGCCTCGGCGACCTTCTCGCGCTTTCCGAGTTCGTCGATCGCGTCCTTGATGACTTCCGGATTGGTGAGGAGATAGTCATGCACGACTTTCTCGATTTCGACCTTCTGCTGGCCTGAAAATCCTTCTGCGAGAAGCTGCGCCGTCGGCCAGATCGCGAGAAGCGCGCCGGCGGCGAGCGGAACAAAAAACCTCATTGCATTCTCCTTTGCGCGACAGCGCGTCTGTGCCGGGCGTATCCGCGCTTGGCGGCCGAGGCGCGTCCCGAGGGGCGCGGATCGCGGCGCTTTTAGCACGAGGGGCGGCGGGCGTCCTCCCGGCAGGCGAATCCGACATGTAATTAGGGCGGTTCAGCAAATGGAGCCGCTCAGTGCGTCACGTTGGAGCGCACGCCGTCATTCACCAGCACCGAACCGACGCCGTAGTTAAACTTCGCCTCGCCCAAGGTGCGCAACTGGAGCGTCACCATCACCGTCTGATTGCGGGCAGGCAGTCCAGTGTAGGATTGCGGCTGATAGATTTGCGTATAATTGACCGACAGGGTTGCGCATTCGTCATGGTAGCCGAAGCCGGCGCCGAGCGTCGCCACCGAGAACAGCGGCGCCGAGCCGGTGAGATTGATGCCGGTCAGCGTCGTCGTGAAGGGAGCGAGCGTCGGATCGGTCAGGGAATTATAGAGATAGCGGCTCATGTCGAAGGTGACGGTGCCGGTCATGAAGTAGTTTTTTGTAATATTATATTGTCCGGAGGCCGACAGGCCTTGCCGACGAATGTCGAAGCCGATGGCCTGCTGCGACGCGTAATTCGCATATTGAAGCTGGAGCGAGATTGGATCCAGGTTCATTGTGGCGAAAATGTCCAGACGGCGCGCGCGCAGGCTGCCCTTGTCGAACCGGCCCTTGGCGACGAAGCTGAGGAGCGAGGAGGGCGCAAAAGCGAATCGCCCGACGATGTCCGAGGCGCGCGAATTCAGGCCGGAATCGAGGCCGACATTCGCCGCGTCCGCCTGCGCGTAGGAGTTGGCGCCGGCGATCTGGCGCGATTGGCCGATCATCGTATTGATGAAGCCGCCATTGGGCAGCGACATCGTGGCCTGGCCGCCATAGTTGAGGCGCGTGCCCGTCTCGAAGCGATCATAGCCGGAGAATTTGCTCCATTCGAACAGGGTCGAATCGTCGAAAACGAGGCTTTGCGCGTCGATGTTAACGAGCGACGGAATCGAGGTCTGATTGGAGCGCGCGACGACCTGCGCGATCGGCTCGAATACGATGTCGCCGATAACGCTCCTGGCGAGGATCGGATAGCGCCATTCGGCGCCGATGCCGGGCAGCGCCTGGCCGCGGAACCGATTGTCGGCGCCATCGAAGAACAGACCTTGCGCGCTGTTGGGAATCGGCTGCCCGAACTGATTATAGATCGGGAACAATCCCTGGCGGTCGTAATCGAGATAGCTGCCGACGAGGCGCGTGAAGGCGAAGGGGGTCCATACGCCGCCGATGGGATCGATGAATTTGCGCTTCCACGCGCCGCTGATCGTCGCGTGTTGATAGTCGCCGCCGACGCCGCGAAGCAAGCAGGTGCTGCGCTGAGGCACGACGTCGCGCGCATAGACCGAGCAGACATTGTAAAGTCCGTAAATGCTGTCCAGTCTGCGCGGATTGATCGACTCGTAATTTGCGAGATTGGCGGAAGTGCTCGTCACATTGCCGTCGACTTCAATCTGGCCGCCCACGCCGGCCGTCGCCGCCGGGTCGATGTCGAAGACGCGGTTATAGTCGATGACCGGATGAACGACGGGCTGTTGCGCCTGCACGTCGTTGGGCGACAGGAGCTGGAAATAATATCCGCGCATGTCGAAATAGCTGCGCGGTCCCTGGCCGGTCAGATAGATCGTTGACGATGATTCGCGGAAGAAGTAGTTTTGCAGAAGATAGTTATATTGCTTGTAGTCCTGAAAGAAATAGCGATCCGAGAGGGCCGTGATGTCCCAGCCGGCGCGCCAGCGGTCATTGAGCCAGAAATCGCCGGTGGACTGAATCGCGCCGCGCCACTGTTTGCCGCCGGCGCCGAGCGGGGCCGCCGCGAAGGCGCCCGTGTCCCCCACATGGGTCCCTTCGGCGCGGATCGAGTAAGATCCGGCATCAAAGCGCTGACGGAATTCCGCGGTCACGAACGGACCCTGCCGCGAAAAATAGATCGGCGTGACGGTGAGGTCGTAATTCGGCGCGATCGCCCAGAAGTAGGGCACGCCGACGCCGGCCCCGAGCTGCGAGCGATACACGAACACCGGCGACAGGTAGCCGGACTTGCGCTTGATCGACGGATCCGGCGACGACCAGAACGGCACATAGGCGATCGGCACGCCGAGCAAATCGAAGGACGCGTCCTCGTAATAGACCATCTTCTCGACATTGTCGTGGATGATCCGCTTGGCGTGGATCTGCCACGTGCGCGGCTTCGTAGGATCGTCGCGACAGGCCTCGCAGGCGGTGTAGCTGCCCATTTCGAAAGTCGTCGTCTCGCCCGCCCGCTCGGCCCGCGGCGAGGTGAAATGCGTGTTGTTGACCGTGTCGACCTGCAGGCTGTCGATGAATCCGTGCTTGAAGTCGTCGGTGAGGTCAAAACGCTCGGCGCGCGCGATCGAGCCGTCCTTTTCGGTCAGCTTGGCGTGGCCTTCGGCGAACACGCGCGACGTATTGCGGTCATAGGTGACGCGGTCCGCTTCGAGCAGCCGGCCCTTGTAGTAAATCTGGACGTCGCCGCGCGCCGTGACCGTGTTCTTTTTCTCGTCGTAGACGAGTTCCTTGGCCTCGACGACCATGCGCTCGCCGGCCGCGGGCGCGGGCTGCGCCGCCGCGGAAAAATTCGCGAAGGACGCCGCAACGAGAGCGAGCGCGGCGAAGGGAAGAGGGAGACGCCGGAGGGGTCGGGCACACGCCATCAGCCGTCCTCCGAATAGAGCAAGATCACCGTGCCCAACATGCTCCCGACAAGCGCAGGCGACCAAGCGGCCACGACAGGGCTGATCATGCCCGCGCCGCCGAGATCCGAGAGGACTTTGGTCACGATATAAAGCACGAAGCCCGCGGCCACGCCACCCGAAAGGGTTTTGGCGACGCCGCCAAATCGAAAGAATCTTAATGAAAAGGAAGCGGCGACGAGAACCATCGCGACGAGCAGCAGCGGTCGCGCAAGAAGCGACTGAAACTGCAATTGGTAGCCGGTGGCGTCGAGGCCGGCCGAGGCGGTGCGCGCGGCCATTTCCGGCAGCGACCAGAAAGGCGTGCCCTGCGGAGGGGTCGTCGCCGCCGCCACCTGCTCCGGCGTCAGTTCGGTGGCCAGCATATAGGAGCCGACGCTGCGCGCCGCTTCTCCCGGCGCGCTGACCTGTGCGTTATCGAGCGCCCAAACGCCCGGCTCCAGTCGCGCGCGCTCGGCTTCAATGCGCTCGAGGAAGCCGCCCTTCGGCGCATAGATATTGACGCTGACATGCGTCAGCTCCGTGCCGCCTTTCGCCGAGTTCATCGCATGCATGATGGCGAGTCCGTCAACGCCGTGCTGGCGCAGCCAGACGCCGTGATCGATGCGCAGACTGCCGGGCACGCCGAACAGATCCCACTCCATTTGTTCGGAGCGCTGCTTCATCGACGCCGACAGCGGGTTGTAGATCGCGACGGAAACAATGCCGATGAGCAGGGCGGCGAGCGCCGGCGGCGCGATGAACTGCCAGACCGACATGCCGGCGGCGCGGGCGACGACCAGTTCGAGCTTTCTGGTGAGATCGACGAAGGTCGCCATGGACCCGAAGAGAACGGCGAAGGGCAGGATCATCTCGGCGGCCGCCGGCACCCGCATCGCCGTCATCAAGGCGACGGTCGCGGCCCCGGCCTGAGGATTGTCGCTCGCGCGCCGCAGCATCTCGACGAAAACGACGACAAACATCAGGCAGAAAATCGTGAAGAAGATCGCCAGAATCGTGCGCGTAAACCGCAGCGCGAAATAACGCGTGATCGTCGCCCCGATCATGGCTGCGGCCTTCCTCCTTCTTGTCTTGGCGCGCCGCCCCAGGAGGGAACCGCTCCACGCGCGAACAGTTGACGCTTCGAACTCGATCGCTAGACGTTGGCGCCTTCGCGCGCAAGCGTTACGCGGCGCCCGAGAGCCGCGCCAACACATTCAATTCGCGAGCGTTGCTTTTGCGCCACGGAAGGATTTCTGCGCAACGATCGCGGCGATTCCACGGCGGGAAGCTGGCGCCGAAAATGGCTCCAAAGACGGCCGGCGCGATTGACCCCGGTCGCCCGCCGGAAGATAGTGCGCGCCAATCCAGCCAAATTGCGCGCCTGGCGCGCCGCCGGCGCTAACTTTCTCAAAAAAACCGACGCATTCGCGAGGGAATGGCGGCCGCTTCGGTCAAGGAGGCATGAGGCCCTGATGCTCGTCAACGCCAAATTCGAACTCCAGCCGTTCGACGCCGCCGAAGCGCTGCTGCGCCATCCGGAAGAAGAGGGACGGCCCCGCACGCTGGTGGCTTTCGTCGGCCGCGATCTCGCCATGGGCGAGCGCGCCGCGAGCGCGCTCAAAGACGCTGCCCCGCATCTGGCGCGCGCCGCGGCGGCGGCCAAGTTCAAGGGTAAATCAGGAACGTCGATCGAGATTCTCGCCGCGCCCGGCGCGCCGGCGAGCCGGCTCATTCTCATGGGCGTCGGCAAGGCGGACGAGTCCGAGGGAGAGGGCGACGAAGCCGCCAAGCCGTTCGACGATTTCTTCGCGCTCGGCGGACAGGCCGCCGGCAAAATCGGGCCCGGCGCGCACGCGGTGATCCTGTTCGACCTGCCGGCGGGGACGCCCGCCGCGCAGGACTCGGTCGCGCAATTCGCCCTCGGCGGCTGGCTGCGCGCCTATAAATTCGACCAGTACAAGACCAAGAAGAAAGACGAGGCGGATCGCGAGGGTCCGATGGAGGTCGTCGTCGCCGTGGCCGAGCCCGACGGCGTCGGCGCCGCGGTCGCTGAAGCCAGCCATCTGGCGGAAGCCGTAATCCTCGCCCGAACCCTGGTCAATGAGCCGGCGAATGTGCTGACTCCACAGGAATTCGCCCGCCGGGCGTCGGAGCTGATGAAGCTCGGCGTCGAGGTCGAGGTCCTCGACGAAAAGGCCATGGCCGAACTTGGCATGCGGGCGCTGCTCGGCGTCGGCCAGGGATCCGAGGCGGACAGCCGGCTCGTCGTGCTGCGCTGGAGCGGCGGCGCGTCAGGGGCCGCGCCGATCGCCTTCGTCGGCAAGGGCGTCGTGTTCGATTCCGGCGGCATTTCGATCAAGCCCGCCGCCTCGATGGAGGACATGAAGGGCGATATGGCCGGCGCCGCCGCCGTGACCGGGGCGATGTATGCGATCGCCGCCCGTAAGGCCAAGGCCAATGTCGTCGGCGTGCTCGGACTCGTCGAGAACATGCCGGACGGCAAGGCGCAGCGGCCGGGCGACATCGTCAAGTCGATGTCGGGCCAGACGATCGAAATCATCAACACCGACGCCGAGGGGCGGCTCGTCCTCGCCGACGCGCTGACTTACGTCATCGAGAAGCACAATCCCGCGGCGATCGTCGATCTGGCGACGCTCACCGGCGCCATTCTCGTCGCCCTGGGACAGGAATATGGCGGGCTGTTCTCCAACAATGACGAACTCGCCGACCGCCTGACCAAGGCCGGGAGCCACATCGGCGAGAAGCTGTGGCGCCTGCCGATGGGCCCCGCCTACGACAAGATGATCGACTCGAAATTCGCCGACATGAAGAATACCGGCGGACGCCACGCCGGCTCGATCACCGCCGCGCATTTCCTGCAACGCTTCGTCGGCAAGACGCCCTGGGCGCATCTCGACATCGCCGGCACCGGCATGGGCTCGCCGACCAGCGACACCAACCAGAGCTGGGGCGCCGGCTGGGGCGTGCGGCTCCTGGACCGGCTGGTGCGCGACTATTATGAGGGGTAGCGGTCCGAGGCCTGCGACGCGTCTAGAGACGGCGATTGTCGCCGCCTCCGGCGAGCGCCCCAAAATATTGTTATAGCGCTGTTCCGGCCTTTTGCAGTTCAACGAATCGATCGGAACTCAAAATGCTTCCAACGATCATCTCCGCATGTTCTTTGTCGCAAAAAATCGCGTCGTTCAGAAACAATATAGGCATATAGCGTATGCGCTTTGCTTTCATTGAAATAAAATGCCTAACGATGTTCTTGTCAATGCTCATATCCTGACATTGTTTATGGGAGTTATTTATCCACACGCCCGTTTTATCGAGCTCAAAGACAAAACTGTAATATGGATTCTTGTCGATTGATAGAGGGCTAGCCGGAACAGGCTTAAAAAGGCTCGCCCCACCCCCTGAAGATGATGCAGCGAAAGACCGCCCAAACGATATCGCGAAGCCACTATTGAACTCAAATATTTTAACAGACGTAGCAATGTCATAGTCATAGCTCTCCAAAGAATATTTAATAAAAAGAACATTACAGCTTTCCTGAACGCAATAACACGTAGATATGCCACGACGACTTCCAACGTAGATGAGGCGTTTGCCCTTCATATAGTAATGTCCCAGCAACAAGATAGGGTAGGATATCGCTGCAACCCCCGCCAGCCCTATTAGATCTGCTGTCGGTCCTCCCGACATTGCATAAAACAGCCACGAGCAGCTTATTCCGCTCAGCACAATATTAGGCCATCGAAAGGCATACAGCTTGGCGTTCGCGCGAACCGCCCAAAGCGGCTCGATGTCGGCGCTGTCGCCGGTCTCTATGGGCCGCATTTGGTCCGTCAACGTGACATCCTCCTCCGCAGCCTACAGAACATATCAGCTTTCAAGGCTCAACCGCTTCGCTTACGCCGTCAAGCCGCTTTGAGACAGCAACGATTATAGGATTTCAGCTTGCTATAGCTTTGCGATTCTATTCTTCGCTATAACGTAGCGGTTCTTCATTATTTCCATTTCTTAATTTGAAAAGCCTATCCGCCGCCCGATCTGATGCCCAATGACATTCGTTCTGGATCGAAAGGAACGCATCATGATTGAAACCCGATGGAATGCCGACTTCATCGCGACCATTCTCGGCGTCGTCTTCGTGGCCGTCGGCCTCTTGGGGTTCATTCCCAATCCGCTCGTCTCCGATGTCGGCTACTTCCAGGTGAACGCCGCGCATAATTTCGTGCACCTGATCACTGGCGCGCTCTTGCTGCTCAGCCCCTATGTCGGGCTCCCGGTTCTTGCGATTCGCGCCCTGGCCATCGTTTATTCAGCGGTCGCCGTCATGGGCTTTATCGCGCCCGACGTCGCCTCTCTCGACGGCGCGATCGCGATGAATCACGCCGACCACTGGCTGCATGCGGTTCTCGCGGTCGTCCTGCTCGCGATCGGCTTTACGAAGCCCATGGAACGATCCGTCACCACGGCCCATATGTAAGCTGCAAAGCGCGCGCCGCGGCCGTCGGGGCTGCGGCGATTCGGATCGAGGCGGCGATGACTGGAGTAGAGAAACTATGGATTCGCGACGCGGTCCGCGAGGCGCTGGATAAAAGCGGCGTGGCCGATCCCAAGTCGATCTCGATCGACTTCCAGGGCGGCGAGGTCGTGCTCAAGGGCTCCGTCGCCTCGGCGGGCGAATGGATGGAGGCGGAATACGCCGCCGCCACCGCATCGTCCTTCATCAAAGTGAAAAATGCGCTCGAGATCAGCGTCGTTTGGGAGGCGCCAAAGGACGAAGTCTACGAGGCCGGGGTGGAGTCCTTCCCCGCCAGCGACCCGCCGTCATGGACGCCGGGGTGAGGAGGGCGCCCGCCAGGCCCCTAACTCGGATGAATTTCAGCTCACTTTCAGCCGTCTTGGCCGGGCTTGTCCCGGCCATCCACGCCGGGACATCGCGAAACGCTTTGCGCAGAAACGATGTGTTTGGCTCATGTCCTCACATTTGCAGCGCGTCGTCTCGTGGATGGCCGCGACAAGCGCGGCCATGACGCGGTGAGATGGGGCCTCGTAAGCCTGGACTCAAAGCCTGGATTCTCCGCGCTCGAAGTTGCGCAAAGTCGGGAGTTTCGACATAGGGGCGGTCGTGCGAAGATGCCCCCGAGCGCCATGCCCGAAATCGCCTTCTATCATCTGACCCGATCGACGGTGGCGCGGACGCTGCCGACCCTGCTGGAGCGCTCGCGGGCGCGCGGCTGGCGCGCGATCGTGCAGGCGACGAGCGAAGCGCGCCTCGCCAGACTCGACGAGGATTTGTGGTCGTACCGCCCCGAGAGCTTCCTCCCGCACGGGACGAAGGCCGACGGCGCGCCGGAGGCGCAGCCGATCTATCTGACTTGCGAGAACGACAATCCAAACGACGCCGACGTGCGCTTCTTCATCGAAGGCGCGCAAATGGCGCCCGCGCTCGCCGGCGCCGGCGCGCCGCGCCAACGCGCCGCGCTGCTGTTCGACGGGCATGACGAGGCGGAGCTTGCCGACGCGCGCGCGCAATGGAAAGAACTGCGCGATCTGGGCTATAGCCTCGTCTATCACCAGCAGAGCGAGGGCGGCGGATGGGAAGAGAAGGCGCGCGAACCGAAGTCTTGAATGAGGATTTCGCGGAGCGCCGGGCGCGGGCGCGCGAAAGGCTCGACGCGCTCGATCCGCACAAGCTTCCCGGCGGGATCGAGGCCGATCCCAGGCGCCAGGAATGGTTCGAGGCGGTCTATGCGCTCGCAAAAGACGATCCGGCCGGCGTGCCCTGGGCGGATCTGCAACCGCGTCCGCTTCTTCAGGAGTGGCTCGCCGCCCGTCCGATCGCCGGACTTCGCGCGCTCGACGTCGGCTGCGGGCTTGGCGACAACGCCGAAGCGCTGGCGCGCGCCGGCGCGCGCGTTGTCGGCTTCGATCTCGTGGAGCGCGCCGTGCAATGGGCGCGCGCGCGTTTTCCAAACAGCGAAGTCGACTATCGCGTCGCCGATCTCTTCAATGCGCCGGATGAATGGCGCGGCGGTTTCGATTTCGTGCATGAGCTTTATACGCTGCAGGCGCTTCCCGAGACGCTTCTGCCCGGCGCCGCGCGGGCGCTCGCGTCCTTCGTCGCGCCGGGCGGAACGCTGCTCGTCATTTCGCGGGCGCGCGAGGATGGCGAAGACCTTGGCGGACCGCCATGGCCGCTCGCAAGGAAAGACATCGAGGGGTTGGCCGTCGACGGACTTCGGCTGGTTGCGCTTGAGGATATTCCGCCGAGCGGCGATCTCGATCACGCTGCATTTGGGCGGAGCCGCCCAAATGCAGATGACGTGATCGATTCAAGTGATTTAGAGCGCGCTTCGCGCGAAAAACCGGTATCCACTTTTTCGCAGCGCGCTCTAACGCGCCATTGGCGCGCCGAGTTTCGTCGCGACGAGGCCGGCGCGTGAACGCGCCGCTGCTGTCGATCAACAACGTCAGCAAGACATTCGGCGCGGTCGTCGCGCTCGAAAACGTATCGCTTCACGTCGGCGCCGGAGAATTCTTCGCGCTGCTCGGCCCATCGGGCTGCGGCAAGACCACGCTGATGCGCTGCATCGCCGGGTTTGAAGCGCCCGACGCCGGCGCGATCGCGCTGAACGGCGCCGATCTTTCCGGCGTGCCGCCGTTTCGGCGGCCGGTGAACATGATGTTCCAGTCCTATGCGCTGTTTCCGCATCTCGACGTGTTCGAGAACATCGCCTTCGGCCTGCGCCGGCAGGGCGAAGCAAAGGATGCGATCGACGCGCGCGTCGACGAACTCCTCGCGATGACGCAGCTTTCGAACCACGGCCGCAGGCGAATCGACGAATTGTCGGGGGGACAGAAGCAGCGCGTCGCGCTTGCGCGGGCGCTGGCGCCGCGTCCGAAAATGCTGCTGCTCGACGAGCCGCTCGGCGCGCTCGACCGCAAGCTGCGCGAAGAGACCCAGTTTCAACTCAAGGAAATCCAGCGGCTGACGCAAACCAGTTTCGTCATCGTCACCCATGATCAGGACGAAGCGCTGGCGCTCGCCGACCGCATCGCGGTGATGCGGGCGGGCAGGGTGGAGCAGGTCGCGGGGCCGACGGAGATTTACGATCGTCCGGCGACGCGTTTCGTCGCGGGTTTCGTCGGCGAAACCAATTTCATCGAGGGGCGGTTGACGCGCGCCTTCGAGCGCAACTCCGGCGCGGCGCTGATCGCCGAGTTTGGACGAATCCCCTGCGAGCCCGGCGACCTGCCCGAGGGCGCGCAAGCGACGCTCAGCGTTCGTCCGGAGCGCATCGGCGTCGCGCGCGAAGGCGAAGGGATCTCGGGGGTCGTCGAGAATTTCGTGTTTCGCGGCGAAACCACGCTGCTGCGGGTGCGCGTCGCGGAAAATGTCGTCCTGCGCGCAGCGGCCGGCCATGGCGAGCGTTATGCGATCGGCGATGCGGTGCGGCTGAGCTTTCCGCCTGGCGCGGGAACGCTTCTCAAGGACGGGCCGTCAGGATGAGGCTCCAAGGACGAACCCGGCGCCGGAAGGATGTCCTCACCCTGAGGAGGCCGCGAAGCGGCCGTCTCGAAGGGCGAGGACATCCAGTCGCGCGAGTAGCCGCGCCCTCGTCCTTCGAGACGCCTGCCGCGCAGGCTCCTCAGGATGAGGGCGCTTACGGCGGCGCCGTGGCATGAGCCCTCGGCGCAGGCTTTCGCTCGGCCAGCGGCTCGTTATCGCCGCGCCCTATCTCTGGATCGCCGCGTTTTTTCTTGCGCCGATGCTGCTCGTCGCCAAGATTTCCGTCTCGCAATCGGTGCTGGCGCGTCCGCCCTACCGGCCGATATTTATGTTTTCCGACAGTCTCGCCGAGCTCTGGGCCAAGGCGCAGGACTTTACGCTCGACTCCTACCGCGCGCTCGTCAGCGATACGCTTTATCTCGAGTCCTATCTCTCGTCGCTTACGATCGCCGCGGTCGCGACGCTGATCACGCTGATCGTCGCTTTTCCTTTCGCGCTCGCCATGGCGCGCGCGCCGGAACGCCTGCGTCCCATTCTCATCGGCCTCGCCGTCGCGCCTTTCTGGACGAGCTTTCTTATCCGCGTCTACGCCTGGATCGCGCTGCTCAAGGATGAGGGGCTGATCAACAATGCGCTGATGGCGCTTGGGCTCATTTCCGCGCCGCTGCAAATGTATGCGACGTCCGGCGCCGTCGTCGTCGGCATCGTCTATTCCTATCTGCCCTTCATGCTGCTGCCGATCTATGCGGCGCTGGAGCGTCAGGACGCGAGTCTGCGCGAGGCGGCGGCCGACCTCGGGGCGTCTCCGGCGCAGGTGTTCTTGCGCGTGACATTGCCGCTTTCGCGGGAGGGCGTCATCGCGGGATCGCTCCTCGTGTTCATTCCCGCGGTCGGCGAATTCGTCATTCCCGATCTCCTCGGCGGCTCCGAAACTTTGATGATCGGGCGGACCTTGTGGAATGACTTCTTCTCCAATCACGACTGGCCGGCGGCGTCGGCTGCGGCGATCGCCCTCGTCGCTTTGTTGATGGTCCCGTTGCTGCTGTGGGAGCGCGCGCGACTCAAGGAAGAGGGCGGGCGATGAGCGCCGCCGCCTCCTACGCGCGTCGCGCGACGCTCTTTGCCGGCTTCGTCTTTCTTTACGCGCCGATCGTCATTCTCGCGGTCATGAGCTTCAACGCCTCGCGTCTTGTATCCGTATGGGGCGGATTTTCGACGAAATGGTATGCGGCGCTGCTCGACAATGAGCAGTTGCTGCATTCGGCGAAAATCAGCCTCGCCGCCGCGTTTGTTTCGGCGACGATCGCGACTCTGCTGGGGCTTCTCGCCGCCGTCGCTTTGGCGCGTTTTGGCGGCTTTCGCACCCGCCTGCTGTTTTTTGGCGCCGTGCATGCGCCGCTGGTTCTGCCGGAAGTGGTGCTCGGCCTCGCGCTGCTCACCTGTTTCGTGGCGCTTGGCGTCGGGCGGGGCTTCGTCACGCTGGTCATCGGCCATGTCACGCTGACCATGTGCTTTACGACGGTCGCGATTCTCGCGGCGCTGCGCGACTGCGATCCGACGCTCGAAGAGGCGGCGATGGATCTCGGCGCAACGCCGCCCGAGGCTTTCCTGCGCGTCGCGCTGCCGCGGATCGCGCCGGCGATCGTCACGGCCTTTCTTCTGGCGTTCACCCTCTCGCTCGACGATCTCGTCATCGCCAGTTTCGCGACCGGCCCGGGCGCGACGACGCTGCCGATGCGGATTTATTCTCAGGTGCGTTTGGGAGTCTCGCCGCAGATCAACGCGATTTCAACTTTGCTCCTCGCGCTCGTCGCCGTCGCGCTCGGACTCGCCGCGGCCGTGTCGTACTGGCGCGGGAGCCGGAAATGATGAGCGCTGAAAACCGCGACGCCCGCGCCAGATAAGACTCATGGCGAATAATTGGTTTGCTTCTGTTCCGAACTTCATCACCATCGGCCGTCTCGTCCTGACGCCGGCGGCGATCTCCCTGATCGTCGAGCGTCAATGGAGCGCCGCTTTCGTGCTCTTCGCCATCGCCGGTCTTTCGGACGCGCTCGATGGCTGGATGGCAAGGACTTACAATCTGCAATCGGAACTCGGCGCGATTCTCGATCCCATCGCCGACAAGGCGCTGATCGTTTCGATGTATGTCACGCTCGCCATCGTCGACGCCTTGCCGGCCTGGCTCGCCATCATGGTGGTGTTCCGCGACATTATGATCACCGGCGCGGTGTCGCTATCCTGGCTGATGGGCCGGCCGATGAAGGTGCATCCACATTTTTCTTCCAAGGCGACCACGGCGACGCAACTGGCTCTGGCGGGCGTCATCCTGGCCGCGCAGGCATATGGCGTTCACATTCCGCTCCTAAATGTGACGCTCGTCGCCCTGGTCGCCGCATTGACCGTCGCTTCCGCCTGCGTCTATCTGTGGCTCTGGGTCCGGCATATGAGGCTGTGACATGTCGCAGAGAAAGCTATTCGGCTCCGATCATGCGAAATCGGCCGCCCTTCCGTCGCAAGATCGCGATGCGGTCGCGGAGGCCGAGCTGCGGCAGTTGCAATGGGCGGGGCTGAGTCCCGAACGGCAGCTCACGCTCTGGGGCGTGACGCTTCTGGCGCTGGGACTCGCGCTTTATTTTCTGAGCCCGGTCCTCGCGCCCTTCGTCGCCGGCACCGCGCTTGGCTATCTGCTCGACCCGATCGCCGACCGCCTGCAGCGGCTCGGCCTGTCGCGGCTCGGCGCGGCCGGGCTCTTGCTCGTCGTCTTTCTGTTCGTCGTCGGCGCGGCGGCCGTCGTTCTGGTTCCGATTCTCTCGCATCAGCTCGCCGGCTTCATCACTTCGCTGCCGGGCTATCTGCAGACGCTGCACGGACTGCTCACGCAATGGAGCGAGCGCTTCACCAGCGATTCGATCAACGGCTGGCTGCAGGAATTCGGCCTCGGCGGCGCCGCGGCGAATTTCGACGCGCAAAAATACATCAACGATCTGACCAGCCAGGTCCCGACCCTGCTCGGCGATTTCGCGAAATCGCTGTTGTGGCGCGGCTATGCGCTCATCAATGTGATCTCTCTTATCGTCATCACGCCGGTCGTCGCCTTCTATATGCTGCTTGACTGGGATCATATGGTCGAGATCATCGACAATCTGATCCCGCCGCGCCATCGCGACGACGTCCGTTCGCTCGCGCGCGACATCGACCGCGCGCTCGCCGGCTTCGTTCGCGGACAGTCGCTCGTCTGCCTGTTTCTCGGCGTCTGGTATGCGGTCGGCCTGTCGGCGATCGGGCTGAACTTCGGTTTCCTCATCGGCGTCAGCGCGGGTTTCCTGAGCTTTATTCCCTATGTGGGCTCGATTACCGCCTTTGTGCTGTCGATCATCGTGGCGATCGTCCAGGGCTGGCCGCATGTCAATCTGCCGATCGAGGCGGTGGCGATCGTGACGACCGGACTGATCATGGACGGCTATGTGCTGTCGCCGCGGCTGGTCGGCGCCTCCGTCGGCCTGCATCCGGTCTGGATCATGTTCGCCCTGCTCGCCTTCGGAGCGCTGTTCGGATTCACCGGCCTCATCGTCGCCGTGCCGGTCGCGGCGGCGCTTGGCGCCTTCATGCGCTTTCTGGCGAAACGCTATCGCGCGAGCGCGCTCTATCAGCACCCGATTCCGGACCGCACATGACGAAGGCCGGCGCCTTGGACGACCGCGGGTCGGGAAGGCAGTTGCCGCTCGATTTGCCGACGACCCCGCGGTTCGGACGCGAGGACTTTCTCCCTGCGGCGTCGAACCGCGCGGCGCTGGAAATGATCGAACGCTGGCCGGACTGGCCGGATCGCGCGCTCGCCCTGATCGGTCCCAAGGGCGCGGGCAAGAGCCACCTCTGCGCGATCTGGGCGGCGCGCGCCGGCGCATGCGCGGTTGCGCCCGACGCCCTGCCGATGCTGGAACAGCTCGTCGCGCACGCCCCACGCGCCATCCTGATCGACGACGTGGATCGCGCGTCGGACGAAACGGCGCTGTTTCATCTCTTGAATTTCGTCAGCGAAAGCGACGCCTTTCTGCTGATGAGCGCAACGCGCGCGCCGCGGGCGGACGGCGTGCGGCTCCCCGACCTGCTGTCGCGGCTGCGCCGCGCGCCGGCGGTCGAAATCGGCGCGCCGGACGAAGAGCTGATGCGCGCCGTGCTCGTCAAGCTCTTCGCCGACCGCCAGCTGATCGTCGAGCCGCCGGCGCTGGCTTTCGCGGCGCTGCGGCTGGAGCGGTCCCTCGACGCGGCGCGCGCCTTCGTCGCCGCGCTCGATCGCGAGGCTTTGGCGAGGGGGCGGCCTGTCACACGGGCGCTGGCGGCCAAGGTTATGGAAGAATTCATCAGGGATTAGCGCTGCGCCTTTCATCGCGGCGCAAGCCTGTGCCATGATGGCCCGACCGGAAAATGGACATGAAACCCCACATACAGGATCAGCTCGCCGCCGAGCGCACCGGCGCCGATATCGTCGTCATGGATCGCGCCGATGAGATTCTCGTCGAGGATCCCGCCAAGCTTGCGGCTTCTCCGCAGCGCTTCATCAATCGGGAATTGTCCTGGCTCGAGTTCAACCGTCGCGTGCTGGAGGAGGCCTCCAACCGCAATCACCCGCTGCTCGAGCAGCTGCGGTTTCTGTCGATTTCGGCCAATAATCTGGATGAATTCTTCATGGTGCGCGTCGCCGGCCTGCGCGGGCAGGTGCGCTCCGGCGTGACCGCGCGCTCCGAGGACGGCCTGACGCCGGCCGAGCAGCTGGCCAAGATCACCGAGCGCGTCACGCTGCTGACGAGCGAGCAACTGCGGCGCTGGCGCGAGCTTCGCGCCGAGATCGAGGGCGTCGGCATCGTCATCGTCGAGCCCGCCGATGTCTCCAAGGCCGACCGCGAGTGGCTTGAGGATTATTTCCTTAGCCGCGTCTTTCCGGTGCTGACGCCGCTTGCGGTCGATCCGGCGCATCCGTTCCCCTTCATTCCCAATCTGGGGTTCACCCTGGCGCTCGAACTGGTGCGTCCCGGCGATCGCAAGACTCTGCAGGCGCTGGTCAGGCTGCCGCCGAAGATCGAACGTTTCGTTCCTTTGCCGGCGACGAGCGGCGCCGGACGCGAACGTTTCATGCTGCTCGAAACGCTGATCGCGATGAACGCGCAGCGGCTCTTTCCCGGCTATCTGCTGCGCGGGCAGGGGCTGTTCCGGGTCATTCGCGACAGCGACCTTGAAGTCGAGGAAGAAGCCGAAGATCTTGTGCTGCTGTTCGAGACGGCGCTGAAGCGGCGCCGGCGCGGTTCGGTGATCCGGCTCGAAGTCGCCGCCGACATGCCGGCGAGCTTGCGCGCGCTGGTCGCCGAGGAGCTCGACGTCAACGAACCCGAGACCTTCGAAATCGACGGCATGCTGGCGCTCAACGATCTCTCCGAACTCGTCGCGCTCGATCGGCCGGAACTTAAATTCAAGCCCTATAATCCGCGCTTTCCCGAGCGCGTGCGCGACAATGGCGGCGATTGTTTCCTGGCGATCAAGCAGAAGGACCTCGCGGTCCATCACCCATACGAATCCTTCGACGTCGTGGTGCAGTTCCTGCAACAGGCGGCGCGCGACCCGAACGTCATCGCGATCAAGCAGACGCTCTATCGCACCTCCAACAACAGCCCGATCGTGCGCGCGCTGGTGGAGGCGGCCGAGGCCGGCAAATCCGTCACCGCCCTCGTCGAACTCAAGGCGCGATTCGACGAGGAGGCGAACATCCGCTGGGCGCGCGACCTCGAACGCGCCGGCGCGCAAGTGGTCTTCGGCTTCATCGAACTCAAGACGCACGCCAAACTGTCGCTCGTCGTGCGCCGGGAAGGCGCGGGACTCGTCACCTATTGCCACGTCGGCACCGGCAATTATCACCCGGTGACGGCGCGCATTTATACCGACATTTCGGTGTTCACCGCCGATCCCGCGATCGGCAGGGACATTTCGCGCATCTTCAACTACATCACCGGCTATGCGGAGCCTGCGGGGCTGGAGCGCATGTCGGTCTCGCCGATTTCGCTCAAGAAGAAGCTTCTCGAACATATCGAGCAGGAAATCGCCTTTGTGAAGGCCGGCAAGCCCGGCGTCATCTGGGCCAAATGCAACGCGCTCGTCGATCCGGAAATCATCGACGCTCTTTACGCCGCCTCGCAAGCGGGCGTCTCGATCGATCTCATCGTGCGCGGAATCTGCTGTCTGCGTCCGGGCGTTCCCGGGCTTTCCGACAATATTCGGGTGAAGTCGATCGTCGGACGTTTCCTCGAACATGCGCGCGTCTATGCGTTCGGCGGCGGTCATGCGCTGCCGCATCCGCGCGCGCATGTCTATATTTCTTCCGCCGATCTGATGCCGCGCAATCTCGATCGAAGGGTCGAGGCGATGATGCCAATCCTCAATCCGACGGTGCATCAGCAGGTGCTCGATCAGATCATGCTCGCCAATCTGATCGACAATGAGCAAAGCTATCGCGTCCTGCCCGACGGTTCTTCGATGCGCATCGTTCCGCCGGAAGGCGAGGAGCGATTCAACGCGCATAAATATTTCATGACCAATCCGTCGCTTTCGGGTCGCGGCAAGTCGCTGAAGGACTGGCGGCCGCGCTCGTTGCTCAAGCGTGGACAACATGCTTGAGACGCCGCAGCGTCAGATGATGCAGCGGCCCGATTCGGAGCCGAGACCTGTCGCCATCGTCGACATCGGTTCGAATTCGGTGCGTCTCGTCGCCTATCAGGCGTTGGCGCGCGCGCTGACGCCGATCTTCAACGAAAAGGCGATGTGCGGCCTCGGCAAGGGCGTCGTCACGACAGGCCGGCTGCCCGACGACGCGGTCGACAAGGCGCTGAAGGCGCTGCGGCGCTATCGCGCGCTGTGCGAGACGATGGGCGTCGACGACATCGAGGTGATCGCCACCGCCGCGGTGCGCGAAGCCAAGAACGGCACGGTGTTTCTCGAAGCGGCGCGCGACGCCATTCAGCGCGACATCTCGCTGCTGTCCGGACGGCGCGAGGCGGAGCTTTCCGCGCTCGGCGTCGTTTCGGCGATTCACCAGCCGGACGGCGTCGTCGGCGATCTCGGCGGCGGTTCGCTCGAACTGATCGACGTCCACAAGGAGGCGCTCGGCAAGGGCGTCACGCTGCCGCTCGGCGGCCTGGCGCTGATGGACGCCGCGCAGCGCTCGATGCGCGAGGCGACGCGCATCGCCCGCAAGGCGATCGCCGACGCCAAGCCGCTCGAACATCTCAAGGGCCGCACCTTTTACGCAGTGGGCGGCACATGGCGCTCGCTCGCGAAGCTCCACATGCGCCAGCGCAATTATCCGCTCGGCGTCATGCATCATTACCGCATCCAGACGAGCGAAGCCGCCGACTTTGCCGAGCTTGTCGAACATATCGACAGCGAAGCGCTGGAAGACATCAACGTCGTCTCGGCCGCCCGTCGGCCGCTGCTCGCCTATGGCGCGATCGTTCTCGATGAAATCATCCGCCGCGCCAAACCCCGCGAGATCGTCATTTCCGCCGCCGGCGTGCGTGAAGGCATGTTGTATGAACGGCTGCCGCCAGCAGAGCGGCGCATCGATCCCTTGCTCGCGGCGACTCGCGAATTGGAGGAGACATTCGCGCGCGCGCCGGGCTATGGCGACGATCTTGTCGATTGGACCGACGCCTTCATGGATAACAGCGGGATCGACGAAACCGAGGAAGAGCGCCGGCTGCGCCATGCCGCCTGTCTGCTCTCCGACATCGCCTGGCGCGCCCATCCGGAATATCGCGCCCAGCGTGCGATGAATATCGTGACGCAGGGGCCGTTCGTCGCCATCGATCATCCCGGCCGCGCCTTCCTGTCGCTTGCCATCATCTTTCGTCACGAGGGGCTCGACGGGGCCGAGGGGCTTTCGGATCTGCGCACCCTGTTGACGACGCGTCTCTTCATGCGCGCGCGGATTCTCGGCGCGCTGATGCGCGTCGCCTATCTGCTGTCGGCGTCGATGCCTGGCGTGCTGCCGCGCACCCGTCTGCGGCTCTGCGACCGCGCGGCGACGCTCACTCTGCCGCAGGCTTTCGCCGATCTGGCGAGCGAGCGCGTGCTCAATCGATTGAAGGGGCTCGGCAAGCTCATCGGCGTCGACGCGCGCATCGAAATCGGGTCATGAAGGCGGGGCGCCCTAACTTCAGGACGATTGGATTGAAAGGAATGCGGAATGAGAAAGTTCTTCGCAGCTTGGCTTCTGGCTTGCGTCGCGCTCACATTGATGAGCGCCGGCGCAAAGGCGTGCACGCGCGTGCTCTATGGGACCGCCGATAAGGATTACATCGTCGGCCGGACGATGGATTGGGACGTCGATCCGCGAACCAATCTCTGGTCCTTTCCGCGCGGCATGGCGCGCGACGGCGGCGTTGGTCCCGGCTCGATCAAATGGACGTCGAAACATGGGTCGCTCGCCGCCGACTTTTATGACGCGGCCACGGCCGAGGGCGTCAACGAAGCGGGACTCGTGGTTAGCCTTCTCTATCTCGCCGAGGCGGATTACGGAGACCCGAAGGCGTCAAGAAAGCCGCTGCTTTCCGTCGCCGGCTGGGCGCAATATGTGCTCGACAATTATGCGAGCGTCGCGGATGCGGTGAAGGCGCTGCAAAAGGAGCCCTTCGCGATCGTCGCGCCCGACCTTCCTGGCGGCGTCAAATCGGCGAGCCATATGGCGCTCGCCGACGGATCGGGCGACAGCGCCATCCTCGAATATCTCGGTGGAAAACTCGTCATCCATCACAATCCCAAATACACGGTGATGACAAATTCGCCGCCCTTCGATCAGCAGCTTGCGCTCAACACCTACTGGACTGAAATCGGCGGGTCGAATTTTCTTCCCGGCACGCATCGCGCCTCCGATCGCTTCGCCCGCGCCTATTGGAACTTGAACGCGACGCCGAAAGTCGCGGACGAGCGCGTTGCGATCGCCAGCGTCTTTTCGATCATCCGCAACGTCTCGGTGCCGCTCGGGATTTCTACGCCGCAGGAGCCCAACATCGCCTCGACGCGATGGCGGTCGGTGACCGACATCAAGCAGCGGCTCTATTATTTCGAGCCGACGCTCAATCCTTCGATCTTTTGGGTGGATTTGACGAAGCTGAAACTGGAGCCGGGCGCGAAGCCGGCGAAGCTCGATTTGTCGGGAAGCCCGATTCTTTCCGGCGAGGTCTCGGACAAATTCGTTCCGGCCGAGCCGTTCAAATTCCTGTCGCATTAGGCGAACGCTCACCGCGCCGGCGTGAACGCATCCGATCGGATGTTTTTCAGGCTCGCGCCGCGCATGAATAATTCGCGCTTCAGGCGCTTCACCAGATTCTCGCCGCCGCACAGAAATATGGCGGCGTGCGCGACATTCTGCTCGGCGTCGAGCGCTGTCGTCGCAACGTCGCCGCCATGCGGCGCCGCCGGATCGAAGGCGCAGGGGCGATAGTCGACATTGTCGCGCGAATTCGAGATCGCCTGCAGTTCGTCCGAGAGATAGAGTCCCTTGCGGCCGCGCGCGCCGTGATAGAGTCGGATCGTCCCGCGATGGCCTTTGCGAAGCGCGTCGCGCAGCACGCCATAGAGCGGCGCGAGGCCGGTGCCCGCGCCGATCAGCAGCATCGGCTGATCGGTGTGGACGCCCTCGTAAAAGCAGGAGCCCGATGGCCCCGCGACATGCAATCTGTCGCCCGCCTGCAGCTCTTCCGCCAGATGACGGCTCATGCGTCCGTCGTGATGGAGGCGAATGTGCATTTCGAGGAAAGCGTCTTCCTCGGGATGGCTGGCGAGCGAATAATGGCGCTTGAGGTCTTCGCTGGCGCGAAGTTCGACAAATTGTCCGGGCCGATAGGCGAATCCTTCCGCCTCGACCCGCAGCCGGACGATATCCTCGCTCAACGGATCGATGGCGCGAACGATCGCTTCGAGACTCGCGCCAAGATCGTCGGGCCGCAAAATCGTCAGCGCCGTCTTAGGCCGGCATATGCAGGGCAGAAAATAGCCCATCGCTCTTTGCGCGTCGGTCAGGCCGGACTGCGATTCCGGCGGCGGCGCGCCGTCGATCGCCCGATGCAGGCAGCTGTGGCAATTGCCGGCGCGGCACGAATGCGGCGCATCGATGCCGGCGCGCAGCAGCGCTTCGAGAACGGTTTCGCCCGGCGCGATGTCGACCGTGCGACCCTCGTATGTGACCTGCGTCACGCGCGTTAGCGATTGAGCACGTCGTCGCGCACGGAATTGGCGAGCGCGGCGACTTCTTTCACCTCCGTATCGGGAACGCCGAGATCGCGCAGCGTGTAGTTGAGATTTTCGATCACCGCGTCGACATGCGAATCGTTCAGTCCCTTGTCGACAAGCCGCTTATGCGCATTGCGCATGTCGGCGCCGGTGTAATTGTTGGGTCCGCCGAACGCCATGGTGAGAAACGCCTTCTGCTTGGCGATCTGGCTGTCCATGTCGACGTCGTCGAAGAAATGCGCGATCCGGCCGTCTGCGAGCACTTTTCGATAGAACAGCTCGACCGCCGCGTTGACTGCGCCTTCGCCGCCCAGGCGCTCATATAGGCTGGACATTTTCTCCTCCCTGGAATTGGTCTTATTCGCAACGATAGTCGCGAGCCGTCATGGCATACGCAAGGTCCAGCAGCCGACGATTCCAGGGTTTCGATGGAGCCACCATGCGGCGGCGCAACCAGGCGCCGCCGCTCCAGGGGATGTTATTCAGCCGCGGGATGCGTCGCGATGCGATCGATCTTGTCGACGCGCATGGAGTCGGCGCCCTGCGCGCAGCTGAAGCGCAGGGACGAGCCAACCGCCGAGTCGAAATGCGCGGCCTTGCCGTCGGCGACAGTGACGACCAGACGCGTCGCCTGAGTTGCGGGCGTCGGCTCCTCGTCCAGCGACGCGTCGATCACCATCATCGTCAGACGGCAGCCATTCTCGCCGGAGGCGAAATAGCTCACGACATGCTTCGATCCGGCGTCAAAACTTGCCGCCATGAGCGGCTTCATCGTCAATGACGCGTCGGCGGCGGACAGGCCCGAGCTTGCTGCAAGGCACAGCGCTCCGCCGAACGCCGCCGCGACAATTCGATTTCCTGTGGTCATGTCTTTTCCTTCCATCTTCGAAGCAAGACGCGCGATCGCGCCTGGCGATAGTGCGCCCTGCTCGAACTGGAGGTAGATATTGCAATGCACCCAAGCAATGGCGGGGTACGATTAAACATAATTTATGTGCTATAATTACATGAAATATATCTATTTTTTCGCCTGCTCAATTTTTAGTCAGCGCTGTTGCCGCGCCGCTCGCCGTGACAAATTATTTCGCGTTGCGGTAGAAAAGTCCCCTACTATTCGGCGGTTGCCGGCTGAGCGGCCTCTTGCCAGTCGAAAGTCACAACCCGGCCGTTTTCAACCGCAAGCGCGAGCCGGCCGCGCTTCAGCTCCAGCGCCTTCTCGCCGAAAATCGCATGGCGCCAGCCTCTCAGCGCCTGGACATCGGCGCGATCGTCATGCGCGATGGCTTCGAGGTCGTCGACGGTTGCGATCATCTTGGCGGCGACGCCCGTTTCCTCCGCCACCTGACGCAGCAGCACCTTCAGCAACTCGACCGTGGCGCCGTTCGAATTGCGCCGGTCGCGCTCGATGCGCGGCAGCGCGGCGGGATCGCGGGCGATTCCGCGCTCGACCGCGGCGACAATGTCCGCGCCCGCGCGGGAGCGTTCCATGCCCCTTGGAAATGAGCGCAGATTGCCGAGCGCCTCGATCGAGCGCGGCGCGGCGACCGCGACTTCGATCAGCACATCGTCCTTCAGCACCCGGGAGCGCGGCACGTCGCGCATCTGCGCCTCAAGTTCGCGCCAGGCGGCGAGCTCCATCAGGACCGCGAGGTCACGCGGCTTGCGCGCCCGGTGGCGCAGGCGCTCCCAGGCGTTTTCCGGATGCTGCTCATAGGTCGCTGGCGAGGTGAGCGTCTCCATTTCGTCCGCGAGCCATTCGAGGCGGTTCGAACGTTCAAGCCGCTCCCGCAAGGCCGCGTAGATGTCGCGAAGATGGGTGACGTCGGCGATGGCGTATTCGATCTGGGCGTCCGACAGCGGCCGGCGCGACCAGTCGGTGAAACGCGAGGATTTGTCGAGACTGGCGCGCGTGATCGCTTTCACCAGCTCAAGATAGGAGGCTTGCTCGCCGAATCCGCAGACCATGGCCGCGACCTGCGTGTCGAACAGCGGCGCCGGAATGAGACGGGCGAGACGCCAGATGATCTCGATATCCTGACGCGCGGCGTGAAACACCTTGACGATGTCCGGATTGGCCATCAGCTGGAAGAAGGGCGAAAGATCAAGGTCGTCGGCGAGGGCGTCAATCGCCACGGCCTCTTCGGGCGACGCGAGTTGGATGACGCAGACCCTCGGCCAGAACGTTGTTTCCCGAAGGAATTCGGTGTCGACGGTGACGAAAGGATGCTGCGCGAAGCGGTCGCAGACCGCAACCAGTTCCGCATTTGTGGTGAGGAGACTCATTTGAGATTTATTTTAAACGTTTTTCTCCCCGGCCTGAAGTCCTAAGGCGTCACTTCCTCGTTTTGGCGACTTCGGCCCCGTTCGAGGCGCGTCGACAGGATGCAAATTGTGATTTTGAACTGCGGCGCGGCCTGGACCGTCACAGAAATTTCCGGGTTGCGGGCGGCGCCTCTTACGCTAGCATACGCCGCCACTCTATCGGGGAGCCACGTCCAACACATGTATGAAACTCTCAATTCCGCTGCGCGAGCGGCTGCGCGGACGCGGTTTTCGGCGGCCCTGATCCTCTCCTCGGCGCTGATCGGCGCGCCGGCCCTAGCCGCGCATAAGGGCGGCGTCAGCCCGGCCTGGGACCAATGCCGCGCCCCCGATCCCGACGCCCGCATCGCTGGATGCTCGCAGGTCATTCAGGAGATAGACAAGGAGACCCCGCACGGACAGGCGGCGGCCTATGTCAATCGCGCCGGCGCCTATCAGGCCAAGGGGGATTTCGCCCACGCCTTCGAGGATTTCGGCAAGGCGCTGCAAATTGATCCCAAATCGTCGGTGATTTTTGCCGCGCGCGGCGCCGCGAATCACGCCAAGGGCGATCTCGACGGCGCGCTTGCCGACTATGATCAGGCGATCGCGCTCGACAAGAAAAACGCCTCGGCGCTTCTGGCGCGCGCCCATATCTGGCGCGCCAAGGGCGATGTCGAAAAGGCGCTCGCCGATCTTGAGGAGGCGGCCAAAGCCGACCCAAAATCGACGGCGCCGCTCGTCACGGCCGGCGCTCTGCACCATGGGAAGGGCGACCACGACCGCGCCATTGCCGCTTTTTCCGAGGCGGCCAAGCGCGATTCGAAACTCGCTGCGGCCCGCAACGGACGCGGCGCCTGTCACTACGCGAAGGGGGAATTCGACAAGGCGATCGCCGATTTCGACGCCGCGTTGAAAATCGACGCCAAATTTGCCGGCGCCCTGGTCAATCGCGCCAACGCCTGGCGCGCCAAGAAGGACTTCGCCCGCGCCAAGGCCGATTATGACGCGGCGCTGGCGGCAAGGCCGGATCTTGTCTCGGCGAAGAAGGGGTCGGAGGACATGGCGCGGCTCATCGCCAAAAAGGCTTCCGGCGCGTCTACGCCGGCCGACGCGGCGCCCGCCGCCGAGCACGACCACAACTAAAGTCCCAGGTAAAGTCCCGGGCGGCGAAAGGCGCGCTACAGCGCCTTGGCCGCCGCCAGGACCTCCTCGGCATGGCCCGGCACCTTCACTTTGCGCCAGATTTTGGCGATGCGGCCGTCGGCGCCAATTAGCACCGTCGTGCGTTCGACGCCCATATATTTGCGGCCATACATGCTCTTTTCGACCCAGACCCCATAGGCGCCGAGCGTCTCCTTGTTCTCGTCAGACGCAAGCGGCAGCGACAATTCATACTTTGTGCGAAACTTGTCGTGGCTCTTGACCGGGTCCGGCGACACGCCGACGACGATTGTCTTCGCCTTCGCGAACTTGTCGCGTAACGAATTGAAATCAATGGCTTCCTTGGTGCAGCCCGAGGTGTCGTCCTTGGGATAGAAATAAAGCGCGACTTTCTTGCCCTTGAGCGCGGCGAGCGAGAGCTTTTCCCCGCCAGCGCCCGGGAGATCGAAGGCGGGCGCCGGATCGCCCTCTTTCAGACCCGCCTGCTTAGGTTTAGCGTCCGCCTTCCCGACGGTCGTGCTCATGGCGCCTTCCTTTCGTCGCATCCGCAGCTAAAATCAGCCCCTAGAATGCAGACTGCGCGCCAACCGGCAAGACCGGCTCCATTTTCTGCGCCCAAGCTGCAGAGAGCCGAGAGCGAGGCCAATTGACCGACAGGACGGGGCGCAAGCCGAGCGGCGACGCCGTCGTCGACATGGCGCAGCGCGCGATGCTGCGGGCCTGTCGCGCAGCGTGGCGGTGGCGTTTTTCGGCGCCGCGCAGCGGACTTCTCCGCCTCATCATGTTGAGCGGACTTGCCGTTGCGCTGCTTTGCGCTGTGACGCTCGGCGGCTTCTTCCTGTTTCTCTCGCAAGGTTCGATTACTTTCTCCTGGCTCGCGCCGCATATCGTCAGATCGCTCGATGAACTCGCTGGCGGACGCTATGAATTTTCGTTGGCCACTGCCTCGATCGGCAATGGCGAGCATGGCCCGACGCTGTCTGTCGACAATTTCGTCGTCAAGATGGACGGCATTCCGATCGTCGCGGCGCCGCGAGCGGAGCTGTCACTCGACCTGAATTCTTTGTTGATCGGTCGTGTAAAACTGCGACGGCTGGAGGTGCTCGATCTGGATCTGCGGCTCTCGGTCGATCGGGACGGCGCCGTCGCGATATCCGCCGGCGCTCATCCCGTCCCGGCGCCGGGGCCGACAATTACGCCGTCACAGGCGGGGACGCGGCGCGCGACGTTGCGGCGCGACGCCGCCGGGGCTTTGCGGGCGCTGATGGACCTCGCCACCAGTCCGAACAGTCCAGTTGGCGCGCTTGATCGACTGGGCGTCGCGCATGGCCGGCTCACCATCGACGATCGCACCATCGATCGCGCCATTCGCTATGAAGACGTAACGCTCAGTCTCGACAAGGGCGGCAATGGCATGCGCTTCTCGGCGGCGGCCAACGGTCCCGCCGGGCGTTGGACGGCGACCGCCGTCGCAACGGGCGCGCCGGGCGGACGGCGCGAGTTCCACGCGCAGTTTCGCGATTTGTCGATCGACGAAATCGCGCTTGCCGGCGGCTTCCGCACCGCCCGCTTCGACACCGACGCGCCGTTCTCGTTCGATCTGCGATTCGCGCTTGGCGCGGGCGATGAAGTTCTCGAAGCGTCGGGCCAGGCGGAGATCGGCCGGGGCTATTTCCGCTTCGACGAACCGGATCATGAGCCGGTGATGATCGAGAAGGTCGCCGGCGTCGCGACCTGGGACAGAGCTGCGCGGAAGCTGGTGATCGCGCCATTCGTGTTCAAAGCCGGCGGCTTCGACATGGCGGTCGTCGGCGAAGCGCGCCCGCCAGCAGGGGCGACGACCATCGCCGATGCGGCGCGCCTCGACGGGCCATGGACGATCGGGCTTAAGCTGAAAGCGCCGACGCTGGTCGCGCCTGAACGCGCGGGCGAGAAGACCATTCGGATCGACGGCGGATTGCTCGACGCGCGGCTCTTTCGCGACGAGCGCCAAATCGTTTTCGACAAATTCGCCTTCGCCGGTCCGGACGCGCATATCGATCTCAGCGGCGCGTTGAGCTGGCGCGACGACATTCGCATCACGCTCAAAATGGGTGTCGAGGAAACGCAGATACGCGCGCTGTCGCGTCTGTGGCCGACACATGTCGCGCCGTCCGTGCGCACCTGGTTTGTCGACCATGTGCCGACGGGCGTAGTGAGGCGGGCGCAATACGCCGCCGACTTCGATGGCGCGGCGTTGACGGCGATGCGCTACGAACAGGCGCCTCCGGATGAGTCGCTGCTTGCCGAAGGCGACATTGTCGAAGGCGCCGTCACCGACATTCTGCCGGGCATGGCGCCCCTCAACGGCATCAACGGAAGCCTGCGCGTCACCGGGCGGACGGTGTCTTTCGCCGCGACGTCAGGCGTGATGGAGACGGGGCCGAACCGGCGGCTTGCGCTTTCCTCGGGTCGCTTCCACATCGCCGACAGCGCGTTGCGCCCGACCCCAGCGATGGTCGAGGTCGATGTGGGCGGCGATGTTGAAGCCGTGGCAGATCTTCTGACATTGCCGGCGATCACCGAACATGCGTCGATTCCGGTTGCGCCGGGCGCGCTGAAAGGGAGGCTCGAAGGACGGCTGCGCGTCGATTTCGAGACGGGCGCCGCCGCCCGTGACGAAGCGACGACTTTCACGATCGATGCGACGACGACGAATCTGGTTGTCGACAATCTGATCGGCAAGGAGAAACTCGAAGGCGGCGCGCTGCGCGTCGTCGCCGATCGGGCCGGATTACGCGTCAGCGGAACCGGCCGCATCTTCAACGCGCCGGCGACCCTCGAGCTGCGCCGCGGTTTTGGCGACAAAGGCGCCGCCCAGGCGCATGTCGCCTTCACTTTCGACGACGCGGCCCGCCAGCGCGCCGGCTACGCCATCGCCGGCGTCAGCGGCCCGATCCTGGCGACGATACGCACGCCGATCCCGGTCGAGAACGTCGAGACGCAGATCGAACTCGATCTTTCCCGCGCCAATTTCGACAATCCGCTCCCCGGCCTGGTGAAGCCGGCGGGCAAGCCGGCGAAAGCCTCGTTCAATATGACACGCCGCGGCGAGGCGATGGCGCTCGAACAATTCGTCTTCGACGCGGGGCCGACGCAGGCGCAGGGCGTCATCGAATTCGCCCGCGACGGCGCCTTCCGCGCAGTACATCTCACGCAGGCGCGGCTCTCGCCGGGAGACGACATGCGCATCGACGTCCAGCGCAGCGGCGAGACCGTGAAAATCGTCGCGCGCGGCGCCAACTTCGACGCGCGGCCGATGTTGCAGGGTCTGCTGCGCGCCGACCGCGGCGGCAAGGGAACGATCGACGACCTCGATCTCGATTTCAAGTCGCCGATCGTCACCGGCCATAACAAGCAAATTCTCTCCAACGTCGAACTGAAAATGGAGCGGCGCGGCGGCAAGCCGCGCGCGGTGACGCTGACCGGCGCCTTCGGCCGCGAACAGTTGACGGCAAGCATGGATCGCAGCGCAAACGGCCAGCCGCAGTTGGAAATTTCGACGAATGACGGCGGCTCGCTTCTCTCCTTCCTCGACATTTATCGAAAGATGGACAGCGGCGCGCTGAACGCCACCGTGCAGCTTGGCCAGAATCGCGCCGACGGCGCCTTGCGCATTCGCGACTTCTATGTGCGCGGCGAGCCGACCGTGCGCCAGCTGATGGCGCAAAGCGGAACGGCGCGAACCGACGATCGCGGCAATTACCGCTTCGACCCAGATCTTGTGCGCGTCGGCAGACTGGAGAGCGAGTTCGGCTGGTCCGGCGGCCAGCTCGCCGTGCGCGACGGCGTGCTGTCTGGTCCCGAGATCGGCCTCACCTTCGACGGCTATATCGACTTCCAGCGCGAGAAGCTCGATCTCGTCGGCACTTATGTTCCCGCCTATGCGCTGAACAGCCTTCTGTCGAACATTCCGGTCGTCGGCGTGGTGCTCGCCGGCGGGCAGCATGAGGGCGTCTTCGGCCTGAGCTATCGCCTTTACGGCGCGCTGTCGTCGCCGTCGATCAACGTCAATCCGCTGTCGGCGATCGCGCCCGGCCTGATGCGCAAGATCATGGGCGTGATCGACGGCACCGCGCGCATGCCGCAGCAGCGGTAGGATTGGCGCGCGACGTCAGGCGCGCTCGAGCAGCACATGCTTCTTCTTGCCGAGCGAGAGTTTGACGACGCCGTCGCTCGCAAACGCAGCTTCGCCGATGATTCCGCGTTCGTCCGTCACCGGCGCGTCATTGACGCGCAGCCCGCCGGATTTGATCTGGCGCCGCGCTTCGCCGGTCGAGGCGACGAGCCCCGCTTTGACGAAGGCCGTCAGCACGCCGAGGCCGGCGGCGACTTCTTCGGCCGAAACGGCGACCTTTGGCAGCGACAGCGCGAGCGCGCCTTCCTCGAAAGTCGTGCGCGCGGTTTCCGCCGCTTGCTCAGCAGCCGGGCGGCCATGAATGAGCGCCGTCGCCTCCGTCGCGAGCGTCTTCTTCGCCTCGTTGATCTCGGCGCCCTGCAGCGCCGCGAGGCGGGCGATCTCCGCCATCGGCAGGAAGGTGAAGAGTTTGAGAAAGCGTTCGACGTCGGCGTCTTCGGTATTGCGCCAATATTGCCAGTAGTCATAGGGCGACAGCATGTCGGCGTTGAGCCAGACGGCGCCGGCGGCGGTCTTGCCCATCTTGGCGCCCGATGCCGTGGTCAGCAGCGGCGAGGTGAGCGCGTAAAGCTGCGGGCAGCCCATGCGCCGCCCGAGATCGAGGCCGGTGACGATATTGCCCCATTGGTCGGAGCCGCCCATCTGCAGCAGCGCGCCATGGCGCCGGTTGATCTCGACGAAGTCGTATGCCTGCAGGCACATGTAGTTGAACTCGATGAAGGAGAGCTCATGCTCGCGCTCGAGCCGCAGCTTCACCGAATCCATCGTCAGCATGCGGTTGACGGAGAAATGGCGGCCGACGTCGCGCAGGAAATCGATATAGTTCAGCCCGGCGAGCCAGTCGGCATTGTCGAGCATCAGCGCATCCGTCGCGCCGTCGCCGAATGTGAGGAAGCGCTCGAAGACGGTTTTGATCGAGGCTTTATTCGCGTCGATCTGCTCGACGGTGAGCAGCTTGCGGCTCTCGTCCTTGCCGGAAGGATCGCCGACCCGCGTGGTGCCGCCGCCCATCAGCGGCAGCGGCTTGCCGCCCGTGCGCTGCAGCCAGGCGAGCATCATGATCGGCAGCAGCGAGCCGACATGAAGCGAGGGCGCCGTGCAGTCGAAGCCGATATAGGCGGCAAGCGTCCCGGAGCGCGCCTTCTCGTCGAGGCCCGCGAAATCCGAACATTGATGGACGAAGCCGCGCTCGATCAGCGCGCGCAGGAAGTCGGATTTTGGCGTGAATTCGCTGGCGGAAGTCATGAGCCGGGTGATAGGCGCTGCGCGCCGGCCGCGCAAGGCGGGGGAGGGGCCGGCGCTGGGATAAGGGAATTGGCGTCATGTCGCCGTAATGGTCACCGAACCTCTTGCGTCTGTACGGTTTTGCCGTACACTTGGATGGCATGAGAATACGGAGCGTCCGCCACAGGGGTTTGAAACGCTTCATTGAGGACGATGACGACCGTGAAATCCGGCGCGATCTCGTCAACAGGGTGCGCCGCATCTTGACCGTCCTGATCGCCGCCCCGGATATAACCGGGGTGGAGGGACCGCCCGGCTGGCGCGTTCACCAGCTCACTGGCGACCGCGCCGGAACGTGGAGCATTTCGGTTTCCGGCAATTGGCGGATCACTTTCACGCTCGAAGACGGAGAAATCGCAAACCTGAATCTGGAGGATTACCATTGATGCGCGACGCGCCCGCGAAAATCGGCATGAAGCCCTCGCATCCCGGCGAATTCATCCGCGAGGAAGTCTTGAACGAACTCGGTCTGTCCGTGGCCCGCGCCGCCGACGTGCTGGGCGTGCGCCGCGCCACCCTGTCCGATCTTTTGAACGAAAAAGCGGCCTTGTCGCCGGAAATGGCCTTGCGCGTCGAGAAGGCTTTCGGCGTCAGCATGGACACGCTGCTGCGCATGCAGGCGTGGCACGACAGCTACGCCATGCGCCAGCGCGCCGGGGAAATCGACGTGAAGCGGTTCAATCCTTGAGTTTGACACCCAGTTAAGCAAAGCCCGCTTCGCGGGCTTTGCAGCGTTTCTTGGATAGCCAGCCGCGGCGGGAACGGCGTTGCGAGCGATGCGCGTCATCGGACGCTTATTGCAGGAAGAGGGGAATTTTCCGCGATTGATGTCATGTCGCCGGATAGCCGAGATCAGAAGGCTGCCTAAAATCTGAATTTCATGCCGCCCTGAAAGAGTCTCGGCGTGCCGGCGTAGATCGAGCCGGTCTGCTGTTGCGCAAGGTCGGCGTAACCGTTCTGGACCACAACGCCGTTTTGCAGCGACGCGCGGTTCTGAATATTGTTTGCAGCGGCGACATAGGTGAGGTCGAACTGCACCACGAGCGGCTGGCATAGCCTAGCGGGGTTGTCGAGCCGATGGTCGGCACGAAGGCGCAGCCTTGCTGATAAGGGTTGAGAAAATATTGATTGAGCGACAGGCTCGGCGACTGATCGGCGTAGAGCTGGTTATGAAGGGCCTTGAACATGATGAGATCGTTGGGCGTGATGCGCCAGCGCGCCGTCATGTTGATGGTCTGCGTATCGAAACGGGTGTGCTGCGTGGAGCCGTCGCCGCGCGCGTCGCTCGCGAAAAGCGCCACGTCGAAGTCGCCATATTTGGGATCGGAGTAAGTTCTGCCGATCGCGGTATAGCTCTGCGCGATTAGTTCCTGAATCAGGGAAATGGACGATGATGAATTACAGCGTCACATGACGCGCATCGCTCGCATCATTTCCTCGCCGCGCGCCGCAAAACCCAAGGGCGTCGCCTGCTGGGCCGATCGCCTCATGCCCAATCAAAGGCGCAAAATACAAAATCTCAAAACTCGACTTCCAGTTCTTCAAAGCTTTCCGCTTCGAGCCGCGCCTGTTCGATCCAATTCTGCATGTCGGGCCAGGCCAAAATGCGATCGCAATAGGCGTCGCAGACGTCGTCGAGCGCAACGTCATAGGTCCGATAGCGCGTCGCGACCGGCGCATACATGGCGTCCGCCATGGAAAAATCTCCAAAGAGAAACGGCCCGCCGTGCGCCTGCAGACATTCCCGCCAGATTTGCGAGATGCGGGCGATATCGCCCTGCGCCTTCGACCATACCTTGAATTTGGGAAAATGCCCTTTGATATTCATCGGGAGGGCGGAGCGCAGGGAGGTAAAGCCGGAATGAATCTCGCCGCAGATTGAGCGGCAACGCGCCCGCCTCATCCGGTCCTTCGGCAGCAGCCCTGCGTCGGGCGCAATTTCATGAAGAAATTCTCCGATCGCCAAAGTATCCCATATCTTCACGCCGTCATAGGAGAGGCACGGCACCAAAATCGACGGCGCCAGCAGCAACAGTTCCTCGCGGACGGAGGGGTCGTCCGGATCGACGGCGATTTCGTCAAAATCGACGCCTGATAGCTTCGCCATCAACCATCCGCGCAAGGACCACGAAGAATAATTCCTGCTGCTGATCGTAAGCGTCGTTCGCGGCATGGCGAGTTTCCTGAGCCCAACGCCTTCAAAGCAAGCAAGGCGCCACCTACGCGACGCATGGCACGCGCATTGCTCCGACCGTTCGACGAAACGATCGGTTTGGCAACGGCATGATGTATGACGCCTATCAGAACTACGCCAATCTGAGCCATTCCGTCCGCATTCTCGCGTCCAGCTCCGAGCGCATTTTTTCCGTGTGGAGCGCGATGCAATTCGCCTCGCCCTTGCGGCGCATGGCGGCATATTACGAAATCGTCGCGCTCGCCGGCTTCACCCACACCCGGCCGGATTATGGAATCGCCGAGATCACGACGGATTCCGATGAAACGGTAAGCGTGAAGGAAAGAGAAATTCTCTCGACGCCCTTTGGCGCGCTCCTCCATTTTGCGCGAGAGGGGGGCGAGGATGATCCACGCGTCCTGCTCGTCGCGCCGATGTCCGGGCATTTCGCGACGCTGTTGCGGGGCACGATCCGTAGCTTGCTGCGCCACCATCAGGTTTATGTAACCGATTGGCGTAACACCCGAGACGTGCCTCTGGACCGGGGCAATTTCGGCTTCGCGGAATTCGTCCAGCACCTGATCGATTTCATAAAAGTCATCGGTCCGCAATCCCATGTCGTGGCGGTGTGCCAACCCGTGGTCGCGGCGCTTGCCGCCGTCGCCATGCTTGCGCAGGACAATGACCCCAACCAGCCGGCGAGCCTGACGCTGATGGCGGGCCCGATCGACACGCGCATCTCGCCGACCAAGGTCAACGAACTTGCGACATCGCGGCCGCTCGACTGGTTCAAGGAAAGACTGATCGGCGTCGTGCCCCATTCCCTCGGCGGCGCCGGCCGTCATGTTTATCCCGGATTCATGCAGCTGGCGGCGTTTATGAGCATGAACATTGATCGACACTCGAAGGCGTTCGTCGATCTCTTTAAGAGCCGTGTCGAAGGCGACTTTGAGAAGGCCAACCAGATACGAACTTTCTATGAGGAATACTTCGCCATTATGGACCTCGACGCCGCCTTTTTTCTGGAGACGGTTGAAATCGTATTCCAGAAACACGCCCTTCCCGAAGGCAAATTGCTTATTCGAGAGACATTGGTCGAGCCCAGGGCAATCAGAAAGACCTTTCTACTGACGATAGAAGGCGAAAAGGACGACATTTGCGCCGTGGGCCAGACTATGGCGGCCCATGATTTATGCTCGGGCCTGCGACCCTATATGAAGGCGCACCACCTCCAGCCGGACGTTGGCCATTATGGCGTGTTCAACGGACGGCGATGGGACAAGCAGATCTATCCCATCCTGCGAGATCACATTTACTCGAGCGCATAAACGAGACGTGGCGACTGCGGGCGACCGCCGCCGCTTCCGGATGATATTGGCGCAAATCTTGCTCCATCTCCCGCGCATCAGGCAAACGCCAAGCCGACACGAGGCGGGCCGATGGAGCAGACAATCAGCCGCGTTGAAGTCGACGGCAAGACGGTCGAGCTTCCCATAAAAAAGGCGGCGCTTGGCGCCAATGTCATCGACATGCGCACGCTGCAGGCGCAGACGGGGCTGTTGAGCTTCGATCCGGGCTTCATCTCGACCGCGAGCTGCGAGACGAAAATCACCTATATCGACGGCGACGCCGGCGTGCTCCTGCATCGCGGCTATCCGATCGACCAGCTCGCCGAGCATTCGGACTATCTTGAAGTCTGCTATCTGCTGCTTCACGGCGAACTGCCGACCGCGGCGCAAAAGCAGGACTTCGACGATCGCGTCACGCATCACACCATGGTGCATGAGCAAATGACGCGGTTCTTTCAAGGCTTTCGCCGCGACGCGCATCCGATGTCGATCATGGTCGCGTCGGTGGGCGCGCTCTCGGCCTTCTATCACGACTCGACCGATATTTTCGATCCCCATCAGCGCATGATCGCGTCGATGCGGCTCATCGCCAAGGCGCCGACCCTGGCGGCGATGGCTCACAAATATTCGATCGGGCAGCCGTTCAACTATCCGAGGAACGATCTCGACTACGCTTCGAATTTTCTGCACATGTGCTTTTCGGTCCCGACCGAACCCTATGCGCAAAATCCCATCGTCTCGCGCGCGCTCGATCGCATATTCATTCTGCACGCCGACCTTGCGCAGGTGGCGTCGACGTCGACGGTGCGGCTCGCGGGTTCGTCCGGCGCAGATCCTTTCGCCTGCATCGCGGCGGGCGTCGCGTCGCTCTGGGGTCCTTCGCATGGCGGCGCCAATGAGGCCGTGCTGCGCATGCTGGCGGAGATCGGCTCGCCGGACCGCATCCCGCATTTTCTGGCGCGCGCCAAGGACAAGTCGGATCCCTTCCGCCTGATGGGCTTTGGACATCGCATCTACAAAAACTACGATCCGCGCGCGAAAATCATGCAGCGCACGGCGCGCGAAGCCTTGGCGGAACTCAACGCGAGCGATCCGCTGCTCGACGTCGCGCTCGAACTCGAACGCATTGCGCTCTCAGACGATTATTTCGTCTCGCGCAGGCTCTTCCCGAACATCGACTTTTATTCGGGCATCATTCTTAAGGCCATGGGCTTCCCGACGAGCATGTTCCCGGCGCTGTTCGCGGTCGCGCGCACGGTCGGATGGGTCGCGCAATGGAAGGAGATGATCGAGGACCCGAAGCTGCGCATGGGCCACCCAAGCCAGCTTTATGTCGGCGAGCCGCAGCGCGAATACAAGCCGATCGAAGTCCGCGAGGCGGAGGTCTTGCCTCCTTCCTGACCGTCCGTTGTCAGGTGATTTGAGACAGCGGAAGTATCTCATCGTATGCGGTTGCCGAGTTCGGGGTCGATGCGCAAACCGGGAACGCCCGGTTTGCGAAGGGGGGGAGCGTTTCGGAGGAGAAGGCGGCGGCGGCTCGATCGCGATCTCGCAGCGCAATAATTCTGACGACGCAATCTGCTTGAAATTGAGCCGCTCCTTACCTTAAGTAAGGAGTTCCAATCGGTGGAAGGCGTTGCGAATGTCGAAGGCGAGACTGACCAGCAAGGGGCAGATCACTTTGCCCGCTGACGTGCGCGGCGCCCTGAGAGTGGCGGCTGGCGATACGCTGATATTCGAAAAGACCGCCGACGATGCGTTTCTCGTCCGCGCCGCCTCCGCGGACATACGACGCCTTAAGGGCATTGTGCCGGCGCCAGCGAACTCAGTCACGCTCGAGGCGATGGAAGCGGCGATCCGAAACCGAGCCTGTCGAACGTGATTGCGCTCGACACGAATGTGCTCGTGCGCTACCTCGCGCAGGATGATCCGGCGCAAGCTCGAACCGCGACGCGCTTCATCGAAGAACGGTTGACCGCGGACGATCCGGGCTTCATTTCGACGATCGTTCTTTGCGAGATCGTCTGGGTGCTTGAGACTTGCTATCATGTCGCAAGAGCGAACCTCGTTTCGATCGTCAAGGCGCTGCTCGATACGCGGCAAATCGTCGTCGACGAGGCGAACGCCGTGCGCGCCGCCCTGAATCATTCGAACGTCGATCTCGTCGATGCGATCATCCATGAAGCGGGCAGGTCGCATCAGTGTCGGGCGACCGTGACGTTCGACCGCAAATTCGCGCGACTCGACCGCGTTGAGCTGCTTGGCGGGCGAACGGCGAAACGCTCATGAGCGGCGCAACCCGCTCCCTGTCCCGCGAAGCGGGGGCTTCCGGCGCTTCGTGGCGCCTTTGCCCCGCTAAAGCGGGAGAAGGCGGAGCGGCGCCGCCGCGCCGGTCATTCATGGAGACCGTTCCCGTCGAGGCGGCTTTCTTGCCCCATTGCCGGGCTTTTGGTAGAAGCCGCAGGCCTTAGCGCTCGCGCCGGCGCGCCGACGAACGCAGGACAATCATGCTTTTCTACGAGCCGCTGTTCCTGTTTCTGTTCGGGCCGGCGGTTTACCTTATCTACCTGTTTTTCGGAGAAGTCCGCCTGCGGCGGGCGATCATCCTGTTCGCCGCCAGCGTGATCTTCTACGCCTGGAGCGAGCCGGTCTTCATTTTCCTCGTCTTCGCCTCGGTCGCGCTCGACCTTTATGCGGCGCAACGGATCGCCGCTCTATCCATCGGCGATCCGAATGTCATTCCCGACGCTTCGCTTAAGCGAAGCGATCGGGAATCCAGACCTGCGAGCGAGGCTGTGATTGCTCTGGATTCCCGGTCAGGCCTGCGGCCTGCCGGGAATGACATGCGCAAGCTCTGGCTCGCGCTTGGCGTCGTCGCCAATCTCGCGATCCTCGTCTATTACAAATATACCGGCTTTCTGGCGCTCAATCTCGACGCGATTTTGAAGGCGCTGACGCTGCCGGGCATCAACATTCCCCAGATCGCGCTGCCGATCGGCGTCAGCTTCATCGTCTTCGAAAAAATCACCTATCTCGTCGACGTCTATCGCGGCGTCACCGCGCCGGCGCGCGCGCCGCTGCTCTATGGGCTCTATGTCTTTTTCTTCCCGAAGCTCCTCGCCGGACCGATCATCAAATATCACGACATCGCGCGCCAGTTCGACGACATGCCGCACGCCGACGTCGATGATTTCGTCATCGGCTTTTCGCGCTTCATGCTCGGCGTCGTGAAGAAGCTGCTCTTCGCCGATACGCTGGCGAGCGGCGCCGACCTGATCTTCTCGCGCGACGTCGGTTCTCTCGGCTTCACGCAAGCCTGGGCGGGCGTGCTGTTCTTCACCTTCCAGATTTATTTCGATTTCTCCGGCTATTCCGACATGGCGATCGGTCTGGCGCGCATGTTCGGCTTCCGTCTTCTCGAAAATTTCAACATGCCCTATGTCGCGACCAGCATCACCGATTTCTGGCGGCGCTGGCATATTTCGCTGACCAGCTGGATTCGCGAATATTTGTATTTTCCGCTCGGCGGAAACCGGCGCGGCGAAGCGCGCACCTATCTCAATCTTTGGATATGCTTCTTCGCCTCGGGCGTTTGGCACGGCGCCGCTTGGACCTATATCGCCTGGGGCGCCTATAATGGCGTGTTCCTGGTGCTCGACCGGCTGTTTCTGGTCAAGAGCCTGCAGCGATTGCCGGATTGGTGCGCCAATATCGTCACGATGATCGTCGTCATCGTCGGCTGGACATTCTTTCGCGCGACCTCTCTTGAGCAGGCGGGCGCGCTGCTGGCGTTGATGGCGAATCCTACAGCGCAAGCGAGTGCGCCGCTCGCCATTCCGGAAGAATATGTCGTCGTGGCGCTGATCGCCGCGGCGATTTGCGTCGCGCAGCGGCTGTCGCTTTATGTCAAGGACTTCAATTGGGGAAGCGCGGCGCAGCGTTACGCCATGGCGTCGAATAGCGCGCTGTCGCTGCTCTTCCTTGCGGCGCTGGCGAAGGGACTGGCCGATCCCTTCAAGCCGTTCATCTACTTTCGCTTTTGAAGCGCAAGGGCGATCAAGCCAAAATGGATAGACGCGTCGAGAAAGATCAAGCGGAATTGGGAGCGGCGTCGCCGGCCCCTTTCGCGCGGGCCTTTCTCAAGTCGCTCACCTTCGCGCGCTTGCCGATCTTTGGCTGCGCCGGCTTCATCGCCTTTCTGTTCCTCGCCAATTTGTGGAATTTCGCCGTTGAACGCGATTGGCCGAAGCTGCGCATCCGCAGCGCCTGGCCGCTTGCCGGCGTCGCCAAGCCAAAGCCCGCGCCCTGGACACTCGACGCTTTTCTTTCCGGCGAAACGCAAAAGGCGGTGTCGACGAATCTCGGTCGTATGTCGCCGGTTTTTCCGATCTCGGTGCGCGCGAAAAATCAGCTGGTCTTTTCGCTGTTCGGCGGCTCGGCCGCGCCCGGCGTCATGATCGGCCGCAACGGCCAGCTCTATGAGGATATCTATATCAACGAATTTTGCGCGCGCGATGGCCGTTTCGATCCTTCTCGCTTAAGCGCATGGTCTTCGTCGTTGCGCGAGATTCAGGAGATGGCGCAGGCGCGCGGAAAGAGCTTCGTCTATCTGATTTCGCCGTCGAAGGCGGCGCGCTATGCGGAAGATTTGCCCAAGTCCGCGCCCTGCGCTTCGCGCGCGACATCGATGCCCGATAAGCTCGCGCCCTATCGCGCGGCGCTCGACGAAACGCGTGTGCGCTATGTGGACGGCCCGGCGCTGATTGACGCGGAAAAATCCAGACAGGAGATCGCGCTGTTTCCGCGCGGCGGCTCGCATTGGAACAGCGTCGGCGGCGCGCTCGCCATGCGCGAAGTTACGCGCGCGGCGCCAACGTCTCCCGTCGGCGCGCTCGATTTTACATCAGCGCCGGCGCCCGAAGCCCTCGGCACCGACCGCGACCTGCTGGACCTCTTAAATCTCTTGTGGCCCGACGCGTCTTATCCGACGGCGGCGATCGGCAGGGCAGGGGAAAAGGGCGATTGCGCGCGAGCGCCACGCCTGCTCGCGCTTGGCGGCAGCTTTCTGCATCAGGTTCTGGCGGCGGCGACGCTCGCGCCCTGTCCGCCGCAAATCGACTATTGGTTCTATATGCGCACCGCGGACAATGGAATCGAACTCGGTCATTACCGGCGCGGGCCCGGCGACGCCTCGAATGGCGAACGGCTGACGGCGACAGCGGAAGAACTCGACGAAAACCTCGCCGGCGCCGATTTCATCCTGCTCGAAGAAAACGAAGCCGGCGTCGCCACGACGAAGCAGATCGGCC
>VGDY01000011.1 GCA_016869555.1 Alphaproteobacteria bacterium | reverse complement strand
CAAGTGCGGAACGATTTTCTCCCATTGCTCGTCACTGAACCAGAACAAGTTCGCGTCCATGGCCTCGGCCTCCATCAAGTCGACCAAGCCACTGAACCAAAACATGGTTAATTAGGTCTTAACCCTAGAGTGGCCCTCGCGCCTTCGCACAGCCTTATCGCCGCGCCCATCCAGCCGCCGTTTTGACGTAGCTTCGCTTGACCGCGGCCCAGGCGATGCGATGCGCCGCCTCTTCCTGCCGAGGGTCGCCGTGACGGGCGTCGAAGGCGTGATTGAACGCCTCGCGATAAATGTCCTGGGCGTGGTCGGGCAGGAGGCGCTGGAGATTTTCGGGCAGGTCGGCGTTGCTGGCGTAGGGCATGCCGCGACCTCCGGTCAGGCGCCGTTCATCTCTTCGGCGATCGCCTCGGCGGCGGCGGCCGGATCGGCCGCGCGGGTAATGGGCCTCCCAATGACGATATAGTCCGCTGAGGCGGCGATCGCCTCTCCCGGCGTCATCACCCGCTTCTGGTCTCCGGCGTCGGCGCCCTCCGGTCTCACCCCCGGCGTGACCAGCAACATGTCGGGGCCGACGATGGGGCGAATGGCGGTCAACTCCATCGGCGACAGGATGAGGCCGTCGACCCCCGCCGCCTTCGCCTGCCAGGCGCGCCGGGCGACCAGTTCGGCGACGCCGCAGGCGTAGCCCGCTTCCTTCAGATCGGCGTCGTCATAGGAGGTCATCACCGTCACCGCGAGCAGCTTCAGCGCGCTGTCTGTCGCACCCTCGCGCGCCGCCGCCATCGTCTGAGGAAAGGCGTGGAGGGTAAGAAAATCCACGCCGAGCCGGGCGATCTGCCTAGTCGCGCGTTCCACGGTGACGCCGATGTCATGGAGCTTCAAGTCCAGAAACACGCGCTTGCCGCTTGCTTTCAATTCGCGCGCGAAATCGAAGCCGCCCGGCGCATAGGCGAGCTCCATTCCGACCTTGAAGAAAGCGACCGTCTCGCCAAGCGCCGCGACCAGCGCGCGCGCCTCGCCGACGCTTTCCACGTCGAGCGCGACGATGAGGCGGTCGCGCGCCTTCACGCCCTCGGCTTTCCGCCGTGGCCGGCCTTGCGATAGCGCCAGACCCGCGCCGGCGGAATATTGAGCACGATCGGCGGCGATCCCTTGCCGACAAAAGCGCCTTTGACGCCGTGGGCATGCATCGGCATCGGCGATTTGGTCAGGCCGTAAGTGAATTGGATGAACAGCCCGTCTTCGCCCATCAGCTCGAAAGCCTGGTTCAGCAGTTCGACCCGATCGCGCTCGGGCCGCACCAGCAGCGGCAGACTCGAGACGACGGCGGCGATTTTCCCCGCGACCTTGCCGTCGAGCGTCGCCTTCAGGCCATAGGCGTCGCCCTGGACGATATTGACGCCGGGAAAGCGCTCGGCGAGCAAATGGCAGAACCGCGTCTCGAATTCGACGAGCACCAGGCGCTCCGGCGCGATTCCGCGGGCGAGCAGCGCCTGAGTCACCGGCCCGGTGCCGGGACCAAGTTCGACGATATGCCCGTCCCTGTCCGGTTCGACGAAACCCGCCATCGTCTTGGCGAGCGCGCGTCCGGACGGCGAAACGGCGCCGATGAGGCGGGGATTCTCGATCCACTGGCGGATGAAGCGCGCGTTATCCACGAGGTTTACGCGACCGCCGGCTTTTTGTGATCTCTGCGGCACAGACCCCTCCCCCGAATCAGCGCGATGAAACGCGCAAACGGCCCCCGCTGTCGGGGGCCGTTTTGTCGGATGATAGGAGAGCCGCGCGCCGAAAACAATGCGTCGGCCCCAGTCGATCGAAGCTCGCGCCTCGAAGGACGTCGCCGCCCTGGCCGGTCAGAGACCCTTGGGCGAATTTGGACGACGGCAAGAAATAAGCGAGCCTGGAGGCTCGCATGGTTGCCGCATATAATTCGCGGCGCCGACTTAACCTTCGCCCTTCGCGATGAGCGCCCCATAGGCGTCCATATCGATGACGCCGCCCGCCGCGTCGACGGCGGCGCGGTCCTTTGGCGTCAACGCCTCCTGGGCGACATCGAGCCGCTTCCAGCCGGGCAGAGGCGCATCGCCGGCCGAATCCGGCAGATATTTCGAATCCGCGATTTTCTGATAGGCGTGGATATATCGCGGGCAATTGACCCAGACGCTTTCGACCGCCACGCTGACAAGGAATTGCGCGCCAGGATAAGCCGCAAGAAGCGACGGGTCGCGCGAAATCGCCGCCGCGCCCTGCGCGCGCAAGCGGTTCGGCCTCAGAAAGTCGATGAACAGCAGTCCGACATTCGCCGTCTCGACGAGATTGCCGGCCGAATAAAACATGCCGTTGCCGTCGTACCAGGGGAAGATCAGCGCGCTCGGTCCGACGACGCGCACGAACCCCGTCGCGCCGCCCTTGTAGGAGACCGTCGGCCGGCCGACCGGATCAACGGTGGCGAGAAAAAACATGTCGCGCGACTGGATGAAATCGATGTCATGCGGCGCGAATTCGGCGTGCATCACGCCGCCTTCCATCAGATCGGCGAGGCGGCGCGTATCGAATTCATCCTGAAGCGCGCGATGCGCCGCGCCGTAATAATTGGACATGAAATCCTCCCGCGCCCGCCGGCCTATTGCGCGCTCAGCGCGACGAGATCGTCGAAACGCAGCGCGCCGACGATGTTCTGCGCATCGTCGAGAAGTTCATAGACCGGATCATTGTCGCCGTAGATCGCGAAAAGCACGATCACGTCGCGATCGCCGCCGCCTTCGCGATGGGCGTCGTCCGACGGCGGGGTGACCGTATAGCGCCCGACGGGCCTTGCTTCCTTCAGGCGGCCGTCGGGTTCATAGAGCCGATGCTCGCCCTGAATGACGAAGGTTTTGTTCAGGCTGCGATGGCGATGCAGGATGATTTGCCGCTTCGCGTCGAATTTGAACAGCACATGCGCGATACGATTGGTCGCGTCTATGTCGAGTATGGAAAAGGCGAGATGTTCGATGCCATCGAGGCGTCGCCAGTGAATGTTCGTGTCGTCGAAAGCGAATTGCGGCATGTCGGCTCTCCCTTGAAAGCGCCAGGCCGGACTGTCCGAAAGACGCCGCCGCGGCGCCAGGGAATCGCGCCTGAAAGCGTTCGGGCAAAATGCCCGGCGTCCGATCGCGCAGGCGCCCTATGGGAGCATGCTCTATCCGCCGAACAAATCCTTCATCCGCGCGAAAAAGCCCGTCTCCTCGGGATGAGTGTCATGCGAGGATTCCTCCTCGAATTCGGCGAGCAGCTCCTTCTGGCGCTTGGTGAGTTTTTGCGGCGTCTCGACGCTGATCTGCACATGCAGATCGCCGTGGTCGCGTCCGCGCAGGATCGGCATGCCTTTGCCCTTGGCCTTGAGCTGGCGTCCGGACTGCGCGCCCTCGGGAATTTTGAGCTTCACCTCGGAGCCGTCGAGCGCATGCACCTTGATCTCGCCGCCAAGCGCCGCGCGCACCATCGAAATCGGCACGCGGCAATAGAGGTCGGCGCCGTCGCGCTGAAAGAAGGGATGGGGCTTTACGGAAAGAAAAATATAAAGATCGCCGGCCGGTCCGCCGCGCAGGCCGGCCTCGCCTTCTCCGGCGAGCCTGATGCGCGTGCCGTCCTCGACGCCCGGCGGGACATTGACCGAGAGCGATCGTTCGATCGTCTTGCGTCCGGCGCCGGAGCAGGACGGGCAGGGGTTCTCGATGATCTCGCCACGTCCCTGGCAGGTCGGGCATGTGCGTTCGATCGCGAAAAAGCCCTGCTGCGCGCGCACCCGCCCCATGCCGCCGCAGGTCGTGCAGGTCTTGGGCTTCGAGCCTTTTTTCGCGCCTGTCCCCGAGCAGGGCTCGCAGGTCGCCGAAGTCGGAATTTTCAGCGACGCGCTCTTGCCGTGATAGGCCTCGTCGAGGGTGATCTCCATATTGTAGCGCAGATCCGAGCCGCGCTCGCGACCGCCCGAGCGACCGCGCCGGCCCATCACGTCGCCGAACAAATCCTCGAAAATATCGGCCATCGAGGCGCCGAAGCCTTCGCCGGCCCCGAAGCCGCCGAACCCGCCGCCCTGTTCGAACGCGGCATGGCCGAAACGGTCGTAGGCAGCGCGCTTCTGCGGATCGCACAGGCACTGATAGGCCTCGTTCAATTCCTTGAACCGCGCCTCCGCCTGCCTGTCGCCAGGGTGCCGATCGGGGTGGCATTGCATCGCGGATTTACGGAAGGCGATTTTCAATTCGACTTCCGTCACCGTGCGGGTGACGCCGAGAACTTCGTAATAGTCGCGTTTGGACATTTCTTAGTCTTCGAGCGGTTTTTCCGGAGCTCCGCCGATCCGCTCGCCCGCCGCTTCGTATATGGCTTCGAGAGGATTTAGCAACTCCGGCAAATCGATCAACGCCGTTCGCCAGACGACGCGAAAGTCGAGTTCGACATATCCGTGGGCGATGCGATTTCGCATATCGATCATGTCGCGCCATGGAAGTTCGCCATGCGCTGCGGCGAAGGACGGATAGGATCGCGCCAATCGGGTCGCGGCTTCGCCGATGATAATGAGATTCATGGCGACCGCCTGCTGCGTGCGCTTGTCGGCGAGAAAGCCGTCTTCAGTCATGCCTTCGACAAAGGATGCCGCGAGGCGAGCCGCTTCGAGGATCTGGTCGAGAAGCACGAAAACGTCGCCGTCCTTCATATTGGAACGGCCTCGGCGACGATTTTCGCTCTGATACGCTTGGGAAGCTCCAGAGGCGTCAGGAGATCGACTTTCACGCCCAAAATAGTTTCGAGCTCGGCGTGAAGCCCGCCCAAATCAAAGAGCGTCGCGCCGGGCAAAGCATCGACCAGAATGTCGATATCGCTGCCGTCCTCATCCTCGTCGCGCAATACCGAGCCGAAGACGCGCGGGTTGGCCGCCTTGCGGCGGCTGACCGCGGCGCGAACGGCTTCGCGATTATTGTCGAGGGCGAGCGAGGGTTTCATTTTGTCAATCCGAAGGTCGGGTCCAGCCATTCTAAACGATTTGGCGTTGATAGCCGAGCGTTCAGGACTGGCCGAGTAAGTCTTGCGCCATGCCGTCATAGAGCCAAAGCGACCAGTTCGTCGCCCAGGGGGCGAGGGGTAATCAGCCATTCTGAGCATTGGCGCAAAAGGATAGAGCACGGTCAGCGCGACGCCCGCCATGGGCGCGCATCCCTTCTCCTACGAAGGGGGAGAAGGTGGCCCCTTGCGTTAGCAAGGGTCGGATGCGGGCGCTTGCCGCCGCCACAAAATTATGAAGGCCGCCCAATCCTGGCGGCCTTCATCCGTCACGCGTTGGGCGCGACACCCTCTCCCGCGAGCGGGAGAAGGGATTCGCGAATTACTTCTTGTCGTCGCCGACGTCCTTGAACTCCGCGTCGATCACGTCGTCCTTGGGCGCCTCCGGCGCGCCGGCGCTCGAGGCGTCGGCCTGCTGGGCCTTGTACATCGCCTCGCCGAGCTTCATCGAGGCCTGAGCCAATTCATTGGTCTTGGCCTTGATCGCATCGGCGTTGTCGCCTTCGATCGCGCTCTTTAACGAAGCGATCGCCGCTTCGATCGCGCTCTTGTCGGCGCTAGAAACCTTGTCGCCGAATTCAGCGACGGATTTCTCCGCGGCGTGGATCGCGGCTTCGCCATGGTTCTTGGCGTCGACGAGTTCGCGGCGGATTTTGTCCTCCGCGGCGTGCGCCTCGGCGTCCTTGACCATCTTGTCGATGTCGCCTTCGCTGAGGCCGCCCGAGGCCTGGATGCGGATCTGCTGCTCCTTGTTGGTCGCCTTGTCCTTCGCCGTGACATTGACGATGCCGTTGGCGTCGATGTCGAAGGTCACCTCGACCTGCGGCATGCCGCGCGGCGCCGGCGGAATGCCGACGAGATCGAACTGGCCGAGCAGCTTGTTGTCCGCCGCCATCTCGCGCTCGCCCTGGAAGACACGGATGGTGACCGCCGTCTGACTGTCTTCGGCGGTCGAGAACACCTGGCTCTTCTTGGTCGGAATCGTCGTATTGCGGTCGATGAGGCGGGTGAAGACGCCGCCCAGCGTCTCGATGCCGAGCGAGAGCGGGGTCACGTCGAGCAGCAGCACGTCCTTCACGTCGCCCTGCAGCACGCCCGCCTGCACCGCGGCGCCGATGGCGACGACTTCGTCGGGGTTGACGCCCTTATGCGGCTCCTTGCCGAAGAACTGCTTCACCACCTCCTGCACCTTGGGCATGCGGGTCATGCCGCCGACGAGCACCACTTCGCCGATGTCGGCCGCCGACAGTCCGGCGTCCTTCAGGGCTTTGCGGCAAGGCTCGACCGTGCGCTGGATGAGGTCGTCGACGAGCGCTTCGAATTTCGCGCGCGTCAGCTTCAGCGTCAGATGTTTCGGCCCTGTCGCGTCGGCGGTGATGTAGGGCAGGTTAATCTCGGTCTGCGTCGCCGAGGAGAGTTCAATCTTGGCCTTTTCCGCCGCCTCCTTGAGGCGCTGCAGGGCGAGCTTGTCCTTGGTCAGGTCGATGCCCTGCTCTTTCTTGAACTCGCCCGCGAGATATTCGACGAGGCGCATGTCGAAGTCCTCGCCGCCGAGGAACGTGTCGCCATTGGTCGACTTCACTTCGAAAACGCCGTCGCCGATCTCCAGGATCGACACGTCGAAAGTGCCGCCGCCAAGGTCATAGACCGCGATCGTGCCCGACTGTTTCTTGTCGAGGCCATAGGCGAGCGCCGCCGCCGTCGGCTCGTTGATGATGCGCAGCACCTCGAGGCCGGCGATCTTGCCGGCGTCCTTCGTGGCCTGACGCTGAGCGTCGTTGAAATAGGCGGGGACGGTGATGACGGCTTGCGTGACCGTCTGGCCGAGATAGGACTCGGCCGTCTCCTTCATCTTCTGCAGAATGAAGGCTGAAATCTGCGACGGCGAATATTGCTTGCCGGAGGCCTCGACCCAGGCGTCGCCGTTGTTCGCCCTGACGATCTTATAAGGGACAAGGCCCATGTCCTTCTTGGTCATCGGGTCGTCATAGGTGCGGCCGATCAGCCGCTTGATGGCGAAGAAGGTCTTGTCGGGATTGGTGACCGCCTGACGTTTGGCGGGCTGGCCGACGAGGCGTTCGCCGTCGTCGGTGAAGGCGACGATCGACGGCGTCGTCCTGGCGCCTTCGGCGTTTTCAATGACCTTGGGGCTCGACCCTTCCATGACGGCCACGCAGGAATTGGTCGTGCCGAGGTCGATGCCGATAATTTTTCCCATATCTTTGTCCTTTCGCTGGCGAACGCCGGACCCCGAAGCGGTCCGGTTCAAAAAGGCGAAGGACAGCGGCTCGCTGTGAGCCCGCCGCGCGATCCTCCCCCTCGCTCTCCCAAGATTGTGTTGCGTTCATGCGGCCGCAAGAGCAGGCCGCATATAGAAGAATCATTTCCTTGCGACAAGGCGCCCGGCCCCAATCGCGCCGGCTTTGGCGGCCTGAACGAGAGTCGAGGCCAACTAAAAGCCGTGAGGGCGGTTGACGAATGACTGATGACTGACGATTATTAAAAGTCGTCAGCACGAATGCCGCAGGCCGTCGCCTCATAGGAACAAGCTGAATGCTCCGCTCTCATTCGCGTGCTTATGCGCTTCTCGCGCTGCTGGCTGCGGCGCTGGCCGGCTGCGACGGCAAAGATCAACGCGCCGCGGAGGCAAGCGAGCGCGCCGAGCGCCCGGTGCTCGTCGCCCCCGCGCGCTACGCCGCCCAGTCGCAGACGCGCGAATTTGTCGCCACCATCCGGCCGAGGGTCGAGTCCGATCAGGGCTTTCGAGTCGCCGGCAAGGTGGTCAAGCGCTTCGTCGAGGTTGGGCAGCGGGTGAAGGCGGGCGATCCGCTCGCGGCGCTCGACGAGCAGGACTTGCAGCTGCAGAAAGAACAGGCCGACGCTGAATTCGCCGCGGCGCGGATGGCGCAGACGCAGGCCCTGGCCGACGAGAAGCGCGCCGCCCAGCTGCGCAGCAAGGGCTGGGTCGCCCAGGCGGCGCTCGATCGGGCGCGGGCGGGCGGAGAGGAGTCGCGTGGGCGGTTCCGGCGGGCGGAACGCGCCGTCGAACTCGCCGGCAATGCGCTCGACTACGCCACGCTGCGCGCTGGCGCCGACGGCGTCGTCACCCAGACGCTCGTGGAGCCGGGGCAGGTGGTGTCGGCGGGACAGCCCGCCGTGCGCATCGCGCACGCCGGCGAATTGGAAGCCGCCGTCGCCCTGCCGGAGGCGTTCGCCGCCGCGGCCGGCAAGGGCGAGGCGACCCTGACGCTCTGGTCGAAACCCGGCGCGGTCTATCGCGCCAAGCTGCGCGAATTGAGCCCGGCGGCGGATCCTGTCACGCGGACTTTCGCGGCGCGCTTTTCGATTCTCAATCCGGATTCGGCGGTCGCGCTCGGTATGAGCGCGACGCTGCGCATTTCCGGTTCCGAGGCGCAATCCGTCGTCAGCGTCCCGCTCTCGGCGATCTACAATCAAGGCGCCGGGCCCTCGCTTTGGAAGGTTGACGGCGAAGGAAACTTGCAACTCGTTCCCGTGACTTTGGTGCGCCTGGAGGCGGACCACGCGCTTGTCGCCGGCGGGGTGAAAGAGGGCGACAGCATCGTCGTCCTCGGCGTCCACAAGCTCGATTCAAATATGAAAGTCCGCGCCATTTCGCGGCAGTCGCTGTGAGAACAGGGCGATGAGCGACGTCAACCTTTCGCGCTGGGCCGTTCAACGGCCGACGCTGATGTTGTTTCTGATGATCGCGATCAGCCTCACCGGCGTCTATTCCTACATGCGGCTCGGCCGCGCCGAGGATCCCTCCTTCACGATTAAGGTCGCCATCATATCCGCCTCTTGGCCCGGCGCGACCGCGACCGAAATACGCGATCAGGTCTCCGATCCGATCGAGAAGAAGCTTCAGGAATTGGCCTTCCTCGACAAGATCGAGACCTATACGAAGCCCGGCTTTCTGGCGATGCAAGTGACCTTCAAGGACACGACGCCGCCAAGAGAAGTGCCGCAGCTCTTCTATCAATTGCGCAAGAAGCTCCACGACATTGCGCCGACGCTGCCCGCCGGCGTGGTTGGCCCGCAGGTCAACGACGAATATGGCGACGTGGATACGGTGATGTATGCCGTAACCGGCGACGGCGCGGACTACGACGTTCTCGACAAGGTCGTTCAGGCGCTGCGCCAACGGCTGCTGGCCGTGCAGGATGTGGCCAAGGTCGATGTCTATGGCGACCAAGGCCGCCGCATCTTCGTCGAGTTCAGCGAGGCGAAGCTCGCCGGCCTGGCCATCCCGCCCCAGGCGATCTTTGATTCGCTCGCCAAGCAAAACGCCATCAACGACGCGGGCGTGTTCGAGACGTCGTCGAATCGCGTGCGCGTTCAGGTGACGAGCGATCTCAAGGGCGCCGACGCCATCGCCGCGATTCCAGTCGAAGCGAACGGCAAGGTGATCCGCCTCGGCGACATCGCCGAGATTCATGCCGGTTTCGAGGATCCGCCAAGTTTTCTCGCGCGCTTTAAGGGCCAGCCGGCGATCGTCGTCGGCGTCGTCATGGCGAAGGGCGCCAATGTTCTCAGATTCGGCGAGAACCTCGGCGTTGCGGTGCAGGAGATGCGCGACAAAACGCCGGTCGGCGTCGACATCGATAAAATCGCCGATCAGCCGAAGGTCGTCGAAGAGGCGATCGGCGAATTCACCCGCTCCTTTCTGGAGGCGCTGGTGATCGTGCTCGGCGTGAGCTTCGTCTCGCTCGGCTTTCGGACGGGAATCGTCGTCGCCCTTTCCGTGCCGCTGGTGCTCGCGATCGTTTTCATCTTCATGGGGCCGCTTGGCATCGATCTCCAGCGCATTTCGCTCGGCGCGCTGATCATCGCGCTCGGGCTGCTCGTCGATGACGCGATCATCGCCGTCGAGATGATGACGGTGAAGATGGAGCAGGGCTTCAATCGCATTAAAGCCGCGACTTTCGCCTGGCGATCGACAGCCTTTCCGATGCTCAGCGGCACGCTGGTCACAGCGGCGGGCTTCCTGCCCGTCGGTTTCGCCAATTCGAGCGTCGGCGAATATACGGGCTCGATGTTCTGGGTGCTGCTCGTTGCGCTCATCGCTTCATGGTTCGTCGCGGTGACGTTCACGCCCTATCTCGGCGTGAAGCTTCTTCCCGATTTCGCCAAGCTGCATCCCCATAGCGATCCGGACGCGATCTACCAGACGCCGTTCTATCGGCGATTGCGCGCCGTCGTCACCTGGGCGGTCGACTATCGCGGCGTTGTGATTGCAGGCGTCGTCGCCATTTTCGCGCTCGCCGTCCTCGGCTTCTTCATCGTCCAGAAGCAGTTTTTCCCCTATGCGGAGCGTCTGGAGCTGTTCTTTCAGCTGCGCCTGCCGGAAGGCTCGTCGATCGGCGCTTCGCTCGAGGCGGCGAAACAGGCCGAGATGCTCCTGAAAAACGATCCCGATGCCGAGCTTTACACGAGCTATGTCGGACAGGGTCCGCCGCGTTTCTGGCTCGGCCTCAATCCGCAGCTGCCGAACGAGGCCTATGCGGAAATCGTCATCGTCGCCAAGGACATCGCGGCGCGCGAGCGTTTGAAGAAGAGGCTCGAGACCGCTATCGCCAATGGCGCCTTGCCGCAGGCGCGCGCCCGCGTCGATCGCTTCTATTACGGGCCGCCCGTGGGCTTTCCCGTGCAGTTTCGCGTTGTCGGCGCCGATCCGGCGAAGGTGCGCGCCATCGCCTATCGGGTCCGCGACGTCATGCGCGGAGATGAGGGCGTCGACGATCCGCACCTCAATTGGAACGAGCAGACGCCGCGCGTGCGCCTCATCATCGACCAGGATCGCGCGCGGCTCCTTGGACTGACGCCGCAGGACGTGTCGAACCGGCTTCGCCTGGCGATTTCCGGCGTGACGATCGCGACCTTGCGCGACGGGATCGATCAGGTCGAAGTGGTCGCGCGCGCCGTTCCCCAGGAGCGCGGCGATCTTTCGAGGATCGGCGACATGGTCGTCTATACGCGCGACGGCAAGACGGTGACGGTCTCGCAGGTCGCCAAGATCGTCTATGAGCACGAAGAGCCGATTTTCTGGCGGCGCAATCGCGACATGAGCATCACGGTGCGCTCAGGCGTCAAGGACGGCGTGCAGGCGCCGGACGTGACGACGCGCATCTGGCCGCGCCTCGCGCAAATTCGCGAGACTCTTCCGCCGGGCTATCGCATCGAAATTGGCGGCGCGATCGAGGAATCTCAAAAAGGCAACGCCTCGATCTTCGCGGTGTTTCCGCTCGTCGGGCTCGTCATGCTGACGATCGTGATGTTCCAGTTGCAGAATTTCACCCGCGTCGCGCTGGTGATGATGAGCGCGCCGCTCGGCGTCATCGGCGCCTCGCTCGCGCTTAACCTCGCCCATGCGCCTTTCGGCTTCGTCGCGCTGCTCGGCCTCATCGCGCTTTCCGGCATGGATATGCGCAATTCGATCATCCTTGTCGATCAGGTGCGACAGGATCTCGAGCGCGGCGAAAAGTATCGAGAGGCGATCATCGGCGCGACAATTCGGCGGGTTCGGCCAGTCGCGCTGACGGCGCTTGCCGCGATCCTCGCGATGATTCCATTGTCTGGCTCGGCCTTTTGGGGTCCGATGGCGCTCACCATCATGGGCGGGCTGTTCGTCGCCACTTTTCTCACCGTCCTGTTCCTGCCGGCGCTTTACGCGACGTGGTTTCGCCGTCATCTTGGCGAGGGACTGGCCGAATCCGATGGCGCGCGGGTCGAGACTTTGGCCGACGGGCTTGCGAGGGGAGCGGCCGAATGAGCGTCATGGGCGCGAGCGCGCAGAGCGCGCGCGAAATCGAGCAGCGCGCGAAAATCATCGCCACGGCCGAACGGCTGTTCCGCGAGATCGGTTTCCAGAAGACGACGGTCGCGGACATCGCCCGGGAATTGCGGATGTCGCCGGCCAATGTCTATCGTTTCTTCAGCGCCAAGTCGGAAATCAACGCCGCCGTCGCGCGGCAGTTGATGAGCGAGGTCGAACAGGCGGCGCAGGGCATCGCGCGCGGGCCGGGCGCGGCGGAGGAGCGGCTGCGCGCGCTCATCCTGTCGAATGAGTCGATGAACGCCGCGCGTTACGTCGCCGATCGCAAGCTTCACGACATGGTGGAAGCGGCGCTCATCGAGAATTGGCCGATCATATCGGAACATATCGACCGGATCGACGCCGCGATCGAGGAGGTCATTCGATCGGGCATGGACGCCGGCGAATTCGTCAAGGGCGACGCGCAGCTTGCGGCGCGCCTCGTGCATACAGCCTGCATTCGCTACTGCCATCCGCGATTGATGGTGGAATGCGCCGATCGGCCGATTCCGACCAGCGCCCAAATGGTCGAATTTTGCATCGCAGCGTTGCGAGGAGGCCGTTGCGATCTTGGTCCTTCGGCGGCTTTGCCGCGCTAGCGTAATTCGATCTATACCTACGGCGTCGGCCCGTATAATAAGTGGATCGCGCGGCTGTTACGGCGCGCAATGGCAAGAGAACAACGGACGGTCGATGAAGGTCACTCTGGTTCAAATGAATTCGGTGGGCGACAAAGCCCTGAACCTCGCCAATGCGCGCGCCATGATCGAGCGCGCTGTCGTTCAGGAGCGTCCGGACTGGATTTGCTTGCCGGAAGTGTTCGATTTCATCGGCGGGTCGCGCGCCGAAAAGATGGCGGCGGCCGAAGAGCTGCCGGGCGGCCCGGCTTATGAAATGTGCCGGACGCTCGCGCGCGAGCATAAGGTCTTCATTCACGCCGGCTCGATTCTCGAAAAGACGCCCGGCGAGGAGCGGCTGCACAATACCAGCGTCGCCTTCAATCGCGAAGGCGAAGAGGTGGCGCGCTACCGCAAGATCCACATGTTCGACATCACCGCGCCGGATGGCGCGAAATATCACGAAAGCGCCGCCTTCAAGCCCGGCGATTCCGTCGTCACCTATGATTGCGAGGGCCTGACCGTCGGCTGCGCCATCTGTTACGATCTGCGCTTCTCATATCTTTTCCAGGCGCTCGCGGAAAAGGGGGTCGATATCGTCGCCTTGCCGGCGGCGTTCACGCTGGTGACCGGCAAGGATCATTGGGAAGTGCTGTGCCGGGCGCGCGCCATCGAAATGCAGGCCTATCTCTGCGCCCCGGCGCAGACCGGCGCCCATAAAGCCGGGCATGAGACGCGCTTCACTTATGGGAATTCGCTGATCGCCGATCCTTGGGGACATGTCGTCGCGAAGGCCTCGGAAGGGCCGGGGCTCGTGTCGTCCTATGTCGACGTCGACCGCATTCGCAAGGTGCGCGCCATGATTCCGGTGGCGCAACATAAGGTGAAATTGGCGGGTTGACCGGATCGATTTCGTCCCATCGCGGCGTCGCGGGCCGTCTCGCCGGCCGCCGACCGAACTCTTGACTGTCCTTGCAAATAGGTAATTTATGCGTACTATCTCAACCGGGACGCAGCGCCCGTTTATTGCTCTAGTGACGATTGCCAGAAGCTTCGAGGGGGAGTTGTGTTCGGCCCATTCCCGATAAAGCGAGCATTGGGCGCTTTGTTCGCATGGTAAGAAGAACTGCTCCAGGCAGCACCCTGACGCGGGCGGCTCTGCGAGAGGCCGTCTACGGCTGCTGTCCTTCCCTTTCCCGCGCCGAAGCCCGCAAGATTCTGGACGCGACCTTCGACGAGATCAGCGAAGCTTTGCTGCGCGGCGAATCCGTAAAGCTGCGGTCCTTCGGGACCTTCAACGTGCGCGCCAAGCGTGAGCGCGTTGGCCGCAATCCGAAAACCGGCGTCGAGGCCACGATTACGCCGCGCCGAGTGTTGACCTTCAAGGCTTCGCCCGTGCTCGTCGCGCATGTCAACGGCGATGCGGTCATTCCTGAAGAGGACTGATTCCTCTATCATGGAATTCAGAATGTCGTCGTCGGCGATGCGTTCGCGGCGGGCCGAGCGGCTCCTCATATCCAAGGTGAACGATGCAGAAATTGAGCGTGGCGGTCGCCGTCTTCGCTGCCCTTACCGCGTTGGTCGGCGCCCATAAGGGCGATTCCAGTCTGTTTGTCCTAGCCGCCGCCTCGGCGCTCTGCGCCTATACGACGTGGCGCGCCGTGCACATGTCGAGCTTCCTGAAAATCTTCGCCTGCATTTTTTCGACGGAGACCATCGTCTTCGGTCTCATCGGCCTTATGCAGGCCGAGGGCTTGTGGCCTGAGTCGTTGAAGGACTACGCGCCGCCCGAGACCATGCCGCTGACCGTCGCGGTGTTTTCGATCATTGTCTACGCGGTTTCGCACATCGGCGTCATTCGGGAGATGACGCGCATCGCCGATCTCTATTTCGATACGCGCGAGCGCGGTCAGGGGCGCGTCTGGCCGTTCCAGCCCTTCGCGGCGCGAGAAAGCGCCATCGCCATCGCCATGGTGGTTGTGCTGGTGCTTCTTAATCAAGGACAAGTCGGCATCACCGTGCGTCTGTCCTTTTTCAATCGCGACTGGTTCAACGCCATTCAGGAGAAGAACGCCGCGGAGTTCTGGCGGCAGCTGCTGCTGGTCTTCACGCCATGGGCGTTTGTTTACGTCGTCTCCGTGATCATTGAATTCGTCTTGCAGTCCATGCTCATCATCCGCTGGCGCCGGTGGCTGACCGAACATTACATCGAGCGCTGGCTTGGCGCGCATGCCCATTACGGCATGGCGATCGCGGGCGGCGGCGCCGACAATCCGGATCAGCGCATCGCCGAAGACGTCAATCGATTCATCAGCGGCGCGGAGGAAGGCTACGGCATTTACACCTATTCGATCCTGCTGATCGCCACCTTAAGCTCGCTCGTGTCCTTTGCCTATGTGCTGTGGGACTTGTCGGGCAATTACCCGCTGCCTGGAACTGAAATTTATATTCCGGGCTTTCTCTTCTGGGTGGTGCTGCTCTATGCGGTGGTGGGAACGCTGGTGACGCATCTGATCGGCCGCTCTCTCACCGGGCTTTACTTCGATCGGCAGCGGCGCGAGGCCGATTTCCGCTTTTCGCTGGCGCGATTGCGCGAATATAGCGAGCAGATCGCGCTGCTCGGCGGCGAACCCGCCGAGCGCGGCTCGCTGCTGCGACGCTTCGCCGGCATTATCGTCAACTATCTGGCGATCGTTCAGAAGCGCAAGCAGCTGATGGCGTTCACCTCGACCTATGGTCAGCTGTCGCCGATCATTCCTTATGTGATCACGGCGCCCTTCTATTTCGCCGGCCGCATCCAGCTCGGCGTCATGACGCAGACGGCGAGCGCCTTCGGGCGGGTCGAGAGCGCGCTCACCTTCTTCATCAATTACTATACGTCGCTCGCCAATTTCAAATCGGTGCTGGATCGCTTGACGTCCTTCGACCATGCCATCGAGACGGCGCGGTCGGAAATGTCGGCGACGCAGATCGTCTCGCCGACGGATGGCGCGGATATCCGCCTGCGCGATTTGGCGCTTTCACTGCCCGACGGCCGCAAAATCGTGACCGTCGACGATCTGACGCTCGCCGCCGGCAAATCGGCGCTGCTCACCGGTCCGTCAGGTTCGGGCAAGTCGACGCTGTTTCGCGCCATCGCCGGCATATGGCCTTACGCTACGGGCGACGTGCTGACGCCGTGCGGCGCGAAGGTGATGCTCGCGCCGCAACGACCCTATATTCCGATGGGCGCGCTGGCCGAGGCGATCGTCTATCCCGGCCATATCCGCGACCACTCGCTTGCCGACATGCAGGAGGCCTTGCGCGCCGCGCGGCTCGCGCCTTTCGTGGAGCGTATTGAAGAGGAGAACAATTGGGCGCAGCGCCTCTCCGGCGGCGAGCAGCAGCGCGTCGCCATCGCCCGCGCGCTTCTCGCCAAGCCGGTCTGGCTGTTCCTCGACGAAGCGACCTCGGCGCTCGACGAAGAGCTCGAAGACGAGATCTACGCCATGCTGCGCGAGCGCTTGCCGCACACGACGATCGTCTCGATCGGCCACCGCTCCACGCTGCTCGCCTTCCACGAACGGCATATCGTCATGGAGCCGGCGCCGGGCGGCGTCTTCAGCCCGCGCGACAAGGTGCATGCGTGACGAAAGAATCGGGGCGCGAAGGCGGACGGTCGCTCAAGACGCGGGTCAAGACCGCGCGCAAGCGCTCGCTCTCCTCGACGCTGTGGTTGGAGCGCCAGCTCAACGATCCTTACGTCGCGCGCGCCAAACGCGAGGGCTACCGCTCGCGCGCCGCCTATAAGCTCATCGAGATGGACGACCGCTACCATCTCCTAAAGCCAGGCGGCCGCATCGTCGATCTCGGCGCCGCGCCCGGCGGCTGGTCGCAGCTCGCCGCCGCGCGGGTGAAGGCGAAGGAGGGTAAGGGCAAGGTCGTCGCCGTCGATCTTCTCGACATGGAGCCGATCGTCGGCGTCGACTTCGCGGTGAAGGATTTCAACGACGAGGATGCGCCGGACTTTATCCAGAACATGCTCGGCGGCGCGGCCGATGGCGTGTTGTCGGACATGGCCGCGAACGCCATCGGCCATCGGGCGACGGATCATCTGCGCATCGTCGCGCTCGCCGAACTTGCCGCCGACTTCGCCTGCGACGTGCTGGCGGAAGGCGGCTTCTTCGTCGCCAAGGTTCTGCAGGGCGGCACGGAAGGCCAGCTGCTCGCGCGCCTGAAACGCGATTTTTCGACCGTGCGCCATGTGAAGCCCGCCGCGAGCCGGGCGGATTCCGCCGAACTCTACGTGCTTGCGACGGGGTTTCGGGGGCGGCGCTGACCGGCTTAGCGTTTCGGCGCCCTGCGTCCCACCAGCTCCGCGCCGGCGTTAGGCGCAAGCCGCAGGAACTGCGTGACGGCGGTTACCGAAATTGCCGCCACGACGAGAAACGCCGGCGCAAAATCCGCCGCCTGCAGCGCGCCGCCGCCGCGCAGCGCCCGAGCCGCCTCCAGCGCCGCGGCGCCGATGGCGACGCCGGTCGACAGCGACAATTGCTGGGCGACGGAGGCGAAGCTCGTCGCGCGGCTCATCGCCTCCTGATCGACATCGGCATAGGCGAGGGCGTTGAGCGCGGTGAACTCCAGCGAACGGAAGAAGCCGCCGACGAGAAGCATGCCCATGATGAACAGATGCGGCGTCGCCGCCGTAAAAGTGGCGCAGAGGGCTAGAAAGCCGGCGCAGATAAGCGCATTGACGATCAGCACGCGCCGGAAACCGAACATGCGCAGGATCGGCTGGGCGGTGGTCTTCATCGCGATCGCGCCCGCCGCCGCGATGAAGGTCAGAAGACCCGACTCATAGGCTGAGAGTCCAAAACCTACTTGCAGCAGGAGCGGCAGCAGGAAGGGCGTCGCGCCAAGTCCGATGCGAAACAGAAAGCCGCCGAAGACCGCCGCGCGAAATGTCGGGATGCGCAAGAGATCGAGATCGACGATCGGATAGGACGTGCGCTTGGCGTGGCGGACATAGGCGATGAGCGCCGCGGCGCCGAAGACGACGATCGTCGCCACGACCGGCGTCGGCGCGAAGCCGCGCCCGGCGATGGTGAGGCCGAAGACGAGGCAGGAGAGGCCGACGCCCGACAGGATCGCGCCGGCGATGTCGAGCGGCGGCGTCCATTCCTCGCGCAGATCCGGAATGAATCGCGTGACGAGCGCGACGCCGAGCGCGCCGATCGGCACATTGATCCAGAAAATGTAGCGCCACTCAAAATAGGTTGCGATGAAGCCGCCGACGGGCGGACCGATCATCGGCCCGATCAGCGCCGGGATCGTTAGATAGGCCATGGCGCGCACGAGGTCCTCGCGGGCTGAAGTGCGCAGCAACACCAGACGTCCGACCGGCGTCATCATCGCGCCGCCGACTCCCTGCACGATCCGAAAGACCACGATCGCGCCGAGCGAATTCGAGAGGCCGCAGAGAATCGAGCCGAAGGTGAAGACGATGATCGCCGCGCGAAAGACGCGGCGCGCGCCGAAGCGGTCGGCGGCCCATCCGGACAGCGGGATGAAAACCGCGAGCGAGAGAAGATAAGAGGTCAGCGCGAGTTTCAGCGCCACCGGATCTTCGTGAAGATCGGCCGCCATCGCCGGCAGCGCCGTCGCGAGCACCGTGCCGTCGAGCTGCTCCATGAACAGCGCGGTGGCGATGATGAGCGGCGTGACGAAATAGGACAAATGGGTCAGCCCGTTCCAGAACGAATGGCGTCAACCTCGATGAGCGTGGCGGCGCTTGGCGTCAAAGGAGCTTGAGCCCCCTGAAACTGGAATGGCCGTGACGGCCGACGATGAGATGATCGTGGATCGTAATGCCGAAGGGCTGCGCGATCGCGGCGATGTCCTTGGTCATGCGTATGTCCGCGGCTGATGGCGTCGGATCGCCGGAAGGATGGTTATGCGCCAGGATGAGCGCGCTCGCGCCGAGCTCCAACGCCCGTCTGACGATTTCGCGGGGATAGACCGGCGTATGGTCGATCGTTCCGACGCCCTGGACCTCATCGGCGATCAGCGCGTTGCGCTTGTCGAGGAAAAGGATGCGGAATTCCTCCCGTTCGGCGAACGCCATCGCCGTGCGGCAATAATCGAGCACCTCCATGAAAGAAGAAAGAACCGGGCGCTTCTGCAAGGCGCCGCGCGCCAGGCGCTTCGCCGCGGCCTCGACCAGCTTGATTTCGACGATCGCGGCTTCGCTGAGTCCGTCGACCTCGCGCAGCCGCTCCGGGCGCGCCGCGACCGTCTCGGCGAAGGAGCCGAAGCGGGCGATCAAAGCCTTGGCGAGCGGCTTCACGTCGCGTCGGGCGATGGCGCGAAACAGCAGCAGCTCCAGCATCTCATAATCGGCGAGCGCCGCCTCGCCCGCGTCCATGAAGCGATCGCGCAGACGCTGTCGATGACCGTGATAATGCGGCGCGGAATCGCGCAGGCCCGGGCCTTCGCCTGATGCGGCGTCAGCCGCCTTCTTCATGCGTCGGCATGAGCGGCTGAGGGATTGTCGAGCCCCGCCGGCGACTTGGTGAAGACTTCGACGCCGGTTTCGGTGACCGCGACCGAATGTTCGAACTGCGCGGAAAGCGAGCGGTCGCGGGTGACGGCTGTCCAGCCGTCCGACAATATTTTCACCTGCGAGCGGCCGAGATTGATCATCGGCTCGATGGTGAAGAACATGCCGGGGCGCAGTTCGACGCCTTCGCCCTTCGCGCCATAATGCAGAATATTCGGCTCGTCGTGGAAAACGCGCCCGAGGCCATGGCCGCAGAAATCCCGCACGACCGAACAGCGCTCGCTCTCCGCATAATGCTGAATCGCCGCGCCGATATCTCCGGTCGTCGCGCCGGGTTTGACCGCCGCGACGCCGAGCTGCAGCGCCTCATAGGTGACGTCGATCAGCCGCTGCGCGCGCCGCGGTATTTCGCCGACGGCGAACATGCGGCTGGCGTCGCCATGCCAGCCATCGAGGATGAAGGTCACGTCGATATTGACAATGTCGCCTTCGCGCAGCGGCTTGGCGTCGGGCACGCCGTGGCAGACGACATGGTTGATCGAGGTGCAGATCGATTTCCGGTAGCCGCGATAGTCGAGCGGCGCCGGATAGGCGCCATGCGCCAGGGCGAAGTCGAACACCAGATCGTCGAGCGCCTGCGTGGTCACGCCGGGCCGGACATGTTCGACCAGCATGTCGAGCGCCTCGGCGGTCAGCCGGCCGGCGGCGCGCATGCCCTCGAAATCCTCGGGCCTGTGCAGCTTGATCTGCCCGCTCTTGCGTGCGGCGGGCGCGAGATGGGATTCGATAAAGGTCATCTAGGGCGGCGGCTCGGATTTCTTTGGCGAAGATATCCGACAAGGTAATGGTTTGAGGCGGCAACGCAAGGCTATGAAGGCCTGCCGCCGCTAATCGTCCGCGAAAGCGGGAAACGCGATCTTGGCGGGCCGACCGCGAATCGCTATCAAGAGGAGGCATGCGGCTTGCTACTCTAGCGCTGGCGACCGGCTTAGCGCCGGCGCCAGGGGGCATGAAACGCGCGTGCAGGGAAAAAGAGTCGAGGGAATAGATTTCTGGCGCGGCGCGGCTCTTGCCGTCATCCTCGTGAACCACATTCCCGGCAATGTGCTCGGCGCGATAACGCCGCGTAATTTCGGCTTTTCTGACGCTGCCGAAGGCTTTGTGTTTCTCTCGGGCGTATCGATCGCCCTCGCCTATGGCGAGAAGTTCAGGCGGAGCGTCCTCGATGCGACCGCGGCGCTCGGCGGGCGCGCCCTGCGTCTTTACGGCGTCCATCTGGCTCTGACGGCGGCGGCGCTGGCGCTTTACGGCTTCGCGACCTATGCGAGCCCCTGGGATTTTCTTGGCTCCGAGAGCAGCCGCGCCGCGCCTTTCGCCGATCCGGCGAAGGGCGTCGTCGCGATTCTGGCGCTCAGCCACCAGGTCGCCTATTTCAATATTTTGCCTCTCTATATCGCACTGATTGCGCTTGCTCCGGCGCTTCTCGCCTGCGCCTTGCGCGGCGGCCCGCTCATGCTGGCGGCATCGGCGTCGCTCTATGCAGGCGCGCGCCTGCTGGGAATAAATGTTCCCACATGGCCGGAGCCCGGCTACTGGTATTTCAATCCGTTCGCCTGGCAGTTCATGTTCGCTCTGGGAATCTACTGCGGCGGGGCGATCAAAACCCGGGGCGTGCCTTTTCATAGCGTCGCCTATCGGCTGGCGCTCGCCGTCACTCTCGGTTCGACGCTGATCGTCTCCAATGTTTTCGGCCTGGCGCCAGGGCTTGTCGACGAAGCAGGCCGTTATCTCGACTGGGACAAGACGGACCTTGGCGTCGTGCGCATCATCGATTTCGTCGCGCTCGCCTATGCGCTGCACTTCTCAAAGGTCACCGCCTATCTGAGCCCGACCCGGCTTTTTCCGTTCTTCACGCTGCTTGGCCGCAACGGGCTCTCGACCTATGCGGGCGTCAGCCTGCTGAGCGCCGTGGGACAGATTCTGCAGGAAGCAAGTCTCGCTTCGCCCGCGCTCGACATTGTCTTTGTCGCCGCCTGCCTGGGCGTGCTGCACCGCCTGGCGCGCGCCGTCGAGCAATTCTCCCTCGTCCCGGCCGTCCCCGCGGAATGAACGCCAGGGCTGGCGTTCGCCGCCGCCATGGTCATAATCGCGCCAGGGAGGCCGGCGATGGCGCAAGGAAATGCGGGCGACAGGCCGGCAAGCGCGGCGGTTCTGGTGATCGGCGACGAAATCCTGTCGGGCCGCACGCAGGATGTGAACACACGCTATATCGCGAATTATCTCGCGCAGATCGGCGTCGACCTGCTGGAGGCGCGAATTGTGCGCGACGACATGGAGGCGATCGGAGAGGCGTTGAACGCGCTGCGCGCCCGCTACACCTATGTCTTCACCACCGGCGGCATCGGCCCGACCCATGACGACATCACAGCCGACGCGGTGGCGCGCGCCTTCGGCGTCGACATCGGCGAGGACCCGCGCGCGATCGCCCTGCTCAGCGAACGCTTTTCGCAAGCCGAGCTGAACGCCGCGCGCCGGCGGATGGCGCGCATTCCGAAGGGCGCGGAGTTGATTTTCAACGCCATCTCCAAGGCGCCGGGATTTTGGATCGGCAATGTCATCGTCATGGCTGGCGTGCCGATGATCATGCAGAACATGATGGACGTGGTCGGCCCGCGGCTCGCGGCCGGACCGCCGGTGCTCGTCGAGACGGTCGAGGCCGACGGCGTTCCCGAGGGCGCCTATGCCGAAGGGTTGGAAGCGATCGCGCGCGCGCATGACGGCGTCAGCGTCGGCTCCTATCCCGCCTTCACCAGCGGCGGAATTAGAAACCAGATCGTGCTGCGCTGCCGCGACGCGGCGCTTTTGTCCCGCGCGGCGCAGGCGACGCGGGCGATGATCGAATCGCTGTCCAAAGAACTGGCGCGTTGACGCGACGGCGGAGGCTCGAAGCAGATGTACGGGTCCGACAAAATCTTTCCGGTCTCCTGGGACATGTTTCATCGCGACGCGCGCGCGCTCGCCTGGCGTCTCGCCTCGATCGGCGGATTTTCGGCGATCGTCGCGGTGACGCGCGGCGGTCTCGTTCCGGCCGCGATCGTGGCGCGCGAACTCGGCCTAACGGTCGTCGAAACGGTCTGCGTCGCGAGCTATCATGAGGAGATGGAGCGCGGCGACGTGCAGGTGTTGAAGCCGCTGACCGAAACCATTCTTGCCCGGCCCAGCGCCGAAGTGCTGATCATCGACGATCTCGTCGACACCGGCGCGACGGCGAAGGCGGTGCGCGACATGCTGCCCAAGGCGCATTTCGCCACCGTCTACGCCAAGCCGCAGGGCCTGCCGATGGTCGACACTTTCGTCACCGAAGTCTCGCAGGACACCTGGATCTTCTTTCCTTGGGATACGGGACTGTCGTTTCAGGCGCCGATCGGCAAGCCCGACGCCAAGCCCGACGCCAAGCCGAGGCGCCGGAGATAAACCGCTTGGCGTTCCATCGCGGCGCCGCCTATATACGAGCGGTTTGCGGGCGTGGCGAAACTGGTAGACGCAACGGACTTAAAATCCGTAGGGCCGCAAGGCCTGTGCCGGTTCGATTCCGGCCGCCCGCACCAGAGTGCCTAAAAAATTGGCGGTCCTTTAATCTCTTACGCCACATATGATTCTGCTTTAGTGTTGCGATCGGGACTTTAATCATGGCCAGCGCCGATCAAGTCAAAGCGCTCATCGCATCCCTGACCGAGGGAGATGAAGCGCACTTTTACGCGATTGCCATGCAGATTGCGGCCCATGAAGCGCGCATGGGCCACGGCAAAGTCGCCGACGAAATCCGCCTTATGATCGATCGCGCCAAATCGCGCCCCCAGCTGCCGTCGAAGTCGCCGATCCCCTTGGCTCGCCCGCGCGGCGAAATCGCCGAGCTGCTAAGCGTTTCTTATCCGAGCGTCCGCTTGAAGCAAATGGTTCTTGGCGCTCAAACGCGAAGCAAACTGGAACGCGTCATCAGGGAGCATCGCGCGGTTCAGGTCATACGAAACAAGGGGCTCTCGCCACGACGCAAGCTTCTGCTCATTGGCAATCCGGGTACCGGCAAGACGATGACCGCGTCTGCCCTGGCTGGAGAACTTGGCCTGCCGTTGTTTGTTGTGCGGCTGGACGGCCTGATTACGAAATTCATGGGTGAGACTGCCGCGAAATTGCGGCTGATATTCGAGGCGCTCAACCAGACGCGCGGTGTCTACCTCTTCGACGAGTTTGACAGCATAGGATCGTCGCGGGGCTTCACGAACGATGTCGGCGAGATACGCCGTGTGCTGAACAGTTTCTTGCAGATGGTCGAACAAGATAACTCCGACAGCTTGGTGATTGCGGCGACCAATCATGTCGGAATGCTGGATAGAGCGTTATTCCGTCGTTTCGACGACGTGATCGAATACACCTTGCCTGATGCGGAAAGGATCGTGGAAACGCTACGTTCTATACTCAGCGGATTTCCGACCAAGAGGATACAATGGACAAAAGCTGCGGCGCTCGCAGAGCGGCTGAATTTTGCGGACATTACGCGAGCCTGCGAAGACGCCATTAAGGATGCGCTCGTTCATGAGCGCGATTTCGTAGCGCAGGCGGACCTCGCGCGCGCGATTGAAGATCGAAAGTTCGCTGTAACGCATAAGCAGGTTTCTAACGAATAGCGCATATTGATAGGAGCAGCATGGCTCAGCACCCGCATTTAATCGTTCCGACACCTATTGAGCCGACCCGATTTACCAGCCCAAATGCGGCACCGCATGAGCGCATGAGTCTCCCCGCGCGATACCGATCGCGGCACGCGGCCGACTTGCTCGCTAAAATTGAAGCAGCGAAACCGATCGCTGACCAACGTGTCGAAGAACAGAAGGCATTCGGACTCGACGCGGGCTTTGGCATTTATCTTGAGTTCGAAAGCGAGCCCAACTTCCCGCTCAAATTCGAGAGTCTCGATCTCACACCGAGTGGCATCGAACTTTGTGCCGTCAAGACGACACCGCAAAACCGTACCCAGGCAATCGTCTTTGTGCCTGACGGTAAGCTCGATTTGTTTCTGCGTCGAATTACCGACTACAGGGACAAGGAAACGAAGCCGCGCGTCGAAGCAGGCTTGTCCCGGCCAAAGAACCAGGATTTGGTCGAAAGCATCAGCGACATAAAAATCGCAGCGATGGAAGCGCTCTGGACGGAAGAGACCCTTCCTTTTCCCGATCTTGATACCGAAATCACCTGGGAACTTTGGTTGCGCCGCGCTAGCGCGGTCGACCACCTGTCTCGCTTGAGGCAGTTTGCGCCGCAATTCCAACTGTTGGTCAAAGACCAGGTCATCAACTTCGTCGATCGCACGGTTGTTCTTGTTCGAGGGACGGCTGCCAACCTGTCTCGATCCATCGACATTCTTGGCATGATTGCCGAAATCAGGCTGCCCAAGGAGACGGCGGCATTCTTTTCAGAGATGATGGTCAGTGACCAGCAGCAATGGATAGACGAATTGCTGTCGCGAACAACTGTAAGTTCGTCCGTCTCACCTTACATCTGTCTTTTCGACACCGGACTCAATGCCGGTCACCCGCTTCTTTCTCCTGTTGCCGATCCCCACGACCTGCATACCTATCGGCCAGCTTGGGGCGTGGATGATCGTGAAGGCCATGGAACGCCGATGGCGGGACTCGCTGTCTATGGCGATCTAACCGAGGCGCTGTCTTCATCGGCTAACCTGGAAATAGGCCATCGGCTTGAATCCGTAAAAATCGTCAACCGCGCCAACCCGCACGATCCCGAACTATATGGTGCCGTCACCCAAGAGAGTACTTACCGCGTCGAAGTAACCGCGGATCGCAAACGCGTCTTCTGCATGGCCGTTACTGCTCAAGATGGAAGGGACCGAGGCCGTCCTTCATCCTGGTCTGCGGCCATCGATGCGCTTGCCGCTGGCGTCGACGACGGACCGCGCCGTTTGATGCTGGTTTCGGCGGGCAACACCGATCCATCGCAACGTCACCTTTATGCCAATTCAAACCTGACCGACGGCATTCATGATCCCGCACAGGCATGGAATGCATTAACCGTTGGGGGTTGCACCGATAAATTCTCAATCGACAGCACAAAGTGGCCTGACTGGAATCCCCTTGCTCAACCCGGCGATCTTTCGCCCTGTAGCTGTACCTCGATGACTTGGGGTAAATGGGCGATCAAGCCGGACATCGTGATGGAGGCGGGTAACATGGGGACGAACCCCGCCGTACCCGAACCGGATTATCTCGATGATCTTCAGCTTTTAAGCGCGTCGCATAGCATGATCGGGCGCGGGGCGCTTACCACCTTCGGTGATACAAGCGCGGCAACCGCACTGGCGGCGCGGTTGGCCGCAATGGTCTGGTCGAAATACCCAGGCCTTGCCCCCGAGACTGTTCGAGCCTTGCTCGTTCACTCAGCCGAATGGTCGCAAGCAATGAGGGCGCGGTTTACCAATGCTCGTCGTCAAATCGATTATCGTGGATTGCTACGTTGTTTCGGCCACGGAACCCCGAATATGCGACGTCTTCTATCGAGCCTCGACAATTCGCTCACGCTCATTGCCGAGAGCGAGATTCAGCCCTTCTACAAGGACGAAGGAGATGTGAAAACCCGCGATATGAATTTGCACGCTCTGCCCTGGCCTCGCGAAGCGCTCGAAGCGCTACAAAATGCCGAGGTTTCCATGCGCGTGACCTTGTCTTACTTCATAGAACCAAGTCCGGGATCACGAGGCTGGACTCAACGGTACGGCTACCAGTCTCACGGACTTCGCTTTGCCGTACGCAAGCCGCTTGAAACAGACACAATGTTTCAGCAACGCATCAATAAATTTGTCCGAGATGATGACTACCAGGGACCATTGATCCCCGATCCAGGCTGGGATTTTGGTCGACGCCACTCATTAGCCTCTTTGGGCTCCATTCACTCCGATACGTGGCGCGGCAGGGCAATCGACTTAGCTGCGCGTGGGCATATAGCGGTGTATCCCACCATGGGATGGTGGAACAAACGGCCACATCTTGGCGCCTGGGATAAGACCGCGCGATACTCGTTAATCGTGTCGCTCGAAACGCCCGATGTTCAGGCAGACCTTTATACCCCCGTTGCCAACCAGATCGGCATCCCGGTCGTCATAGAAACGTGATCGGGTGCATGTTCCCGGCTTTGACGAAGTCTCCCCTTGGGTAGCGGCTGCAGGCGCTTTGCCCTTTGGCGCTCAATACAACGTCGGCCAACGGCGCCAATTTCATTTCGTATGCATCCAGTGCTCTGGCGATTGAAACAAAAATTGTCGGAAAGCAGCACGGGTCCGGCTATCCATCCGGGACGGCCGGGCACGAGCCTCAGCGAGACGTTCAAAACTGCTTTCTCTTTGCTACAGGCCTTCGCCGCGTATACTTCTGCGCCAGCGCGCCCAGCCTATGGCCGCGCTGGTCCGCAACTTGCACTCGCCGGATGGAGACTGATTTTCCGAAGGCGATCGTGATGGGGTTCACGACAATCTGTAACGCCGGCGCGGTGAGCGAAGGGGGCATGGGCCTCTTTCACGCCGGCAAAAAAAGCGTGCTCCTCGTTTGGCCGGCGGGCGGAGAACTCAAGGCCTATCGCGGGCGCTGTCCGCATGCCGACATGCCGCTGAGCGACGCCACTTTCGATGGTCAGACCGTCACCTGCCCGCACCATCAATGGGGGTTCAACGGCGCCAGCGGCAAATGCGTGACGCATCTCGTCCGCAATGCGCTCCACCCCTATGAGATTCGCGTTGCGGGCGACGAGATTCAGGTCGACGTCGGACCGATCAAGCCGGCGCGCGCCGGCGCAAGTCCGCCGAGCGGCCCCGGTTAAGTCCCTAGACTGTTCGGTTCGCGCCGCCGCGTCGCGCCAAGACGCGCGGCTCGATCAGCGCTCCATGAGTTTCAGCACCGATTCGATCGGCCCCGAACTGACCGTCAGGCCCCCGTTGAAGGGATTGTCGAGCGCAGCGATGAGAAACACCACCGAGCCGAGAAACAGTCCCATCGCGCTGCTGAGAATCAGATGGACATGGAGTTCCATGTCGAAGAGCCACATCAGGCCAATCAATATAACGCCGCCGAGACAAACCACCCACCACAATGCGCTCGGAATGCCGTCCTCGCCCGCGCCGATGAGATAGCGACGATGCTCGACGAGCATGTTCAATCGCGTGAACGCTTCCGTCTGAATCATCTCCTCGCTCTTGAGCTGGGGCTGAAAATTCATCACCAGCGCGAACAGCGCGTCCAATCCCGGCGACGACGAATGTGGATTCTGAGCAATGTCGGGCGGCGGGTGGACGGCGTCGATCGCCTCGCGCGCATAGGCGCGCAACTCTTCCTGCAGCTCGGTCCGGATCGGCTGCGGGAAGCCGCCAATATCCCTGCGGAGGGCCGCGAGCGTCGCCGCCTCTTTGGAAACGATATCCTTGACGGCGGAGAAATCCTGAAAGGCCTCGACCGCCAGCAATCCGAGCAGAATGCCGTATAGCGCGGCAAACCCCGCCAAGGTCAGTCCGACCATTTCATTGGCGTTGCGACGCCCATGTATCCATGAGTGCATGAGCCGTTGGAAAAGAAAAACGCCCGACCAGGTTAGAGCGAGAGCGCTCAGGCAAAAAAGCGCGGCCATTTGCGCGGCGGACAGATGCTTGAACAATTCGGGCAAGGACGCCTCCTTTTTTGGCGGCATTAGGAGGCGGCTGCGTCAAATTGTCAAAAGCCTTGTCGGTTGAACGGCCATAACCGAAGGCTGACGACGACGCTCAAATTTATTGACGTCGCGAGCGGAAAATAGGAGCGAAAATTGCCGCGTTCGATGACGATCTCGCCAGGCGAACTTCCGGCGTCGCCGCGGGCGCGGCGGGCTACCAACCTATTCCATCTTGATAATATCGACCGCGGACTTCAGAGGTTCGGTTGGAACAGTGAAAAATCCTTGGAATGGCCGATCAAGCTCCACCAGTAGAAAGATTGCCCCCGAGACGCACATGGACGCCGCGATCAGCCCAAACGCCGCAGTCCAGTGATTGTGCGAGATGACGCCAAAATTGAAGAATACAGTTACCAGCAGAGCGATCAGGAATAGGACCACTTCCAGTGGAATATTGGCGTTCAATTCGTTAAATATTTTCCATCTTATGCCGGTGATTTCTTGCGTCAAATTAAGAGCGGTCGACTTCGCCCATGATTTATTCTGATCTTTCGCTTCTATAGCGAGCACGGCTTCGCGAAACGAATCGATCTTGGCTTTCTTAAAAGCCTCCTTTTGATCGATATTGTCGTGACGCGCGACCTGCAAGAGGTCGATCTGTCCTTGTAGCGTGCGTATTATTTTTGTTCTGGCTTCGCTGGCCTCGTCACCCAACAAATCCAGCACGCGATGGAGCAAAATAACATTAGACGCCTGCGCTCTTACCAATTCAACCTTCTTATCAAAATTGTTTTTTGCCGTTACCAATAAAAAAGCAAGGCATACGGCAAGCAATGAACCAATCATGTTTCTCAGCGCTTTAAATTGATCTCTAGATACTCCATCAAGCCAGCTCTCCTTGAGATACAGCGTAACACAAAAACCAATTAGACCAGCGAGCAATGTTAAAAAAAGCGTTAACATAGCCATCTGAACGCTATTCACGAGTAGTTTCTCCGCATTTGCTGCTGGAAAAGGCGCCTCTTGCAGAAGACGCCAAACTCTTCGCCGCCAACGAAGGGCGCCGCCCGAGATAGCAGAAGCTTTGCGCCGCCCGGCGCCGAATGGAAATTCAAACATAGCGAGCCGCCACAAACAAGCTCGCGTCATGCCGGAAGCGGTAAATTTGCGGAAGGATTTTTCGGCTCAAGAGCTCTGGACTTTTGCCCGGGGTTCGATGGAGGCAGCTGGTGACATATTGTCGCGAAGCCGTCATTCTCGGCTAGATCCGCTTGACCGTCCGCTCCGTCGAACGTTACCTGCCGCCGAAGGGTTCGACCACATGCCTTCGGTGTCGCCTGCGGCGAACCGACGCAATCGAACCAGCGGCGCATGGCGCGCCTCTTGCGGGAGCCTGTTGGAGACGCAGGCGGCGCGACGCTTCGCAAGCAACCGTCTCATTTGAATGTCGCTCCTGATGCGATCGCCGGCGCGCAGCGGTTGCGCGCGACTATGAGGGTTTTGATGAGGCCTGATCACGTTTATCTCGCCATGACCATGGTCAAGCACAGCACGCTCGGCGCCGCTTGCATTTACGCGTTCAAGATTGCGACGTTCCTCGTTAAGACCTACTAAATTCGCGCGCCGTTGCGCCGGCGCCGCCCTTCGCGCATAAACTTTCCCACGCAGCGGCGCGACGGAAAGGCGCAGGTTCATGGCGGCGATTGATGGTCCGAGGGTGCAGGCGCGTTCCGGCAAGCCAAAGCAGCTTGTCGTTTTTCTTCACGGCTACGGCGCCGACGGCGCCGATCTCATCGAGATTGGCCGCCAATGGCGCGGCTTCCTCCCCGACGCCGACTTTGTCGCGCCGCATGCGCCGGAGCGATGCGCCGCATCGCCCACTGGCCGGCAGTGGTTTCCGCTCACGATGCGCGATCCCGAAGAGCGCTGGCGCGGCTGCGTCGCGGCGCGGCCGACGCTTGACGCTTTCCTCGACGACGAGCTCGGCAAGCGCGGATTTGACGACAGCGCGCTCGCGCTCGTTGGATTCAGCCAGGGCACGATGATGGCGCTGCATGCGGGCTTGCGCCGCAAATGTGCGCCGCGCGCAATCTTGGGCTATTCCGGAATCTATGTGCTCGGACCGGCGCAAACCGGCCAAGAGCCGGCGGTCTATGAGAAACCGCCGGCGGTTCTGCTTGCGCATGGCGAGGAAGACGAAATGATCCCGGTCGAGGCGCTGCTCATGTCCGCCAATGCGCTCGCCGACTCCGGCGTGCCGACGCAGTGGCATCTCTCGGCGCGGCTTGGCCACGGCATCGACGAAACCGGACTGATCCACGGCGCGCTGTTCCTGGCGCAGTCGTTCGGCGTCGCGGTGGAATTTCGTCGGCGGTGACGCTAACCCGGTGGGTCGTTCATATCCCCTCGAGTCCCGCCTCGGCGCCGGCGGGCTCCATCGCCGGTTCGAGTTCGACCGGAAGCCGGCGCACGGCGCGGCGCGTAATCGGCCGATAGAGCTGCTTTGTCGCCTCGACGATATGCACGCCGCCGCCCGGCAGCGAGAAGCGGCCGGCGATGCGCTCGAAGGCCGGCGCCGAGCGCAGCAGCGAGGCGCGCTGGAACGGCGGCACGTAAAGCGCTTCGTCCCAATAAAGCGGTAGGAACTGCGCTTCCTGCAGCAATTGCTGCAACTGGCCGCGCGAATAGGGATGGCCCTGTCCGAAAGGCGTCGTGTCGACGCGCGCCCAAAGTCCGGTGCGGCTCGGCGCGACGATCAGCACCCGGCCGCCGGCCGCCAGGATGCGCCAGACTTCTTCGAGCAGGTCATGGGGGTGCTCGTCGGTTTCGAGCGCATGCACGATAAGAATGCGATCGATGCTGGCGTCGGGCAGCGGCGTCATCGAGGGCTCCACCAAGGCCGTGGCGGAGCGACCGTCGAGCGGCCAGTGAACGACGCCTTGCGTCGCCGGCATGAAGGCGAGCACGCGCTGCGCCTTCTCCCGGAAACCGTCGAGATAGGGCGTGGCGTAGCCAAGGCCGAGCACGCGCAGCCCCGCATGGTCCTGCCAACGCGCGCGCACCAGCCGCGACACCAGGCGGCGTGCGACCCCTCCCAGCGCCGTATCGTAGAAGGCGCGCAAATCGACAACGTCGAGCATGGCGTGGATCATCGGCGCAATCGATCGGTGGCGCAAGGCGCGCCGGACGCTCGCGTTCGGCTGTCGCGTTTTTTGACGAAGCGCTATGATAAAAAGACGCCCAAGGAGACGCCCGCCCATGGCATTGGAAGTCGCGCAGTTCATCTGCCTCAACGACAATTTCGGCCTGCTCATCCATGAGCCGCAGCTCGGCGCGACCGCGAGCGTCGACGCGCCCGACGGCGAAGCGATCGCCAATGAGGCCGAGCGGCGCGGCTGGCCGCTGACGCATCTGCTGCTCACCCATCATCATGCCGATCACGTGCAGGGAACGCAGACGCTCAAGGCGCGCTTTCCGCGCATGAAGGTCGTCGGCGCCGCCAAGGACGCGCATCGCCTGCCGCCGCTCGATCGTGCGGTTTCGCAGGGCGACATTGTCGACGTCGGCGCGGCGCGCGCGCAGGTTCTCGAAACGCCGGGCCATACGCTCGGACACATCGCCTATTATTTCAAAGACGATGAAATCGTCTTTGTCGGCGACACGCTGTTCGCGCTCGGCTGCGGCCGCGTTTTCGAGGGCACGATGGAAATGATGCATCTTACTCTGGAAACGCTCGCTCAGCTCCCCGGCGAAACGCTCGTTTACTGCGGTCATGAATATACGCAAGCCAACGCTAAATTCGCGCTCACCGTCGACCCCGACAATCCGGTGTTGCGCGAGCGGGCGCAAACCGTCGCCGATCTGCGCAAGGGCGGGAGATATACCTTGCCGACGACGCTTGCGCTTGAGAACGCCACAAATCCGTTTCTTCGGGTCGACAACCCAGGAGTGATGGCCGCGATGGGCATGCAGGACGCAGATCCTTCCGCCGTCTTTGCAGCCATGCGCGAACGCAAGAACACCTTCGCATGACAAGCGCGCTTTCGACGCAGGAGATCGTGCGGCTTCTTGATCTTACGCCCCATCCCGAGGGCGGTTTCTATCGCCAGACGTTTCGCGATTCCCGCACGATCGACGGAACGCGAGCGGCCTCGACCGCGATCTATTACCTGCTCCCAGAGGGGGAAACGTCCGCCTGGCACCGCGTCGTCGACGCCGCGGAGGTTTGGCACTTCTACGCCGGCGCGGCGCTTGAACTCGTGCTTTCCGAGGATGGCGTTACGCTCCTCCCTCATCGCCTTGGACCCGACATCGCAGCGGGAGAGCGTCCGCAGTGCATCGTCCCGGCGGGCGTTTGGCAATCGGCCAAAAGCCTCGGCGCCTGGACGTTGGTCGGCTGCACCGTGGCGCCGGCCTTCGAATTCGCGAAATTCGAACTCGCGCCGCGCATATTCGGAACGCCCGATTGGCCCGCGCCACGCACAACGCCGGCGCGAAAGACATAATCTCCGCCGCCGGGACGTGCGAAGCAGAGATGGCGCTCAGCTGAAGGATACCAATTACATGGATCAGATTCAGAAGGTTAGAGACAAGCGCGTGAGGTGAAGCTTGAAGATATTCCTTCCAAGTCTACGCTTCTGCTTTATCTGGATGAGGACGCCTATGCAGATATATGCTGTTAGTTAGACGCCGAGGGTTTGATCGGCCAGATTTGAACTTCGGTTTCTTTGTAAACTCATAATTTTGAAGGATGAATAAGATGGCAGATGCTGCTGTTAAGTTGCGTGAACCGCAGGCGGACCTCGCGATGGGCGCCGCCGCCAACCCAATCATCAAGCTGGGTTCCCAAGGTCCCGCAGTGGTGAAGGCGCAGACCGCGCTCATTCATCGCTATTATCTCAACGCGGGCGATGACGACGGAAAATTCGGTCCGGTCACCGACTTCGCCGTCCGGAGCTACCAGCACGATCGATCCGCGGGCATGTTCAACGCCTTTTCCTTTCCGCTGAAAATTGATGGCATCGTCGGGCCCGCCACCTGGAGCCGGCTCGCGCCGCCGACCGTCAAGAAGGGATCGAAAGGCTCCGCGGTCCGATTGCTTCAGGAAATCCTCAAGGGCTTTGCCGACCCCACATTCGATCCGGGCCCGATCGACGGCGATTTCGGCCCGCTGACCGACGCCGCCGTCCGGGCGTTCCAGACGAACTTCAGCGACTGGCAGGGAAATCCGCTGGCCGTCGACGGAGTCGTCGGGACGAAGACCTGGGAAGCCCTGTGGAGCTGAGATCGAGTTAAATCGCGATATCCAGCGAACTTAGGATTCAAAGGCCCTTTCGGGGCCTTTGATGTTTTGACGTCGCGCTTTCCACGGATCTCCACTGGCCCACCCCAAGCGGAGAATCCTGTCGCGTTCCGGGGCTTGTGATATCCCCTGAATGGTGTATCCGGGCGGAACGCAACGACGGGGAAACGGCCAAGATGTGCTGGAGTGGAGAGGCGTCAATGGTGTTGGCGGCGACGGGGATCGCCGGCGCGGCTTATTCGGCGCTCAAGAAAAACCCCGAACCGCTCGCCCTCTGGGTCTGCCTTCTCTATTTCGCCAGCATGGAGTCGCTTCAGGCGGTCGCCTATTCGGTCTTAAACCAATGCGACTCCCCGCTAAATCAATTGATGACCATGTTCGGTTATCTCCACATAACCTTCCAGCCTTTCTTCATTAACGCCGTCGCCCTCTATTTCATGCCCAAGGAGAGCGCCCGTATCATCGCGCCCTGGGCCTATTTCGGCTGCTTCGTCGCGGCCATCGCCATGCTGCTGCAGCTCTATCCCTTCGCCTGGGCGGGTCATTGCGCGGTTGGACGGCCGCTCTGCGGCGACGTGCTCTGCACGGTGCGCGGCGAATGGCACATCGCCTGGCTGCTGCCGACCAACGGCATGGGCAACTCCATGGCGGACAACCCCTATCTCGGCCGCGGCTACATCGAATATCCGCTGATGGCCTTCTATATTCCGTCGCTCTATGGCAGCTGGCGCTTCATCCTGTTCTCCTGGGTCGCCGGGCCGTTCCTGGCGAGCCTGACCACCGGCAACATCAATGAATGGCCGGCGGTCTGGTGCCTCTTCTCGATCGGCCTGGTGCTCGCCATCATCAAGACGCCGCTGCGCTATCACCTGCATGTCGGCGACCCCTGGTGGATGATGCTGATCAAATGGCGGAAGCGGCGGAAAGCCGCCGCCAAGGCCGCCGTCGCTTCAGCGCTGCCGGAGGAGCCTGCGGCTCTCCTCACTGAGGTCAAGGAGCCCGCGGAATAGTCAGTCTCTCGCGTTGACGACGCCGCCGACCAGATTTTCGGCGAGCAGCGACTCCGTGGTCACATGGGCGGGCAGGGGCGCGCAAATCGCGCCAGCCTCGATCGCGGCGAAATAGTCGCGGCGGGCGGCGACCGCCTCATCCCAACTGACGGCGCGAAACGACAGGCCATCGCCGGGACGCCGCTGCGCCAGCCGGCCGAGGTCGGCGCCGATGACCGTCGCGATTTTCGGATAGCCGCCGGTCGGCTGGCGGTCCGCCATCAGCGCCAGCGGCGCGCCGTCGCCTGGTATCTGGATCGCGCCCATGGCGACCCCGTCAGAGACGATGTCATGGCCGCGCGCATGGCGGATCGCCGGTCCTTCCAACCGATAGGCCATGCGATCGCTGCGCGCGCCGATGCGCCACCGCGCATTCAGAAAACGCTCGATCTCGTCGTGAGCGAAATAATCCGCCTGAGGCCCGAGAAGCAGGCGGATCGGCGCATCGTCCGGCGCGAGCCAAGGCGCGATCAACGCCAGCGGCTCCGGAGGCGGAGCGGCGGCGTCAGCGATTGGCGGCGCGTCGCCGGCGGCGAGCGGTTTCGATCCCAGTCCCGAGCGGGCGTGCGTCGCCCGCGAACCGAGGACGGGCGCGACATCGAGCCTGCCGCCGACGGCGACATAGCACCAGGCCCCCGAGGCGCCGGCGCGCAGCGTGAGCCGCGCGCCCGGGGCGAGGGCGACGAGGCAGGCCGAAGGCAGCCGCCTCCCGTCCAGCCGGACGTCGAATTCGCCCCCGGCGACCGCCACACGAAGGGGTGTGCCTTCCGCCAGAAAGGCCGCGCCGCCAAGCGACACTTCGATGGCGCTCTCGGCCCCCGCGGCCTTCGTCGCGGCGAGATAAGCGCCAAGGTCCATCGGTCCCGCCGGGGTCACGCCGTAGCGCGACAGTCCGAAGCGGCCCTCGTCCTGCATGGTGACGCCGGGTCCGGCGGCCTCGACAAGGAGCCGCGCGCTCATTGCAGCGGGTCCCGGCGCGCCACTATTTCGCCAGCTGCGGCGCGCGCGTCGAGCGCCAGGAACGTATCGGCGTCGATCGGCTCGAAACCCACCGCGTCGCCCGGCGCGGCGAGAAAAGGCGGGTCGCGCCGCGGCGCGAACATGCGCTCCGGCGTTCGTCCGATCACATACCAGCCGGTCGGCATGGGATTGGCCGCGATGAGCGCCAGCGCGCCGCCGATGAGAACCGCGCCCTGCGGCGTCGGTCCGCGCGGGCTGGCGCGGCGGGGAATCGCGAGTTCCTGCGGCAAGCCGCCGAGATAGCACCAGCCCGGCGCGAAACCATACATATAGGCGCGGTAATCGGCGCCGGCGTGCAACCGCGCCAGCGACGGCGCGGCGCGCCCGAGCAGCGCCGCCGCCTCGTCGATATCCTCCGCGAACGCGGGGTCATAGCAGCAGGGAATCGTCCAGCGCAGGGCGGGGCGCGACGGCTTCTCCTCAATGCCGCCGGGCGCGAGCAGACCTTCGACCGCCGCGACCAGCGCGCCGCGCGAAATTTCGAGCGGCTCATAGCGCAGCAGCAGCGCGCGATAGGTCGGCGTCGTCTCGCGCAAGCCCTGCGGCGGCGCGGCGCGCAGACGCGCGTCAAGCGTCAGCACACGCGCATTGATCGCGGGATCGACGCCCTCGCCAAACTCGACGGACAGCGCCGCCTCGCCGCAATCAATAAAGCGCGGCTTCACATATTCCATTCCGATCACGTTCCTGCGAAGGCGCGCAGCGCCCAGCCGTCGCTCTCGAGCGATCCGCGCAGGCGCCGCGCCATTTCAACCGCGAGCGGCGCGTCGCCGTGGACGCAGATCGAATCGATCGGCGTCGGCAAAAGCCTGCCGCTGACGGTTCTCAAACCGCCATTCGCGAGCATGTCGCGCGTTCGGGCGCAGGCGCGTTCAACGTCCTCGATGACCGCGCCGTCCTGCGATCTGGGCTGCAGGCGCCCGTCCTCCAGATAAGCGCGGTCGGCGAAGATTTCATGGATGACGCGCAAGCCCGCGCGCGCGCCGGCGCGCGTCTGCTCGGACAGGGCGATCGCGAGCAGCGTCAGCGACGGGTCGACGCCGCGAACCGCCCGAGCGATCGCGTCCGCGATGTCGGCCTCGCGCTCGGCGATATTGGCGAGCGCGCCATGGGCCTTCACATGCGTCACCCGATGTCCGCTCAAACTGGCGAGCGCCTGCGCCGCGCCGAGCTGATAGGCGACCGCGCGCTCGATTTCCCGCGCGCTCATCGGCAAACTGCGCCGCCCGAAGCCTGCGAGGTCCGGAAAGGCGACATGGGCGCCGACGGCCACTCCCTTTTCTTTGGCGTGCGCAAATGTCGTCGCCATGATGTCGGGGTCGCCGGCGTGGAAGCCGCACGCCACATTGGCGCTCGTGACAATGTCGAGCATGGCGGCGTCGTCGCCCATGCGCCACTGGCCGAAACCCTCGCCAAGGTCGGCGTTAAGATCGATGCTGCGAGGCGGTGGGGTCATGGGGAAGGCGATCGCCGATCGATGCGGATCGCGACATTGGCGCCATCGCGCCGCGCCGGCAATGTGCGGCGCGATGGCGCCTCTATGGCGCCGAGGCGGCGTCAAGGGGCAGAATGCCGCACAAATAGGATATGGCGGCGCTTGACAAAGAGTGTCCCCTTTGGTGAAGCTGAATCGCGGCGAAGCTGGAAAAAGAGCCACTGGCTGGCGCAATGTGGGAGGAAAAAAAATGCAGTATCTGATCCCGGGACTCATGATCGCTATCGTCGTCGGCGGCGCTATCGTCGCGATGAGGATGAAGTAAGTCAAAGAAATCACGACGTTTCGCGTCGGATAGGTCCGTTGGCGGGCAGCGGTCCCGCGTAAGCGCGGGCGCTATTGCGCCAGCGGACTGAGCTGTTGGGCTTCAGCTCTTGATCGCTCTTGGGCGTGCTGCAAGGTCGCGCATACCGATATTTCGCATCGCGCGCGCCGATTTTGAGAACGATCACTTTGCCCGTATGAGCGTTTCCGCCCAAATGCCGCCTGATCTCCCGGCAGCGACCTTCTCTTAAGTTTTCTCAGCGCCGCCAGACTATTCCGCTGCGATCTCTTGCGGCGGCTCGAAGGCGATTTCGATCAGCGTGCCTTCGTTGCGACTGCTCTTGACGGCGAAAGAGGCGTGATTTGCCTCGATCAGAGCCTTGGTTAGCGGCAGTCCCAGCCCAGTGCCGCTCGTCTTGCGCGACGGGTCCACCTGCCGAAACGGTTCGAGGGCGGTGGCGACATCTTCTTCAGACATGCCGATCCCGGTGTCCTTGACGCGAACGATGACGCAGCCGGCGTCGTTCAGCGCGCTCGATACGATGACCTGCCCGCCTGGCTCGTTGAATTTCACCGCGTTCGACAGAAGATTGAGAAGAATCTGCTTCAAGGAACGCCGATCGGCGCGTAGCGGCGGCAGGCCTGGCGCGAGCGCGAGCCGCAAGACGACGCGCGCCTGATAGGCCTGCGCCTGCATGATCGACGCGCATTCCTCGATGACCGCATTGGCGTCCACGCGCGCGAAAGAAAGCTCCATCTTGCCCGCTTCGATCTTGGAAAGATCCAGCAGATCGTTGACCAGCGACAGGACATGGGCGCCCGAGGCGTGCATGTCCTTCAAATATTCCTTATAGCGCGGAGAGCCGATCGGCCCGAGCCGCTCCTCCATCATCACTTCGGCGAAGCCGATGATGGCGTTGAGCGGGGTGCGAATCTCATGCGACACGCGCGTGAGAAAGTCGGATTTCGCCGCATTGGCGCTTTCGGCGGCGAGCCGCGCCGCCTCAACCGCGCGATCGTTCGAAGCGGCGTCCTCGCGCGCCTCGACGGAAACCAGGATGAACGGTTTTCCCTCGACGGGAAGCGGGCGCAGCGCGAGGTCGACCGGAGCGCCGCCGCCCGGGGGAGCGCATGATAATGGCTGTCGCGCGTTTTCGTCAGACAGGACGAGCGACAGGCGCTGAGCCAAATTTTGCGCGTCGGCGGGGCTGAGTAAGGAGGCCAGACCGCGGTTCCGGCAGTCGCGCGCATCGGTCCCGAAACAGGCGGCGAAACGCGCATTGGCCCTCGCCATCGTCCCGTCGGCGGTTACGATCGCAAGCGGCGTCTGCGACACATCGAAGGCCGCGCCAAGCGGCGCGCTTTCCGATCTCGCCCGTGCGAGCTTTTCTTCGAGCGCCCGCGCGAGCGCCAAAGCGCTTTGCTCGGGACCCGGCATCGGTTGTTCGCGATGGCGTTGCAGCGCAGTCGGCGGTTGCGCCTCCGGCCCCTCGAGCATCGATTCCGAGGCGGCGGTCGCGTCCGATGCGACGGCGGCGCCTTCCTTGAGCGCCCGCGCGATTTCGTCGAACGCCAGACGCTCGCTCGAACTGAGCGTCTCCAGAGAATCCGAAGCGGCGCGCGCGCGCAACGTCACGACATTGTCGGCTAGCGGATTAACGGCGCGCGCTTCAGCGTAAGCCGCTTCGGGTGGCGGCTCGGCGGCGCGCGCGCGATCGATATGCAGCACGCCATAGCCCTGGTAGCCCAGAAACCGCTTGGCCGAATCGGTCAGTTGCAGGGCGCCGAGCGTCGTCGGCGTGCGCCCGCTGTCGCCCTCCAGCGGCCATTCGACCTCGACCCCGCTCCATGCCCGACGCGAGGCCACGGCGCGCGCAAACGCCGGGTCGAGCCGGAGCGCCCGCGACGCCTCCTCCACAGAGCGGCCGAGGATGTCGGCGGCGGCGTCGCCGACGACGTCGGCCAGGACGTGGGTCACGTCGGTGAAGCGCCCCTGCGCGTCGGTCTTCCACAGAAAGCGCGGCGAATGAGCGCCATGTCGCGCCGCGAGGCTGCGACGAAGAGTCGCCGTCTCGTCGCTGACTTCCGCGCCGGGCGACGCGTTGGCGCGGCGCGGATTTCCCGAAGCCGAATCGGCGCGAAGGTCAAGCGCCGCGACCACGAAAGAGACGCCGCCATCCGCCCCGAGGTTGCGGCAGAGAACGGTGATTGTCTGCGCCGCGCGGGAGAAGCGAAAGCGCAGTCGTTCAAGGCGCAGGCCTTGGTCGCTAGAGAGTTCGCCGACGAGTTCGGCCAGTCGGCGCGCGCCTGGTTCGTCGTCGCGAAACAGGCGCTCGCTAAGCGCCGCTGCGTCTTCGTCAAACACGGCGCGGGCCGAATCATTCAAAAAATCAATGCGCAACGGAGAGCCGCTGGCGACCACGATCGGCGCGCCGGAGGCGTCCAGAGCCGAAAAAACAGGATCAGCGGCGACGCTAGCGGCCGCCCGCGCGCGGTGTTTCAGCTCCTCCTGCGAACCGCCCATTTGCCCTACCGCCGTCGACCGACGGGCTCGCTCGCCGCGCGCCTGGAAGCCGTCTCCTGGCTCGACGCTAACGAAATGAAGCCAAGTTAATGGCGGTCGACTGCAAGGTCCATGATCGCTATCAGTCTTCCATATATTTCTGCTATTCGAAAATTTCCGGCGCTCTGCCGCTGCGTCGCACAAAATGTTGCATTACAGCATAAAATCGGGCAGGATGATCGGACTCGCCGGATCGCCGTGGAGCCGGCCGGTATGTCGGCGATAAGCTAGTTTAGCGCGGCGATTGCTTTATTTTCACTGCACGGAGGTGCGCCATGGTCGAATCGATCTATCAAATTCCCACCGAGGTCCGCGATTTCGCGGAAAAGAGCGTCGAGCAGGCGCGAAAGGCTTTTGAGGGGTTTGCCGGCGCCGCGCAGAAGGCGATCGACACTTCGGGCGACATGCCGTTCGGCCTGCCGGCCGCCAAGGATGTGAGCGTGAAGGCTCTGTCTTTCGCCGAAGCAAACGTCCACGCCGCCTTCGATCTTGCCCAGAAGCTCGTCCACGCCAAGGACCCGCAGGAGGTTTTCAAGCTTCAGTCGGAATTCGTGCAGTCGCAGCTCAAGGCGATCCAGGAGCAGACCAAGGAGCTTGGCGCGACCTTTCAGCGCCCGACCATGAAATCCTAATGGGGAGAAGTTGAATGGCCAATCCGCACAACACTCCTCCCAAACCTAAAAATGCCGAACCCAAACGTGTGGCTCCGAGCGCGCCGGAACCCGACGCTGCTCCGACCGTCATCGAATCCGTCAGCGCTGAGCCGGCGCCTGTCGTCGTTGAAGCGCTGACGCCGACGGTCGAGAAGCCGCCGACGACGGCGCTTGCGATCGCCGTGGAGATAAAGTCGGCGGGAGCCGAGTCGCTCGACCCAGCGCTCTGGTCGCAGAAGTCCATCGACCTCTGGGCCGAGAACGCCACTGCGGTCCTCGACTTCGCCGAGAGGCTCGCCAACGCCAAATCGATCGACGAGATGACCAATCTTCAGTCGCGTTTCGTCAGCGAAAGGTTCGACACGCTGCTGCGCCATTCGAACGAATTGTTCACGCTCGCGCAACGACTGTTCGGTCTCTCCGTCGCGCCGCTCTATGGCCCGCGCGCCGCGTAAGCGTCAGTCGCTTCGCGTGATCAACGGCGTCGCGGCGAGAACCGCGGCGCGCGTTCCTTTACAGGGTTGTGACGATCATGGCGCGCAGCGCGGGCGTCACCTGCGGCATGACGCCAGTCCAGTCGCGAAACGCCGGGCGCGCCTGATGCAGCAGCATCCCGAGCCCGTCAACGGGCGTTGCGCCATGTTGGCGCGCGGCTGCCAGTAGCGGCGTCTCCAGAGGCGCGTAGACGATATCGGCGACGACCGCCAATTTGGGCAGTTCGGCGAGCGAGAGATCGAGCGGCGGCTGGCCGACCATTCCCTGGCTCGTCGCATTGACGACAAGTCCCGCGCCGGCGAGCCCGGCCTCGCGTTCTTCCCAAGCCAAGGCCGACACACGCGGCCCGAAATCCGCGGCGAGCGTTTCGGCGCGCGCCAAGCTGCGGTTGAAGAGACGAATCTCGCTCGCGCCCGCTGCGAGCAACCCGTCGACGATCGCGCGGGCGCCGCCGCCGGCGCCGATGATGACGCAAGGCGCGCTTTCGGCCCGCCAGAAAGGCGCGGCCTCGCGCAGCGAGGCGACGAAGCCGTAGCCGTCATAGTTGCGGCCGGTGAGTTCGCCGTTCTTTTCGACGACGACGCAATTGACGGCGCCGATCCGCGCCGCCGACTCGTCCACGCGATCAAGAAACCGGATCGCCGTCTCCTTATGCGGAATGGTGAGATTGCAGCCGGCGAAACCGAGCGCCGGCATGGCGCGCAGCGCCGCCTCAAGCCGGCCCGGCTCAACCGGCAAGGGCGCATAGCAGCCTTCGACGCCGTACTGCGCGAACCAGTGATTATGGATTTTCGGCGAACGCGAATGGGCGATCGGCCAGCCCATGACTCCGGCGAGAATAAAGCGAGGGCTGTTGGTCACGTCTTGGTCTCCGGGTCAGGCGTCGGGCGCGACGGAAAAGCCGGCGCCGCAAAACTCGACGAGCGCGGCTTCGTCCGCCTGTTCTTCGCGCAGCCTGTCGACCCGCGCGAGCCTTGGACCCCGTCGCGCCGCGTCGACAAGCGCGTCGAGCGCCGGACGCGGACCGGCGGCGACCGCCTCGACGGCGCCGTCGCGCCGGTTGCGCGTCCAGCCCGTGAGGTCGAGCGCCAGCGCCTCGCGAATAAGAAAGGCGCGATAGCCGACGCCCTGTACGCGGCCCTCGATGATGAGGCGGACGATCTCGAAATCGCTCATGATCGAACCGCGATATTGTCGATCAGCCGCGTCGCCCCGAGCTTCGCCGCCGCGAGCAGGCGAATTGGCCCCTCGTCCAGTGAAACGACCGGCGCCAGAGTCTCGGCGCAGCGCGCTTCGAGATAGTCGACGTCAAAGCCGGCGCCGGCAAGCCTCGCCCGCGCGTCGCGCGTCGCGGCGCCAATGTCGCCGCCCTCGACGATGCGTCGCGCGGCGTCTGTCAGCGCGCCATGAAGTTCGCTTGCGCGCGCGCGCTCCTCGCGCGCGAGATATATGTTGCGCGAGGACATGGCGAGACCGTCGGGCTCGCGCAGGGTCGGCGCGCCGAGAATTTCGGTCGCGATGTCGAGATCGCGCGCGAGGCGCTTGATCACCAGCAACTGCTGATAGTCCTTTTCGCCGAAAACCGCGACATCGGCCTGGGCCTGATTGAGCAGTTTGGTCACCACCGTCGCCACGCCGCTAAAATGCGTCGGCCGAAACCGATCTTCGAGGTCGGCGCAGGCGGGCCCCTCCATGACGACCTTGGTCGAAAAGCCCGGCGGGTAGATTTCTTCGACCGGCGGCGCGAAAACGAGATCGGCGCCGATGCGCGCAAGCTTCTCGACATCGGCGGCGAGCGTGCGCGGATAGCGGGCGAAATCCTCATTGGGTCCAAACTGCGCCGGATTGACGAAAATCGTCACGACGACGCGGTCAGCGGCGCGCCGCGCCGCCTCGACAAGCGACAGATGGCCGGCGTGGAGCGCGCCCATCGTCGGCACGAGCCCGACGCGCGCGCCGGCGGCGCGGCGCGCGCGAACATAGCGGCGAAGCTCGTCGATCGCGCCGACGACGGGGAGTTCCGCGGTCATGGACGGCGCCCTGTCTGGCGATTGGAGGATAGGCCTGAAAGATAGTCGATATAGGCGTCGGGCAGCGCATGCGCGCGCGCCGCCGCGATGATTCCCTCGATATAGCCGAAGGGCGCGACGCCGAAATCCGGGCGGGCGCCGACATAGGTCAGCGCCCGTGCAGAGCCGACAGGTTCGCGTAGAATGGGGAGGTATCGCTTGACGTAGAGTCCGTGGGCGACGTTCTCATAGCGATCGAGCGCCGCGACGTCGCCGACCGCGACGTCCCACATGACGCCATGGACGCACATGCGTCGGTCCGGCGCGACGCTGACAAAGCCCGACGCCATGAGAATCATCCGATAGCCCGCGAGCCGCCCCGTCCCCGCGAGTTGCGAGCGCGGACAGCGCGCCGCCATGGCGGCGGCGTCCATATTGGAGCCATAGGCGAAATAGAGCGGCACGCGCAAATCCCGATCGCGAAGAAGGCGACGCGTGCTATATCACGTCCGCTGCGGAAGGGTGGCCGAGTGGTTTAAGGCACCGGTCTTGAAAACCGGCGTGGGGGCGACTCCACCGTGGGTTCGAATCCCACCCCTTCCGCCATCTTATCTAATTAAAATATTGTTTTCATGTGTGTTATTATCGACACTTATTTATGGGTCCCATTTTAGTTATTTGCGAACGGGAAGGCTCTCTCGTGTTGGCAAATCATCCGACGCGTCACCGGGCTGGCGGCTTCACCTCCAAGGCGCAGCGGATGGGCTTGCCTGTCTGCGTTGCCGCCTCGCGGCATTTTGCGAGCGTCTCGCGATTTTCGCGAAGAAGAGATGGCGGCGCTGTTCGTCTATCGTGGCGACGGCGACGGCGAGCTTTTCCAAATTCTCCGTCGCCCCGTTGAGCGTCTCGCGCGCTCGCGCGTTGGTAGCCCGGTCTTCGGCGCGCGCCCTTTCGCCGGCCGCCGCGATGCGCGCGGCCATTTCTTGGGGCGTAATCTGCAGCGCCGGGCCTTTGCCGCATCGCCTTCACCATCGCGCCATTGGCGTTGAGATTATGCGCGCCCTCGCCAGAAAAAATCTCGCGAGGGATCGCGCCGCCCCGCCGACGCGCTCGACGCCGATCTGCTCGCCGGCGCGCTCATCGACGCGGCGACTATGAAAGACGCCGCGACAAGGGAGGACTGGCGAAAACAGGGCGCCGCCTTCTTTCTCGGTGGCGGCGAAGCTTTCGACTCGACGTGAAAGCTATGGCTGCTCCCGATGCCGCGGCAGGCGCCGAGGGCGACGAATTCGCCGCGGCTTGACAATCAACGCGAGAATCTCGCGTTCGGATCGACGCGCCATAATCCGGCGTCGGTCAATCAAGCGGCTCGGACGGCGCATATGTTCGTTCATCCGGGATGATCGGAAAAGCGGGCATTTCGAGCTGCAATGTTTCATGCGCGATCTGGGCGCACTTTCTCCCGTTCTGGCTCATGACGATCGCTGAATCTGCGATGGCGTCCATGCCATCGCGACAAAAAACATCGGCCAAATAAAACCAGAGACGCAAATCGCCGCTTACGATCGCGCGTTCGTGCGCAAGGAGGAATGCAGATTGTTCAGAATGGCGTGCGTCTCCGATGTCGCGGCAGGAAAACATAATTTGAACGTCGCGCCGCCGCCGGGCGTTTCCTCGACCCAGATGCGGCCGTCTTGCCTGTCCATGAGCTCCTTTGAAATGGCGAGCCCTAATCCCGTGCCGGGCGTCGCCTCGTTCTTGCGCCAAAATGGTTCAAAAATTAAGTCGCGATCCTCGACCGCCACGCCTTCGCCGTGATCGACAACTTCGACCGTGCCATCCGAAAGCGCCCGAACGAGAACTGTTCCCCCCTCCGGCTCCGCGCGAACGGCGTTGTCTATGAGATTGGCGACCACGCATTCGATTGCGTTTCGGTTACCGCGCACGATTACCTCCGTGGTCGACGCCTGAAACTCGATTCTTCGCCCAGATTTGAAAGCGAGCGGTGCCAGATCCGCAATGATCGCACAGGTCGCTTTAACGATGTCAACCTTTTCATCGATGCTCGACTGCCGCTCATTCAGTCTCGCCGTAATGAGCATCTGGTCGACAATTATTTGCATGCGCTTTACGTCTTGCTTAAGGCGGGTCTTATAAGTGCGCCCCTCCGGATCCTCGATGTGTGCGTGGAAGATGGCCAACGGCGTGCGTAATTGATGAGCGGCGTTCGCGGTATAGCGGCGCATTCTCGTAACGCTCGCGTCGAGCCTCGAGAGCGCATTGTTTACAGAGTCGATTAGCGGCTTGACTTCGGAAGGAACGCCGTCCGCGGGCACGCCTTGTCCCATCGTATCCATGTCGATTCGGTCCGCCGCCGTTGCTGCGCGGCGGAGAGGCGCAAGCCCTGTATGCACGACGAGCCACACGACAAGGCCGGAGACCGTGAACATGGCGAAGAGATTCCATCCTAGCGATCGAAGACTATTGATGAACGCGAATAAAGGATCGCTCCAATTGAAAGCGTAACCGCTAACCGCAACAAAAAGCGGACCAAAGCGCGTGTTCCATCGCCAGAGCGATCCAGGATTCTTTTGAGCGGAACCGCTGGACAGGTAGAAATCCATTCCACGTGGTTCGACGCTTGTTATGCTCTGTAGCGCAGTCGACAGTTCCAGCGACGACCCGCGAATAGGCTCCTGCCCTAAGGATTCGAAAGCCGCATATCGCAGCGCGGGCCTACGCTCTCGTTCGAGTCGAAGTTCGCTGTTGGGCTCAAGATAGAGCGAACCGTCGGGCGCCTTCGCAATTGACCGAACTACATAGTCTCGAATTCGGTAATAGGAGAAGTAATCGTCGAATGAATATCCGAGCGCGCCCGTCAAACCGGCGCTCGACAGAACCGAGTGAAAAGACCATAGCGCGACGATGACGAAAAATTGCGCGATCAGCAGTTTGGCGAGCAGACGCGCAGTCAATGAAGGAACGCGCTTCATGCATCCTGCTCTGAAATAAAATAACCGATGCCTCGAACCATCTCAATCTCCACACCTGCGCCAAGTTCCTCAAGACGCGTACGGAGACGCGAGACTACGTTGGCAAGAGCGTTCGGCTGAACATCGTCATCCATGCCCCATATCTCGGAAAACAGCGTCTCTCGCTCAACAATGCGTCCACCACGTCTCACGAGGGCCTCCAACAGCGCGAGTTCTCGCTGACGAAAAGCCACCGGATTGCCGGCGACGAAAGCGGTCCTTGAACCGACGTCAAAGGTCAGCGCGCCTATTCTTATCGGCGGCAGCGTGCCTCCACCTGGTCGACGCAGGCTTGCGCGAACGCGCGCCATCAACTCATCGAGATCGAATGGCTTCGTCAGATAGTCATCGCCCCCCGCATCAAGGCCGCCTATCCGATCATCCACCGCGTCGAGCGCGCTGAGAATCAATATGCGGCTTTCCGGTTGCTGACGCCGAAGCAGCGGTATGATCGTCAGCCCATCGCCGTCGGGAAGCTTCCGATCGAGTAACGCCAAGGCATACTGAAAGGATTGAATAGCCAGAAGCGCGTCGCGAATGGTTCCAACTCGATCCACCGAAAAGCCTGAGCGTTTCAGATGCCGTCGAACGTGGCGAGCTTGGTCCTCATGATCTTCCACCAAAAGTATTCGCATGGGCGCCGCTCCCGTGCCTAAGCGGCGTTCGTTCGCACGCCGCAGCGAAAGACTATTGCCGCGCCGGATAGAATTGCAAGAGGAGCTTATTGGCAGGTGTGTTGCAGAAAAGCCACAACGGGCGCGAATTTCACTTGGCTTTCGCCGTGGTACATTCCTGGGAGTTTCGCCTGCATATTAGCGCTTCGCAGGATCTTGAATTGAAGCAACGAAAGCTTCTTCCGTTCTACGGCCTGCATCGGATAGATCGACAAGCCACGGACCGGCGGCGATGAAATATTCCAAGCAAAGGAGGAGCCGCCTGGCGCGCGCGATTGTCGCGAACGCCGTAGTTTGCCTCTTCGCTTTCCTTGTCTTTGCCGGGCAGATGACCGGGCGACCCGATTACCGCCACCAAGTCGACTCAGGGATTATATCGCTTTTCGACGGGTTAAGTTGCGATCCGCATAGCGACGACGCGGGTACCGACGACAGCCACAAACATCTCTCAAAATGCTGCGTCTTATGCGCGTCATGCAGAACGGCGGATACATCGCCTCAATTTGTTGAGGCGATGTATCAGCAAGCCGGCATTTGCGCGGCGCCACCGCTTTCCAATGTCGATTACGACTTGCCGCCTTCTCACAAGGACGGCCCATCCGCGTGGATCAGTTCACGCTCGCCGCGCGGCCCGCCGACTCTCTCCTGATCGAGCGCACTGCGGCCTCGGGCCGCTGACTTCTTCATTACCGTTCAGATGGCCCAAGACGTGGCCGCATCAGGAGGCTTCTCATGCTTCGTCCGACTTTCCTGCGTGGCGCGTTCGCTGGCGCTTCGAGCTTTGTTCTGATTTCGACAGCGATGGCCCAGCAGACGCTGCCGACGATCGATGTTGGCGCAACCAGACGACCGGTCGCTTCGTCCCGCAGCGCGCCGGCGCCGGGCCTCACAGCTGGTGGGGCGCCCGGTCCGGTGACGAGCGGGTCGTCCGAGACGTCGATTCCCAGGTCGCTTCAACTGGGCGGTCGCTTGACCGGATACAGCGTCGCCGGACCAGTCGCATCGACGAAGACGAATATCCCCATCATGGAGACGCCTTACGCCGTGCAGACCGTGACGCGTGAAACGATGGACGATCGCCAGGATATCAGCGTCAAGGACGCGCTGCTCGAAAACGTCAGCAGCGTCGCTATAGGTGTACAATTCTATGACCAGTTCATTATTCGCGGGTTTAGTTCGTCTGGAACCCGCATTCGCCGGATGAACTCTGATTTTGCTGTACAATTTCGGCATTTATGGCATCATTTTCAGAAGGTTAGGCTCGTTTGAGCGAGGCGGCGATGACGAACCCGGCGGGTGAATCG
>VGDY01000010.1 GCA_016869555.1 Alphaproteobacteria bacterium | reverse complement strand
TCAACGAACGCGGCGCCCGGGCGGGATCATCTCGTAAAAGGGGGGCGCCATTATCCCGGAATCCCCGGGCGGCATTATCCCGTTACAGACGGGCGCCTTCGTCGGAATCGGCACCCAAGCTACGAGCCGTGGTAGACAGTTCCACTTGATAAGCGCCACTTAGCTTCCCGAGAAGTTCTGATAGCGCTTCTTTGTGCTGCCTAGCGGCTTGTCTAACCTTGCTTTGTAAATTAGCTTCAGCGTCTGCTATTTTCTTTTTATCAGATGGTGTTAGTTGAGCATCGACAACCTCAATTATTCCTCCACCAAAATATTCATATTGCCTCAAACTAGACGTTGAATTGTGGACAAAAATATTTGAAGTAGACTGTAGTTTCTTAACAATCTCGCTGGATGATTGGGGGTCAATCGGCTTTCCGTTGACTATGCAGGATGTGTTTATTTGTGACTCATCGGCGAACTCCCGAGTTATGTTCAGAGAAACCTTATTGCCGTCTATTTCGAATGGAGTCATTTTTTGTACAACAAAAAATACTTCTGAGTCCTCCTCTCTATCGAGTTCAACATCTATGCCTAGTGAAATAAATCCTTCATTTTTCCACTGAGTCCTGTCTCTAGGAAATTTAATTCGTTTCGTTTCTCTTATTGGAAAGAAATCATCCTCATCTTTAAGTAGGAAGTGAGTGATTATCTGCACGATTGCTGTCTTTCCGGCGTTGTTCTGACCTGAAAGCGTACAGTAATGTGAATTAAATCTGACGTTCACATCCTCGAGTGTTTTGAAATTCTTCGATGAGATTCTAAGTATTTTCATTCTATCTCGTTGCCTTGTATCTGCTGTCCGTTTAGCAGGCGGGGCTTTGACTCATCCGCCCGCAGGCTAGCTTAGCTTGATTCGCTGCTTCTGGTAGTGGCGCGTGTGTTAATGCGACCGCCCCGCTGGCCCAGCCGCCCCAACCGGTGTAGATAATCGCGCAAGATTCCCGGTGGGAAAGCCGCCGTTCACAGCAGGGAGGCCGCCGCATGGCCCTTATCACGCTTCGCCAGCTGCTCGATCACGCCGCCGAGCACGACTACGGCGTTCCGGCGTTCAATATCAACAATATGGAGCAGGGGCTCGCGGTGATGGAAGCGGCGGCGGCGGTCGACGCGCCGGTCATCATCCAGGCCTCGCGCGGCGCGCGCGCCTACGCCAATGACGTCATGCTCGCCAAGATGATCGAGGCGCTCGCCGCGATCTGGCCGGACATTCCACTCGTCATGCATCTCGACCACGGCAACGCCGAAGCGACCTGCGCCACCGCCATCCGCTTCGGCTTCACCTCGGTGATGATGGACGGTTCGCTCAAGGCCGACGGCAAGACGCCCGCCGATTACGATTACAATGTGCGCGTCACCCGCAGCGTCGTCGACATGGCGCATTGGGTCGGCGCTTCGGTCGAAGGCGAGCTGGGCGTTCTCGGTTCGCTCGAAAGCGGCATGGGCGAAAAGGAAGACGGCCACGGCGCCGAGGGCAAGCTCTCGCATGACCAGCTTCTGACCGATCCGGCGCAGGCCGAGGATTTCGTCGCCCGCACCAAGGTCGACGCGCTGGCGATCGCGATGGGCACGTCGCATGGCGCCTATAAATTCTCGCGCAAGCCGGACGGCGCGATCCTGGCGATGAAGGTCGTCGAGGAAATCCATCGCCGCCTGCCGAGCACGCATCTCGTCATGCATGGGTCGTCGTCGGTGCCGCAGGATCTGCAGGACGCCTTCAACGCCGCTGGCGGCGAGATGCCGCAGACCTGGGGCGTGCCGGTCGCCGAGATTCAGCGCGGCATCAAATATGGCGTGCGCAAGATCAACATCGACACCGACAATCGCATCGCCATGACCGCGGCGATCCGCGGCGTTCTCGGCAAGAACAAGGGCGAGTTCGACCCGCGCAAATATCTAAAGCCGGCGATGGAGGCGATGCGCGCCGTCTGCAAGCAGCGCTACGAGGAATTCGGCACGGCGGGGCAGGCCTCGAAAATCAAGCCGATCCCGCTTTCGGAAATGGCCAAGCGCTACGCCAGCGGCGCGCTCGATCCGCAATTCGCCAGTAAGAAGGCGGCGGAGTAGGTTCAGAGCGCCCCGGTCGGAGCATGGGCTTCGGCCGGGGCGAATTACCGATTTGATTTGGCGCCTTGTCGCAATCCTGTCTCGATCAATTCGGCATTTGCACAGTGCGCATGCGCTAACCAAAATGAAAGATCGAATTTCATGCATGACGCGAAGACTGCGGGGCCCGAAAGCTCTGCGGCGCGGGTCGCCTTGTGGCGCGCGCTGCATGTCGAGATCGATCCGCCGCCGCATGTGTTCGAGGATATTTTGGGGCTTCAGCTGGCGGCCCCTGACGACAATTGGCGGCGCCGTCCCGACATGGACCCGGAGGGCACGAAGCCGTTCCGCGCGTCGATCGTGGCCCGCGCCCGCTTCATCGAGGATCTGGTCGTCGAGCGGGCGGCCCAGGGCGTCAGCCAATATGTGATCCTGGGCGCGGGCCTGGACACATTCGCCCAGCGCAGGCCGGAGATCGCTTCTCGTCTGCGCCTATTCGAGATCGATCAGCCCGGCGCTCAGGCGTGGAAACGGCGACGCCTCGTCGAGCTTGGTTACGGCGTTCCGGAGTGGCTGCGATTGGTCCCGGTTGATTTCGAGGCCGGCGAAGCTTGGCGAGAGCGATTGACGGAGGCGGGGTTCGATGCAGGGCGCCCTGCGGTCATCGTTTCCACCGGCGTGAGCATGTATCTCTCGAAGGAAGCGAATTTGGCCGCGTTGCGCAATGTCGCGGCGATGATGGCGCCGGGCTCGACTTTCGCGATGACCTTTCTGCTGCCGTTGGCGCTTGCCGATCCCGACGTGCGTCCCGGACTTCAGATGGCGGAAAAAGGCGCGCGCGCGAGCGGAACGCCATTCATCAGCTTCTTCACGCCGCTGGAAATGTTGGCGCTGGCGCGCGAAGCCGGATTCGCCGGGGTTGAGCATGTGCCGGCTTCTGTTCTTGCCGAGCGCTATTTCTCGGGCAGAACTGACGGTTTTCGGCCGCCAAACAATGCCGAGGAACTGCTGGTCGCGACGGTCTGAGCGCATCCGTCATCCCTTGGCGGCGGATGAGGATCAGCGACGCTTCGCAACAAGCAGCAGCGAGGCGGGCGTTTGCGCCGATCGCGCTTTGGGCTCCATGATTTTCTTTAAAGCCCATTTCGACGAAATTGCATCAATCCAAGAGGAGAGCGTTCGCGCAAAGTAGGGCATGGGCGCCCAGCCGGCGTCGCAAAATGCGTCGAAGCGCTCGACGCGCCATCCGTCCTCATAGGGCGTCAGCGTCATCGGATGGAGCGTTTGGATGAGCAGCCGGGCTTTGGGATTCGAGATCGACGCGAGCGCGTCGAGCAGCGCGTCGACCGTGTCGTCAAGCAAGGAAAAATTGCAGATCACTGTATCGAACTCAGAACCGGCCCTCATGGGCGCTTCGGCGAGCTCGGCATAGCTCAGAACGAGGTAGTTCGCCCCGCCTTCCTCACGGGCGCGCGAGACGAGTTCGCTCGAAGCGTCGATGCCGACGATCTCAACGCAATCTCGGCGCAGTTCCCGGCAAAGCCACCCTTCGCCGCAACCGACGTCAAGCGCCTTGCCGAGCGGACCAGCGCGCGCTGCGGAAAGGATCGCCGCGTCGGTCGCCTCGCGACGGCTGGCGATCGATCGACCGCGCACTGCCGCCGTCCACCTTTCGGCGTTGTCGGACCAGCTCGCGATCTGCGACTGTCTCAAATCGGTCATCGAAGCGCCCACCAAGCCGCCGCCTCAGCTTTGCCATTCACTGTATCGCCCCAGAATATCGCCACGGCGGTTTTTCGTCGCGCCGCGTCGGCCCGATCATGCTAATGATCGGACAACGCCAATCAAGCCGCCGCCGCCATGCCCGACATTCTCATCGCCCCCTCCATTCTCTCGGCTGATTTCGCGCGGCTTGGCGAAGAGACGCGGGCGATGGCCGCGGCCGGCGCCGACTGGATTCATCTCGACGTGATGGACGGGCATTTCGTGCCCAACATCAGCTTCGGGCCTGGCGTCGTCGCCGCGCTGCGGACGGTGACCAGCCTCACGCTCGACGCGCATCTGATGATTTCGCCGGTCGATCCCTATATCGCCGCCTTCGCCGATGCCGGCGCCGATGTGATTACCGTGCATGCCGAGGGCGGGCCGCATCTCCATCGCTCGCTGCAGGCGATCCGCGCCCTCGGCAAGAAGGCGGGCGTCTCGCTCAATCCGGCGACGCATGAAAGCGCGCTGCAATATGTGCTCGACGATATCGACCTTATCCTGGTGATGAGCGTCAATCCCGGTTTCGGCGGGCAGAGCTTCATCCCTTCGCAGCTCGGTAAGATTCGCGCGATCCGCGAGATGATCGGGCGGCGCGCGATCCGGCTCGAGGTCGACGGCGGCGTGACGCCGCTGACCGCGCCGCAGATCGTCGAGGCGGGGGCCGACGTTCTCGTCGCGGGCTCGGCCGCCTTCCGCGGCGGGCAGGTCTGCTACGCCGACAATATCGCGTCGCTGCGGCGCGCCGCCGCGAGCGCCGGCGCCATCGCCGTGTGAGCGGCTTCGCCGCGCCGCCCGGCAGTTGATTGTCGCGACGGGGCGCGCTATCGCCTCACCTGCGCATTGGGGCGTCGCCAAGTGGTAAGGCAGCGGATTTTGATTCCGCCATACGGAGGTTCGAATCCTCCCGCCCCAGCCAACAATTTCAATGTGTTAGGAGCTAACCCGCGTTGCCGTCCTTCAGCAGGCCGACGAGCGGGTTTGGCGTCGGGGGCGCGATCCGGCGCAGGGTGTTCGTGTCGTGGTGGTTGAACGGCGGCGTCTCGCCGCGCAGGGCGAGATCGGTTCGCGTCACATAGGTCCAGCTGTCGTCGTCATTAAAAGTGATGTCGATCCGGTAATAGTCCGTGCGAAACGCCTCTTCGAGAAAGGTCGTCGAGCAAATGCCGAAGCGGGTGTCGCCCCGCCGCGCCTCGACTGAAATGCGCGCGTCATCGGGCTTCGCCGTTCCGCCCGCCAGCACAACCTGTCCGCGCGGGATCGCGATGGTTTGCATGATCAGGCCCGTCGCCGGCTCCCAGAGCCAGTACCCAACCTGATCGTGAAAGGTGATCGCCTCCTCCGGCGTGTTGATATGGATGTGATAGCGCAGACCATAAAGGAGTTGCGGCCCGTTCGTCTGCGGGTCGATCGGCTCCATCCTTATAGTTTCCCGGTAGGCGCGCGTTTCCGGCCCTTCGGCCTTGGGATTGACGTCCACGCCCTGATCGGACCGCCACACGCCGGCCAGGCGGCGCAGCGGACCGAGATTGGCGAGCGTATCGGGGGAAAATTCGGGTTCGGTGAAAATATCGTCCGGAATGCTGCGCACTTCCCGTATCCTTTCTCACTCATTTTGGCGCTGTCGAATGGCGACTTTCCGGACAGGCTCCGACGACATCGGCGCATCGGGCGACATCGGACCAAGCCAGCGCTTGTTCGAGCGGTCGCGTCAAAGATCGGAGCGGGTCACGAGGTCCTGTATCTGGCCGGCGAGGCGCTCCGCAATGCAGGCGTAGCCGGCGTCGTTCATGTGCAGGCCGTCGGGCGCAAGCAGGGGTTCGGCGCCGGCGTCGGACGAGGCGTCGAGCGTCTTCATCAGTTGGTAGCGGGAAAAGAGGCAGACATGCTCTTTCTCCGCAACCCGCTGCAATGTCTCGACGAAACGTTCGTAGCGGGCGGGATCATTGATCCTTTTGCTATATTGGGGATCGAGAAGCAGCACGTCGCTCTTGTGCCGCTCGATCGACAGAATGCCGCGTTCGACCACGGATTCGAATTTGGGCTCCGAGACCGATGCGTTCAAGGCGTCATTCGTGCCGACCTGCCAAACCACCAGATCGGGCTTGATGCGGTCGAGCTCGGCATTCAGGCGCGCCAGCGCGCCATCGGCGGTTTCGCCGGCTTTGCCGGCATTGATGACTTCGACCTGCGCGCCGGGAAATCTTTGCTCGAGCGCGAGTTCGAGTCGCGCCGGGTAGGACGCCGCCGGCGAAGAAGCGCCAACGCCTTGCGTGGAGGAAGATCCGATCGCCAGCACATGGACGGGCATTTTCGCCCGCAAGCGGGCGGCGGTCCTTCGCAAAAATCCCCTCGTGGGCATTCGGACCGGCGCCGCCGCGCAACGGCTGCGCGGAATCGGTTCGAAGGCGAGGCCAGGCCATGACGCGATGCAGGCGCCGCCCGTCAGCGCGTGAAGGAAAGCTCTTCGGCCTGGACGAAATCCGCCGGCGCGGCAGGCGCCGCCAAGAGCGTCTTGCGATGTCTGCATTCCAGGAAGCTCGCGAGTTTATACAGGGTCCATAGTCCGGCGACGACAAAGACGGCGTCGAAAAGCGTCGAGCCGAGCGTCGTCTCGTGCAAGATTTGTCCGATCGCACTCAACAGACTTCCGGCGCTGAATATGGCGAGACTATGTCTTCCCATAAGCGAGGCGGCGGAGAAAAGCGCGGTCGCCTTGAGTCTGGCCGAGAGGCCGGAACAGTAAAGAACATAGGCAAGGGCAAGAAAGTCGACGATCCTGACGACGCCAAGATCGGTCTTGCCTCGATCCAGATAGGCGCTGACAACGTCGGCCACGTCGGGACCAAGCCCCAGGAATTTCGTCACGATGAGCGCGGCGCCAAGCGTCAACGCCAGGGCGAGCCGGTAGCTCTGGGCGTGGATCGGAAACGCGCCGCGCTGGATGACGAAACCCGCGAATATGCCGAGCGCGAACATCAATTGCCAGGTCAGGGGATTGAAGAACCAGACGCCCGCGTCGGGCCAGCTGGGCAGGTTGGCGCCGGTAAATCGCGCGACCGCGTAAAGGCTCGCCGACATCAGCAGCATCCGCCAGCGACTTTGCAGCCCGACAAGGAAAAGCGCAGGCGAGAAGATCAGTAGCGTCACATAGAGCGGGAGAATATTGAAATAGCCGATCTGATGCCCGAGCGTCGCGATCCCGATGAAGCCGTGCAGAGGATCGGTGAACGGCGCTGAGCGGCCGTGCGCGGCGAGGAATTGCTCCTGGCCGGTCAGACAGGCGGCGGCGGCGAAGAGGGCGAGCGCGACGACAGTCAATGCAATATGCGCGGCGTAGAGCCGCATGGCCCGCGACAGCAGCGGCGTGGCGGCCGTCCATCCCTGCGTCGTCCTGAAGCGGCGGCCATGGGCCAATACGACGGACAGTCCAGACAGGAAGACGAAAGCCTCGGCGGCGTCCGAAAAACCATAGTTTCGTGGCGTCAGCTCGCCAAGAAGATTGCCGGGGAGATGATTGACGAAAATCGTCGCCAGCACGGCGCCCCGCCAGAAATCGATTGACTCGATTCTCTTCCCTGACACGGCCCACTCCCTGCACGCACGCGCCGCACCGCTTATCGCGGCGTGCGCGTTGGGGCAAATTGTAACACATGATTTGGAGGCGTCACGGCCTGTCTTCGTCCTTCAGGCGCACAAGCCAGATGCGAATGGGCGTAAAGTTTCGCAGCCGCGCCATCGGATTTCGCGGCGCGCGCCGGGCGGCGACGATCTCCAGCCGAAACGTTGCGTTAAAGACTCAGTTGCGCTCAAATCGGGGTTCTCCCGCCTTACGCCGGATCGCCCGCATGCTGAAGGTTTTCTGCTCTCCCGCAAGATATGTTCAGGGCCGCGACGCGACGATGTCGCTCGCGTCGGAACTCTCGCGGCTCGGCATGGCGCGAAAGCCGTTGATCATCGCGAGTTCTACCGCGCGTAAGGAGTTGGAGCCGGTTTGGCGCGAGATGTTTCAAGCCGCGGGACTTGACTACGCCATTATGGATTTCGGCGGCGAATGTTCCTTCGCGGAGATTGCCCGCGGCAAGGAAGAGGCGCGCCGGGTCTCGGCCTCGTCGATCGTCGGCGCCGGCGGCGGCAAGACATTGGACGCCGCCCGCGCCGTCGCCGCCGAACTCGAACTTCCGGTCGCCTGCTGTCCGACGACGGCGTCGAGCGACGCGCCCTGCAGCGCGCTTTCGGTCGTCTATACCGAGGACGGCGTATTCGAGAAATGCCTCTTTTACCGGCGCAACCCCGATCTCGTGCTTGTCGACAGCACGGTCATCGCGCGCGCGCCGGTGCGCCTGCTGATTTCCGGCATGGGCGACGCGCTCGCCACTTTTTTCGAAGCGGACGCCACGATCCGCGCGCATCGCAAGAACGTGGTCGGCGGCCTGAGCACGATCGCCGCGGCCGCAATCGCCGAACTCTGTTACAAAACGCTCCTCGAAGACGGAACGTCGGCCGTCGCCGCGGCGCGCGCGGGCTCGATAACCCCGGCGCTCGAACGCATCATCGAGGCGAACACGCTTCTCTCCGGACTCGGATTCGAGTCGGGCGGCCTTGCGGTGGCGCATTCGGTCCATAATGGTCTGACCGCGGCGCCGGAAACCCATGATCGGCTGCATGGCGAAAAGGTCGCCTTCGGCACGCTGGTGCAGCTCGCGCTCGAAGGACGGCCGCGTTCGACGGTCGATGAGGCGATGGGATTTTGCCTCTCGGTTGGCTTGCCCGTGACGCTCGCCGAACTCGGCCTGCAAAATCTATCGCGCGAGACGGCGCGGGCGATCGCGGAACGCGCCGTCGCTCCCGGCGAGAGCGCGCATAACGAACCTTTCGAAGTGACCGCCATGGATATTATGGACGCCATCTATGCGGCGGACGCCATGGGCGCGGCCTTTAAGGCGCGCGCTTCGCGGTAGGCAGGGTCGCATATAGGCTGCGCGTTTATTCCTTCAAAGCGGCTAGAACCGCGTCGGCGGCGCGAAGGGCGAGCGCGGCGATGGTGAGCGTCGGGTTGGCGGTTCCGCCGGTCGGGAAGACGGCGGCGCCGACGATAAACAGATTGCGGTGCGCATGGGCGCGCAGCTCCCTGTCGACGACGGACGTCGCCGGGTCCGCGCCCATGCGCGCCGTGCCCATGATATGGCCGGCGGCCTGGGCGTCGTCCTTGTGCCAAAAGGCTTCCACGCCGATCTGCGCAAACATGTCTTCATGCCGATGTTTGGCGTTGGCGAGCGCGCGCTCGATATAGCGGTCGAGCTGATAGAAGATCGCCGGGCGGGGCAGGCCGGTCTTTTCGATCTGCGCCCGATCCAGCGTCACCCTGTTGCTTGCCAAAGGGAGTTGCTCGGTCAAGGCGGCGATGCGGATATGCCGCGATGTTTGCGCTCTGAGCGCCGCATCGAGCTCCTGTCCGCGCAGGCCGCGCAGCGCCAGTTCGCGCGCGGTCGACTCGGGCGCGCCCTTCGGCCAGCTCCAGCCGTCATTGCCGATCTCAAACCGTAACGCCGAATTCTCGGCGCGATCTTTCAAGTCCCGGAAATTTTCAATTCCCGATGTCGCGCCGGGTCCCCGGTAAGGCCAGACCTTTTGGCGCGCGAGCGCCCAGCTGAGCTGGATCGGATGATCCATCAGATTTCGCCCGAGCTGGTCCGAGCGATTGGCGACGCCGGCGGGAAAATCCTCCGAGGCCGACGCCAGAAGCAGCCGCGGGGTCTCCATCGCATTGGCGGCGATGACGACGACGCGCGCGAAGATCCGCCCCGTCGATCCGTCCGATCGCGTGAATCTGACCGCTTCGACGCGCCCGTCCTGGCGACATTCGACGAAATTGGCGCAGGTTTCGGTCAGCAGTCGCGCGCCGAAAGATCGGGCGCGGGCGACATGAATGGTCGCGTCATATTTCGCCTGGATGGGACAGATCGGAATGCAGCTGGCGCTGCCGCGACAGGACGGCCGGTCGCTGGACGATGTCGAGAGTCGGGCCTGCGGCGTCGGGCGAACATTGTAGTTCGACGCCTGCAACGCGTCGCGCCATGTGCGATCGAGGAAACTTTGCGCAATCGGCGGAATAGGGTAGGGCGCGGAGCGTGGCGAGCCGAGATCGTCGTCATTGTCTCCGGCGACGCCGAGCTCCTGCTCGGCCCGGCAATACCAAGGCTCAAGATCGGCATAGGCGATCGGCCAGTCGGCGCCAAGGCCGAAGCGCGATCTCATCTCGAAATCGGCGGGCACCAGCCGAATGGCGGTGCCGAGCCAATGCCATGTCGTCCCGCCGACCTGGCGCAGATAGGTCGAACCGAAGGGATGCGGCCCTTTCTGCGCATAGAAGGCGTAGGGCTTGTCGGATTCTGGATGCGGCGCGAACGCGGCCTGCGCATAGGCCGATTCGGGAGTCTTCGGATAGGCGCTTTGAAACCGCATGACGGCGGCGGGGCGATCCACGTCGGGCCCCGCTTCCAAGATGACGACCTTCGCGCCCTCTTGCGCCGCGCGGCAGGCGACCAGCGCGCCGGCGACGCCCGAACCGATCACCAACAGGTCGGCATGAAGGTCCAATTCAGCAGCGTCACTCCGATGTCGGCGCAAGCGCCCAGCTCCCGGCCTCGCCGGGAGCGCCGCCCGGCCGCGCAAACCGCATCGCGTCCCACATCAGCGCGCCCGTGTAGTCGACGCAGATCATGCGGCCCGACTCGACAGTCTGACCGGAATACCAGTCCGCGACAATTCTGCGCGCAAGGCGATTGGAGTTTTTTCCGCTGCGATCGAATTTGAGACTACGCATGTAAATCAGGGCGGACTCGGCGGAAAGATTCGCGCGCCCGGTCAGCTTGGCGCTGAGGCGAAGAAAATCGGCGAGAGGCGAGGTCTTGGCGACAGCCGCGCGAAGCGTCATGCAGGGCGCAAGCGCGCAGCCGATCAGAAGAATCCGACGCGAAATTTTATGATTGAGCGCGCGCATGTCGTTCCTGCCTGCAAACGCCGTCCGGCCTTTTGAAGAGTGTCGGCTCTTTTAGCCCTTCCATGCAACTTTCCGGTCGAAACCTTCGATCGCCTCCTGCGACAGCGAGGAGGCGAGCAGTTCATCGAGAACGGCCGGCGGCGCGGTAATGTCGCGACTGTACCGAAGCCCGACGTCGACCGTTTGTCGATCGGGAAAGCTCGCCAGCAGCAAGGTTCGTCCGGCGCTCTTGACGATCGCGGCGATGGTTTCGATTTGATTTTCCCAATCCGTTTCCAGCCGCATGAGCCTGCCGAGATATACGGCGACGCCGTCGGCGCCGGCCTCCATCGCCACATAGGCCTGCGTCGCGGTGAAGACGGCCGTGACCAGAGTCGCGCAGCCCATGTCCTTCAGCGCCGGGCAGCAGGCGATGTTGGCCGGCGTCGGCGTCAGCTTCATCCACAGCGTCTTGTCGCGCGCGGCTCGCAACTCATCGCGATACAGGGCCGCCTGTTCCAGCGCGCTGTCGGCGTCGCCGACCGCCTGGATCATCAGATGACGGATGGCGCCAATGTCGGCGGACAGTGTGCAGAGCTTGCGCGCCGCGCCGATGTACTCTTCCAGCGACAGGACCTCAGCGCCGGCGGCGCGGGCTATCAAGGCCGGATTGGTGGTGAATCCCTGCACGCCCGGAAATTCGAGCGCCCTCAGGATAGCGCCTTCATCCGCGGTATCGACGAGAAGCATCGCGCCCATATCCTTCTGGTCGAGGCCGCATTCACGCCGGCTTTCGTCGCGCGCTCAGCACGACGCTCTTCGGATTGGCAAGGATCGGATCCCAGAATTTCTGCCCGTAGCGTTCAAGTCCTTCCTTGGTGACCGCAAATAGCGACCATCTGGCGTCGGCGAACCCCGCCCGCTCCAGGGCGTTCTCGTAAGCGCGACGGCTCCATTGGGTGAATTCGATCGAGAAGTCGTCGCCGACAAAACTCATTCGAACGCGCAAATTCTCAGGGCCTTTGCTGATCTCTTCGAGAACATAGCCATAGGGGAGTAAATCGTCTCGACCGTTGACGAAGTCGGGATTCGGCACGACGGCGATCAGCCTGCCGCCGGGACTCACATTCGCCGCGACGGAGGCGAACATTTGCGCCAGCGTCTGCTCGTCCTTGGCGTAATTGAACAGAAAAACGGCGGTGGCGACATCGAAAGCGCCGAAGACGGCCGTCGTCGCGGCGTCGCTGACCTCATAAACAATTCCGAGCGGATTTTCGCGTTCCGCCTCTCGCGCCGCCGCGATCATCGCCGGCGACAGATCGACGCCGAGCACATATGTCGCGCCGAGTTTTTTCATGAGCCGGGAAAAATGGCCGGTTCCGCACGCAAAATCGATGGCGCGCGCGCCCGAGACATCGCCGAGCGCGGATTGGACTGACGGCGTTTCGAGGAAAACGGTCACGTCATCCTTGCGCGCATGCGAATATTGCGCGCTGATGCTTTGATATTGATCCTTCATAGGCCGCCTCAACGAGCCATGGCGCCGCTTCGATTCGCCAATGAAAATTTCGTGCTGGACACACAGCGTGGCGGCGGCGCGCGTCTTACATGCCGCCGACGACGGGTTCGCCTGCGTTGAGCCAGGCGAGAATGCCGCCGCCGAAATGGGTGTTCGCGTCGCGACGGCCCATGAGCCGCGCCTGTTCCATCGCCGTCACCGAGCGCTTGCCGGAACGGCAATAGATCACCAGTTTTTGTCCCTCGTCCGCGACAGGCAATTTGCCCGGATCGAATTGCGACAGCGGATTGAAAATCGCGCCGGCGATATGGCCGGCCGCGTATTCATCGGCCTCGCGCACGTCGACAAGCAAGACCGCGCCGGTCGCCAGGCCTGCTTTCAGCTCTTCAAGGCTGATGTCATTGTATGGAGCGCTCATGATACTCAATCCTCCTACGATCTCGCATGGCCTCTTCGGCGTGGCGCCTAAGCGGCTGCGTCTGAGAATATTCTATCGGGCCTATATCATGGTTCGGGGCGCGCTCCAGGCGTTCGGTCGCCGTCCCGTTTGCGGAGCCGATCCGCTTTACGGGCGGGCGTCCCCATTCTAGGAATTTTCGTTGCCTTCTGGAACACCGAAAAGCCGTAGCATCCATCTGGCGGCCATGAAGAAATAACGGCGACAGAAATAACTTCGACCGGGCGCCGCCAGACGCGACGGCCGTCCGACTTTGGAACGTTGCATATGCCGGGCAATTTGAGATTGCCGGGCCCCAATCCTCTCCATTGCCCTATGATCGGAAAGCACAGATCATGCCCATGGAACGCCGCGTCTTTCTTCTCGGAGCGTCCAGCCTTGCCGCCGGCGCAACGGTGGCCGCTTCGCCAGCGACCGGCGAGACCATCGCGCCCGCCGCAGTGGGTGACGATCCCGGCGCGCTGCCGCCGAAGGGCGGCCAGAGCCTCTTCGCGCGCGTCAACGGCGTCAATTTGCATTACGTGCGCGTCGGCGTCGGGCCTAACGTGGTCTTGCTTCACGGTTGGCCACAGACCTGGTTCGCCTGGCGCAGCACGATGGAGCGGCTTTGCTCGCGGTTTACGCTGATCGCCCCCGATCTGCGCGGCCTCGGCCTGTCCGAGCGGACCGCCGCGGGATATGACAAGCAAACCGTCGCGGCCGACATTCGAGCCCTCATCGACGCGGCGGCGGGAGGACGCGCCCATGTCGTCGGCCATGACATGGGCGGGAAGGCCGCCTTCATGCTCGCTCATTTGCACCCTGAGCATGTCGACAGACTCGTTATGGTCGATTGCCTGGTTCCGGGCACGGAGAACATGGATTCATTGCGCGGCGGCGCCTGGCATTACGGATTTCACATGGCGCCAGATTTTCCGGAAATGCTGACTCGCGGGCGCGAGCGCGATTATATCGCGGCGCAGATTCGCGCCTGGTCCTATCGGAAAGACGCGGTCCCGGATGACGCGATCGACGAATTCGCCAGACATTACGCCTCCGACGGCGGCATGACGGCAGGGTTCAATTATTATCGTGCGCTCAAGGACGACGCCGCCGCGGCCGCATCCTTGAAGGGTCGCAAGCTCGACATGCCGGTGCTGGCGATCGCGGGGCGATATGGAGTCGGCGAAAGACTCGCTGACGCGCTGCGGCCGCAGACGACGAATCTCAGGTCCGTGATCGTCGAGGACAGCGGCCATTTCGTCGCCGACGAAGCGCCGGAACAATTTTGCGCGCAGCTCGAGGGATTTCTGTCCGCCTAGCTTAGCCCGTATTGCGCAAGCCGGCCGCGATTCCGTTGATCGACATCAATATGCCTTCGCGAATGTCTTCGCCGCGCTCGCCCGCGCGATGGCGGCGGATCAGCTCGACCTGCAGATAATTGAGCGGCGCGATATAGGGGAAGCGGTGCTTGATCGAGCGCGCGAGGGTCGGATTGTCGGCGAGTCGCTCCTTCGAGCCGAGAATCTTTTCGAGCGCCTCGTTGGCGCGTGCGTGTTCCGCCGCGATCATGTCGAAGATGCGCGCCGCGAGCGTTTTGTCCTCGACAAGCCCAGCGTAATGATGCGCGATCGACATGTCGGTCTTGGACAGGATCATGTCGATGTTCGAGAGCAGCGCGCGGAAAAACGGCCATTCCCGGCTCATCCGGCGCAGCAGTTCGAGCCGCGGCTGCTCGTCCGTCTCGATGAATTGCGCGATCGCCGAGCCGAAGCCGTGCCATCCTGGCAGCGCGACGCGCGCTTGCGCCCATGAAAAACTCCACGGGATGGCGCGCAGATCTTCGATCCGGCGCGAAGGTTTGCGCGAGGCGGGACGCGAGCCGATATTGAGCGAGGCGATTTCCGAAATCGGCGTCGACGAAAAGAAGAAATCGACGAAGCCTTCGGTTCCATAGACAAGGCCGCGATAGGCGGCCATGCCCGCCTGCGACAATTCTTCGGCCGCCTCCAGAAATTCGGGCGGCGGCGTCTTGTGCTCGGAGAGCAGCGTCGCTTCTAGCGTCGCCGCGACGAGCAGTTCGAGGTTGACGTGGCCGATCTGCGGATTGGCGTATTTGGCCGCGATGACCTCGCCCTGCTCGGTCAGACGGATTTGACCGTTCACCGTGCCCGGCGGCTGGGCGAGAATGGCGTCATAGCTCGGTCCGCCGCCGCGTCCGACGGTGCCGCCGCGGCCGTGGAACAGGCGCAGGGTCACATTGGTCAGGGACGCGAAAAGCTCGGCGAGCGCGGTCGAGGCCCGATAGAGCTCCCAGATGCTGGTTAAAATGCCGCCGTCCTTGTTGGAGTCGGAATAGCCGAGCATTACGTCCTGCTGCCCGCCGGAATTGACGACGAGCTTCAAGATGCCGGGCAGCGCATAGAATTCCTGCATGATCGGCGCGGCGTTGCGCAAATCGTCGATCGTCTCGAACAGCGGCACGATGATGAGATCGGCGACCACCGCCTGCGCGTCGCGCGGATCGAGCGTGCCGCGCATCAATCCGCATTCCTTCTGCAGCAGCAGCGCTTCGAGCAGGTCGCTGACCGTTTCGGTATGGCTGATGATGTAATGACGTATCGCCTCGTCGCCATAGAGCCGGCGCATCTCGCGCGCGCGCTCCATGATCGTCAGTTCGCTGGTGGCGCGCTCGCTATAGGTCGCGCCCGGCAGACGCACCGGCCGCGGATCGCTGAGCAGCCGCAGCAGCAATTGCTGCTTTTCGATCTCGGGCAGCGCGGCGTAATCGTCGACGATGCGGGCGTCCTTGAGAAGTTCGGCGATCGTCTCCTCATGCCGATCCGAGCTTTGCCGCAGATCGAGCGTCGCCAGGTGAAAGCCGAAGACTTCGACGGCGCGGATCAGCGGCTCGAGCCGCTGCGTGGCGATCACCTCGCTGTGATGGACGCGCAAGGATTCGTCGATGGTGACGAGATCGGCGAGCAGCGCCCAGGAATTGGCGTAAGGCTCGCCCGGCGCGACGGCGTGGCGCGCCGCCTGGCCGCCGGTCAGCTTCTCCAGCGTGCCGGCGAGGCGCGAATAAACGCCGATCAGCGCGCGGCGATAGGGTTCGTCGTCGCGGTGCGGATTGTCGTCGCCCGAGCGCGCCGCAAGCTCTTCGAGCGCCTTGGTGCAGCCCGCATAGCGCCGCGAAATCGAAAGTTCGGCGCCCAGCTCATGCACTTCGACGAGATAAAAGCGCAGCGCCGTCTCGCATTGCATGCGCATGGCGGTCGACAGCGACTCCGCGGTGACGTTCGGATTGCCGTCGCGATCGCCGCCGACCCAGGCGCCCATGCGCAGGAAGGGCGGCACGCGCAATCCTTCGAGACGCTGTTCGATGTCGGCGTAAAGGCGCGGAATCTCGCGCAGGAAGGTGCTGCGATAATAGCTCAGCGTGTTCTCGATCTCGTCGCGCACGGTCAGCCGCGATTGACGCAAGAGCTCAGTTTGCCAAAGCTGCGACACGCGGGCGCGAAGCTGCATCTCGTTTTGCGCGCGCTCGGCCTTGCCGCGCAAATGTTCGCGCGCGGCGAGCAGCTTGAAGATCGCATGTTCGGCGTCGAGCAGGCTTTTGCGGCGCACTTCGGTGGGATGCGCGGTCAGCACCGGCGAAATCCAGCCGCGCGCCAGCGCCTGGGCGATCTTGCCGGCCCCGATCGAGGCCTTGCGCAGATGCGCGAGGGTCGTGGCGAGGCTTGGCGCGCCAGCGAAGGCGCCCGAGCCGCTCGCCTGCGCGCGGGCGCGCTGCTGCAGTGGATGCAGGTCCTCGGCGATATTGGCGAGATGCGAGAAATAGCTGAAGGCGCGGATCACCGTGCGCGCTTCTTCGGCGGTCAGCGAACGCAGCAGCGCGTCGAGATTTCTGTCCGCCTCGGCGTCGCCGTTGCGGCTCGCGGCGACGGAGAGCCGCCTGATCGTCTCGATGCGCTCGAAGGCGGCGCTCCCCTCATGTTCGCGCACCGCGTCGCCGAGGAGGCGCCCGAGAAGGCGAATGTCCTCGATGAGAGATTCATCGCCTTTCGCCGCGTCGGGCTCCGCTGGCGCCAGCGTGACGGGCTTTTCCTGCGCCTGCGCTTCAAGCTGCATATGATCGCGGCCTTTGAAACATTTCCGCGCCTCGGAGCGCGCCCCGGGCAGCTATAGCAGGCTTCGGGCGCCTTTACGACGCGTCAAGCGATCGGCGCGCCTCCCGGCTGTCCGCGCGCTCCTAAAAGCCGAAATGCGGCTCGTCCTGGTAGTATTTCCGAAAATCGGTGGGAGACAGCTGCTTGCGGCAGGGTCGCGACAAATACGGCAGATGACGTTTCAGGCAATTCTCCATCTCGAAAACGAAGACGGTGTTGCCGCCACAGAACCGATCAGCGTCGAACGCGCAGGCGTCCTGCTCGTCCGCCATGTCGTCGGCGGTGTTGCCCGCCCAGGTGTTTACCGCCAGCGCCGGCGTGGCGCTGACGATGGCGCATAGAAGAGCAAGGAAGACGGCTTTTTTCACGAGAACCTCGCCGGAGACTGCGAATGAGCTTGGCCGCCCGAAACTGCTGCACACCGGATCGTTTGACAAGGCCTGTGGCGGCGCGTTCGCTACATAGAGGCGCGGCGGGGACGGGCACTTGTTCGGCGCGGCTGGGCCCCTTATAGACTCCGGCGTCGCCACGTCACGCCTCATCCCGCGCTTCGCGCGCTATCGGTCAAGCCATGCTCGACACAACCGAAATTGCCATCTTCGCCGCGGTCGGCCTGGTCTTCGCCCTGGGCCTCATGGCGCTCTGCCGATGGTCGGGCGCGCCCGCCCAGCGCGTCGCCGCCTATGCGCTGATCGCGCTGTCCTTCCTATACGTCGGCTTCGCCTTTCGCGCCGAAGAGCCCGGCCCCTGGGTCGGAGTCGAGATGACCGGCGTCGCCGTTTTCGGCACGCTCGCCGGCATGTCGATCATCGGCGCGCCCTGGTGGGTCGTCGCCGGCTTTCTCGTGCATCCATTTTACGCGATCTACTTCCATTACATCGGCGCCGCCTCGCAATTCGCTCCCGCGCCCTTCGTGATCGCCAATGCGGCCTTCGACGTCGCGACCGCGCTCTTCGTCGCCTATGCGGCGCTGCGCGGCGCGGGCAGGACGGCGATGACGGCGGGAGCGGCGCCGGCGCCGCGGCGCAAGCTTGCCGCGCGCTCACAGCATCGCTCGCAAAGCCGCGACGCCGGAGGTCCGGCGTGAACGCGCCCGTCGACTTCTCGCTTCGCTTCGACTGGCGCGTCGAAGAAATCGTCGCCCTCCACGACCAGCCGCTGCTCGATCTCGTGGCGCAGGCGAATGCGGCGCATCGCCGCTTTCACGACGTGAATGACGTGCAGAAGGCGGCGCTCTTATCGATCAAGACCGGCGGCTGTCCGGAAGATTGCTCCTATTGTCCGCAATCGGCGCATCATCGCGAGGTGAAGCTCGACCGCGTCGAACTCATGGAGACGGCGGATGTGCTCGCCGCCGCGAGAACTGCGCGAGAAGCCGGCGCCGATCGCTTCTGCATGGGCGCGGCCTGGCGGTCGGCGCCAGAAGGCAAGCGGTTCGACGCCGTGCTCGACATGGTGCGCGGCGTGCGCGCGCTCGGCATGGAGGCCTGCGTCACGCTCGGCATGATCAATGAGACGCAGGCAAAGCGCCTCGTTGACGCCGGGCTCACCGCCTATAACCACAATCTCGACACCGGCCCTGAATTCTACGGCGAGATCATCACCACCCGCACCTATCAGGACCGGCTCGACACGCTCAAGGCGGTGCGCGGCGCTGGGTTGGAGATGTGCTGCGGCGGCATCATCGGCATGGGCGAAAGCGTCGCCGATCGCGCCGGCATGTTGCAGACGCTCGCGTCCTTCGATCCGCATCCCGAAAGCGTGCCGATCAATGCGCTGGTCGCCGTCGAGGGCACGCCGCTCGCCGGCCGCGCGCGGATCGATCCTCTCGATCTCGTGCGGATGATCGCGACGACGCGCATTGTCATGCCGAAGTCGCGCGTGCGGCTCTCGGCCGGCCGCTCCTCGCTGTCGCGCGAAGCGCAGATACTCTGCCTCGTCGCCGGCGCCAATTCGATCTTTTACGGCGAGAAGCTGCTGACGACGGACAATTCCGGAATCAATGAGGACGATGCGCTGTTCGCCGCGCTTGCGGCGCGCGAGGCGCGCGCGCCCGTCGCTTCCTAAACGTCCTCGGTCGGACCAAAGATCGTCTCGAAATTCTTGCGCAGAGCGGCGTCGACCGCCTGCATATCCGCCGCCACGCCAAGATCGGCGAGGCTGGTGACGCCAAGATGCGCCTCGCGCACGCCGCAAGGCGCGATGCCGGAAAAATGCGTCAGATCGGGCGCGAGATTGAGCGCGACGCCGTGAAAGCTCACCCATTGCCGCAGGCGAATCCCGATGGCGGCGATCTTGTCTTCCGCCGTCTCGCCGCCGGGCCCTCTGGCCTTCTCCGGCCGCTCGACCCAGACGCCGACGCGCGCCGCTCGCCGCTCGCCCGCAACGCCGAATTCCGCGAGCGTCGCGACAATCCATGATTCGAGCGCGCAAACGAGCGCGCGCACGTCGCGCCGCCTGCGCGTCAGATCGAGCATGACATAGGCGACGCGCTGCCCCGGTCCATGATAGGTGAACTGGCCGCCGCGCCCGGTGCGAAAGACCGGAAAGCGCGCGTCGAGCAAATCATCCGCCTTCGCCGAGGAGCCGCCGGTGTAGATCGGCGGATGTTCGAGCAGCCACACGCATTCATGCGCTTCGCCCGCGGCGATCGCCGCGGCGCGCGCCTCCATAAAGGCGACCGCCTCTTCATAAGCGACGAGCCCGTCGCTGACGCGCCATTCGACCGGCGGCGCGCTTGGGTTCGCGCGCATCGCCGAGGCGTCGACGGCGGGCGCAGGCTGGCAAGCGGCTTGGGTCATTCGGCGCTCGTCTTGATCGGATGGTATATGTATATAACATGAAGGTAGAAAGGTTTAAGCATGGCCCTCAACATCAAAAACGCCGAAACCGAGCGATTGATCAATGAATTGGCGCGCGTCTCCGGCGAAAGCAAGACGGCGGCGGTAACGGCCGCGGTGCGCGAACGCCTCGCCCAGCTGCGCGCGAAAGAAAAAGCGCCGCTCGCCGAGCGGCTGGTCGCCATCGGCAAGGACTGCGCGGCGCGGCTCGATCAAAAGACCCGCGCGCTCGACCATGATGCGCTGCTTTACGATCGGCGCGGCCTGCCGAAATGATCGTCGACGCCTCCGCGCTGATAGCGATTTTGCGCGCCGAGCCGGAGGCGCTCGCTTTCGCTAAAGCGATTGCAACCGCCGAGACGCCTCGCATTTCGGCGGCGAGCTATGTCGAAGCGGCCGTCGTCATCGACTCCGCTGGCGACGCCGTGGCCAGCTCTCGGTTGGACGAGCTTCTCGAAGAGGCCGGCGTCGTCATTGAGCCGGTCACCGTGGAGCAGGCGCGGCTCGCCCGCGCCGCCTATCGCGATTTCGGCAAGTGCCGCGGCCACAGGGCCAGGCTGAATTTTGGCGATTGCTTTTCATACGCGCTGGCAAAGGCCTATCGCGCGCCGTTGCTCTACAAAGGCGACGACTTCACGCACACGGATGTGCGACGCGCCCTGTGAAGCGACGCGAGAAGAGGGCGACCGCTTGTCATCCGAGGGCCGATTTGTTAGAGGCAGCGCGCCGGCGCTGCGCGTTAAGCGGAGCGCCTTTGCGGCCGTGGCGGAATTGGTAGACGCGCTAGCTTGAGGTGCTAGTTGGGCAACCAGTGGAGGTTCGAGTCCTCTCGGCCGCACCAAGGTTAGCGCCATAAAAGCGCCCCGACCTCGCCCGGCCCTTACCGCGCCGCAGCGGGCAAACATCAGCCACATTCCCCAATGCAATATGCTTGCGCTGGCGCTTGGTCAGCACGAGCCGCCCGCCCGGTCTCGCTAAGGGGCGAACGCCCTGGTTTGCCGAGACCTTCGAGCGGGTTAGACGCCGGCTCTTTTCGTTCCCGCGCCCGGAGAGGGAAGCATGGCTGTATCGTTAAGAGACCATCGCGGGGCGCCGCCGAGGGACAATATCGAAACGCGCGCCCGCTATGCGTGGCACGACATCGAGGCCGACTGGCGCGTGGCCTCGCCGCGGCCGAGCGGCCCGCGGCGCCAATCCCATGCGATAGATTCCGATCGCAATTTCGAAAGGGTCGAGCGCTTCTTCTGTTACGGCGCGGCGGCGCTCGTCATCGTCGGCACCGCGATCGTCGTCGTTTCGGCGTTCTGGGGCGAACTGCCGAAGAATGTCGATTCAGCTGATTCGCTGACGCCTCAAAGGATAGCCTCTTCCGGCGCGGCGGGCGCCGCGACCTCGCATGCGCCGCTGGCGAATGCGCGTTCGCATGAACAGCCGGTCTCGATCGTCGCCGGGCCGGTGGAGCCGGCCCCGACACATGAACGCGCCGCCGCAGCGCTGGAATCGGAATCGGCGCCCATCGCGCAAGCTTCGGAGGCTGTCGCGCCATCGGCCGCGAATTTCGATCCCGAACCCGACGCTCTCAACGGCGAAATTGCGGGAAGGCGCGGAACGGCGCGCAGCGGCGCGGAGGATGGCGCGCCTGATGCCGCAAAGTCTGAGTCGGCCGCGCCCGAGGCGCTGACAAGAAAGTGCCACGTCAGGATTTCAGGACGCGTGCTCGAAGACGGCTCCTGTCAAATCTCGCGAAAAGGCGGCGCGGTGACCTTCCGAACTTCGGGTCAGACGCTCACGCTTTCTCCGGTTAAGGGAAAAACCTGGTCTGCGGTCCTCGCCGGCAAGACTCTCGGAAACGTCTATAAGAGCGGCTCCTGCTGGGCGTCGAAGAACATCTATATCTGCGATCGCGGCGCGCTCTGACCCGCGTTTCGCGCAGGCTCAGGGCTCGCTCGATTTCGGCGCCTCCTGCGCGCCGTGCTGATGCTCATGCGTTTGGGGCGCTAGCCTTGCTTTCGGTCCGAGAGTCTTGGCGATGATCGGCTCCGTCGTCGACGTCCAATCCGGACCGGCGGCGACGATCGGAGTCGGCGTATCGCCTGGCCTGATGTGGACAAGCGAATAGCCCCGCTTCTTCAGTTCGCGCAGAAACTCTGGCAGCATCTGCGCGGTGATCCCCTGCGAATCGTGGAACAGAACGATGCCCTTGCGGTTTTTTTCGAGCCGCGACAGGACGAGGTCGAGTTCGGCCTTGGGCGTCATTTTCGACCAGTCAGAGGCCCAGAGATCGGAGCCGAACACCGTATAGCCGCGGCTGGTGAGATCGGCGACGAGTTCGGGCGTATCGGCGAATCCCGGAAAGCGGAAAAAGGGCGCCGACTTCGCGCCGAGCGCCTTGTCCACGGCGGCGATTCCCTTCTCGATATCCGCCTTGGCCGCTTCCTCGCTCATCAATCTCAGCGTCTTGTCCGGATGGCTGTAGGAATGATGGGCGATGGTGTGGCCTTCCGCGGCGGCGCGTTTGACGAGAGCGGGCAGGCTCTCGGCATTTCTGCCGATGAGGAAGAAGGTCGCGCGCGCGCATTCCTTGGCGAGCGCGTCGAGCACCCGCGGCGTCGGCCCGGCCGGCCCGTCGTCGAAGGTCAGAATCACCTCGTGATCGCGAAGGTCGAGCGTGCGCGGATAGGTTTGCAGGCCGACCGCCGCCCCCTTGGCGCGATCGATGTCGATCACGCGTGAAACGCCAAGCGCATCGGGCGCGCAGGCAGGCTCCGCGGCGCCGCCGCTCGGGGCTACGAATAGCCCGGCGACAAAGGATGCCAGAAGGAAGGCGGGCTTGAGTTGAGGCGCGGCCTCCGCCGGCGCCTGGGGGGTTTTCGTCATGGGAAAAATCATCGTCGTTGCGCCTTGCCGGTTTGATTTCTCGCGCCCGCGGGTTAAGAGCGCGACCACACTATAGCGCGGGAACGCCTATGCCGCTCGATCATGAAGATACGGCGACCGCCGCCGAGGACTTCCGCGACGACGGACTGGCGTCTCTTAGTCGGGAATTCGTTCTGGACGTCGAAGGCGCGATTGCGCTCGGCGATTCGGATCGGGTCCATGAACTCGTCGGCGACCTCCATGAGGCGGACCTTGGCGCCCTGCTGGAGCTTTTAAGCCACGAGGCGCGGCCGCGCCTCGTCGAATTGATGGGCGCCGACTTCGACTTCACCGCCCTGATGGAGGTCGGCGAAGCGACCCGCGAGGAAATCCTCGAGGAATTGCCGGTCGAGACCCTCGTCGAAGGCGTGCGCGAACTGGAAAGCGATGACGCCGTCGCCATTCTAGAGGCTCTGGAGCCGAAAGAACAGGACGAGGTTCTCGACGCGCTGCCGGCGCAAGAGCGCATCGTCCTGCGCCGCTCGCTGGATTATCCCGAGGATTCGGCCGGGCGCCTGATGCAGACGACGTTCGTCGCCGCGCCGCCGTTCTGGACGGCGGGGCGCGTGCTCGATTTCTTTCGGGAGAGCGGCGAAGAAAACCTTCCCGAAAGCTTCTTCGAAGTCTTCGTTGTCGATCCGAGCTACCACCTGCTCGGCACAGTTTTTCTCGACGCGCTGGTGCGCGCCAGGCCAGCTGCGCGTCTTGACGAAATCATGCAGGAGGGTCGCCGGCGGGTGAAGGCGACAGAGGACGGCGCCGAGGCGGCGCGGCTCTTTGAGCGCTACAATCTCGTCTCCGTCCCGGTCGTCGACGAATCCGAACGGCTGGTCGGCGTTCTCACCATCGACGACATCGTCGACGTCATCCAGGAACAGGCGTCCGAAGAAATTCTGGCGCTCGGCGGCGTAAACCCCGAAGAAGAGCTGACCGACGATTTCTGGTGGATCGTCCGAAGCCGTTTCACCTGGCTCTTCATTTACATGCTGGCCGCTTTCGTCACCTCCTCCGTCCTCAAGACCTTCCAGTTGCAGCTCGAACAGATGGTGGCGCTGGCCGTGCTAGGGCCGATGGTCGCGGGGCAAGGGGGAAGCTCGGCGACGCAGACCATGACCGTGGCCGTGCGATCGCTCGCGACACGGGAGCTTAACCGTGGCAACGCCTTGCGGATCATTTTTCGGGAACTCGCCATAGGCGCGGTCAATGGCGCGGCCTTTGGCCTGGTGACCGGGATCGTCGCCGCGACCTGGTTTCACAATATCGGCCTTGGCCCGGTTATGGCCCTGGCGATGTTCACCAATCTGGTCGCCGGCGCGTTCGGCGGCGTTGTCGTGCCTCTCGTCTGCGACCGGCTGAAATTCGACCCTGCGGTCTCCTCGGGGCCCTTTGTGACGACGATCACCGACGTCGTCGGATACAGCTCTTTCCTTACAATCGCCAGTTTGTGGTTCCATTTGGGCTGAGTCGCGGCGGCGCGTTTACGCTCCGTTACCGCCTGTGGAGATAATTTGACGACATGCGCTCGTTGAAATTCTTCCCCCCCGTTCTCGGATGCGCCGCCCTCGCCGCGGCGTCGCTCGCCGGCTGCGGCAGTTCCTATGATCCGGGTTTTTCGCGCCGGCCGCGGCTACAGACCAGCGCCCCGCTGATCAACCCCAAGCGCGACCCGAGCTTTCTCGCCTACGCCGTGCCGGAGACGGAGCTGCATAATTTTCCGGCGACCCGCAGCGCCGAATTCGCCGTCCATGGCATCGACGTGTCGAAATATCAGGGGAATATCGACTGGGAGCAGGTCAAGGACGCCGGCGTCTCCTTCGCCTTCATCAAGGCGACCGAGGGCGGCGACCGGGTCGACTCGAAATTCGCCTATAATTGGGCGGCGGCGAAGGCGGCGGGCGTCCCGCGCGGCGCCTATCATTTCGTTTACTGGTGCCGCCAGCCCCACGAAGAGATCGGCAATTTCGCCAGCGTCGTGCCGAACGAGCCGGACGCGCTGCCGCCGGTGCTCGACGTCGAGCCGACGCCGACGTCGGGGTCCTGCAAACGCACGCTTTATCGCGAGGAAGTGCTGCGCGACATGAAGGCGATGCTCGAACAGATGGAGCGCCACTACGGCAAGAAGCCGATCATCTATTCGTCGGTCGACTTCTATCAGGCGATCCTGCATTCGGGCGCCCTTTCGGAATATCCGATCTGGGTGCGCTCGACGAAATACCACCCCCAGGTGCGTTACGGCGACCGCAAATGGACGTTCTGGCAATATCGCTCGGACGGGCGCATTCCGGGCATCACCGGCGCGGTTGACCAGAACACCTTCAACGGCTCGGCCGATCAGTGGCGGAGCTGGCTTGCCTCGACCACCGGCATGCAAGCGGGCCCCCTGGCGACAGCGCATAAGCAGAGCGACGAGCGCGCCGCCAACCGGCTCGTCGAGGACGATCCGGCGATGCTGTCAGGCGCCGAAAAGAGCGCCTATGACAGGGAGCCGGGCGCGCCAGTGCCGCCGGGCTCGATCCGATAGGCGGAAGGGCTCAAGGGGTAGCCAGGCGGCAAGATTTCGCGTATAGGCCCCGGGCCAGTTTCCGCCGCGCGGCGTATTGCCCCGCGCGTCCGTCGAGAGAGAGAATAAATGGCTGTTCCGAAAAGAAAAACCTCGCCAATGAAGCGAGGCTTCCGCCGCTCCGCCGACGCCCTTAAGGCGCCGACCTATGTCGAAGACAAGGATTCCGGCGAACTCCGCCGGCCGCATCACGTCGATCTCAAGACAGGCATGTATCGCGGCCGTCAGGTGCTGAAGCCGAAAACCGTCGAGGAATAAGCGCGCCGACGGGTGAGCGAATGAAAGCGGGCCGCAGGGCTCGCTTTTTAATTCAGCGCCGTCGCTGGGCGGTCGCGAGCAGCGGCAACAGCAGCGCGCGCGGCGCCGCCGCCGAGCCCCAAACGAACATGCGGTTGACGAGGCCCGGCACGATGACCCGCTTGCCGGCCATCAAGCCCTCATAGCCCTGGCGGGCCACTTCCGCCGCCGGCAGCATCGCCGGCTTCATCGCGCCCATCACGCCCGAGAAATCGAAGCCGGCCCGCGCCTGAAAGCCGGTCTCCACCGGACCGGGGCAGAGGCAGGCGACCTTGACGCCCGCAGGCTTCAGCTCCTCGTAGAGCGCCTCGCTGAACGAGCGCACATAGGCCTTGCTGGCGTAATAGACAGCGAAGCCCGGCCCCGGCATGAAGGCGGCGACCGAGGCGACGTTGAGCACGCCGCCCTTCGCCGCGACGATCGACGGCAGAAAGCGCAGGGTCAGCGCGGTCAGCGCCCGCATGTTGAGATCGACCATGGCGAGCTGCTCTGTGGCGTCAAGCTCGATCGCCCGGCCCATCAGGCCAAAACCGGCGTTGTTGACCAGGAAGTTAGGCGCGAGGCCGGCCTCGGCGAGGCGCTCGGACAGCGCGTCCGCGGCGCCCTCGGTTGTGAGATCGAGTTCGATCGGCAGCGGGCGCGCCGCGCCGCTCGCGGCGATCTCGCCGGCCAGCGCCTCAAGCCGCTCGCCGCGGCGGGCGACGAGCGCCAGCTCATGGCCTCTGACGGCGAAGATTCTGGCCAGTTCGGCGCCGATGCCGTCGGACGCGCCGGTGATGACCGCGACCGGACGCGTCACCGGCCGTCGTCCTTTCCGGGAGACCAAGGGCCGCTCGGGCCGCCCGGGGCCGGGGCGGCGCCGTCGCGCGCCTCTCGGCGCAGTTCGACGCGGTCGCGGGTCGAGACGCCGAGCAGTTCGGCGACGCGCCAGACGACATTCTCCTCGAATTCGTGAACCGCGCCGTCGGCATGCGCCATGTCCCAGAGCATCCCGACGATCTGGCGGCGCCCGTCCTCGTCGAGCCGGCGCTTCAACACGCTGGTGAAGCGATAGAGATCGACGGCGTCGCGCTCGCTCGCGCGCGCGGAATCGATGAGTTCGGCCGCTTCTTCGCCGGCCAGGCCAAAGCGCGCCTCGACGAGCTGCCGGATGCGGGCTTTCTCGCGGTCGTCGAAGTCGCCGTCGATCGAGGCGATATGAACGAGCAGCGCCGCGGCGGCGAGCTGATAGTCGGCGGCCTCAAAGGGCTTCGGCGCGTCGGCCTCGCCGGCGAGTTCGTTGATGAAATTTCTGAGAGCTGAGAGCATGGGCGGCGAAGCTAACGGGGCGGGAGCTGCGTTGCAAATCCGTATAGAGCAGGGGAGAGGGGATGGGTAGGCAGGATTGGTCGTCGATCCGGCCGATCTGCTGCTTAGACCCCTCTCGGGACTGTTCGCGGTTCAGCATGCGCCAATGGCGTTGCCGCCTCGGCGAGTCTCGACTGGAACAGCCTGTCGGCGCCAGCATGACTCTGGCGCAAGCTCAGCGCGACTTCGCCAAACGCTCTTCGCGGTTGCGATCCGCATGACGTCGCTCTTGCGATGAGCAAGGCGCCGGACCGCCAGTCATGCGGGAGACTGTCGCTGAATGTGCGTGTGACAGGCGTCATTCAAAATGAGATCGGCGAGATTGCGCGCAGAGTCGTCCCAAGAATAGGTCGGGATTTTTTCTTTTTCGATCGGTTCCCGATAGAGCGTCTCGATCTTCTCGGCCAAGTCGATCGAGTCCAACACGTTGAAATAGCGGACATGGTCTCCGCCGGTTTCGCGGAACACAGGCAAATCCGAGGCGATGACCGGCAGTCCGTAACGACCGGCTTCAACCAGCGGCAAGCCGAATCCTTCGATCATCGACGGATAAACCAATGCGCATGCGTGGGAATAGCAGTGATGAAGATCGGCGTCGTTCGCCTGATCCAGCCATAGCAGGCGTCGTCCAAATTCCCGGTGTTGCCTGATGCGATGTTCGAGAGACTGGCTTTGCCATCCCGCCCGGCCGATGACGACGTAGCGCGCGTCGACCCCCTTCGACCACAGACGTTCGAAGGCGTCGAGCGCGATCGGATAGCCTTTTCGCGGCTCGAGACTGCCGACGGTCAGAAAGTAAGGCGCTTCATTCGCCGTCACGGCCTTGGCCTCTGCAGAAGCTTGCGCGTTATCCTCGTCGTCGAAATCCGCGCCCAGTCGCCACCAGCCGACGCGAAGATGCGGCTTCGTGGCGAGGCCTTCGCGCGCGATGTATGCGATGAAATTCATCGCCGTGCTCTTTGAGACGCAAATGACGCGATCGCTCTTCAATACGATTTTTTCGAACCACTCGTTGAATTCGGCAGTCATTTCAGGGCTGACGCTGAGCGGATGGATTAAGGGGATCAAGTCATGCAGGACGGTGATGAGCTGCCCGCCGACGTCGGCGAGCGCCTGCACGAAAGGCAGATGCTCGAAACGCACGCCCCAGCTGGTGTCGAGGAGCACAAATTTGTCGCCTTCCCTGAACGTGACCGAGCGCGGCAGCGACGGATGATCGTAGTAGGAAAGAAGTTCGCCATTTTCGACGATCACGGGAAGCGCAAATCGATCTCGGATCGCTCTCTTCGCGATCTCGCGAACGACGCGTTGAACGCCAGTTTTCCCGCCAAACCGCAATGTCGGCGTGACATCAATGAAAACGCGGGCGGATGAGATTGCGGAGAGCGTGTCATCCGAGGCGAGTTCCGCTGGCAGAAGAGGCCGGCGATTGAGGCTCGAACGGCGCCGGTTTCGCGAACCATCGTGCAGATGGGCAAGGCCCAGCCGCCGGGTCAGCGTCCAGTAGAATTCTCTCAATTTGAAGTAGACGAAAGCCGTTACGGGATCGAGCGCATAGGCTATTCGTCTGCGATTCATTTCCAGATTCTCTTGCTGAATCTGCGACGCCAGAAAAACAGCGATTTCGCTTTCGTGTTCGATCTTGTGCGCCATCTTGCTCCTCTCCAGCATGCGCGCCGAGAACGCGGACGCGCGTTTTCGAGCGGTCCAGCGAGTGGTTTCAGTGATGCGGATTTTTGCGGCGGATCGGCTTTTCGTCGCAAGTCGCGCGGCTTGACCGATCAGCCGGCGAACGGCGCCGAGCGGGGTCAGTCCAGGCGCCGGTCGCCGATTTTCTGTGTCCGGCGTCCAACGGCGTATGGCGCGCGCTCGCCATCAACTTGCAGGCGACGTCTCCGAGCCGACGCGCAAAGCGCTCCAACGAATATTCTTCGTCGTATAGCGCGCGCGTATCGCCCGCCGCCGTATCGTTTCGTTCTATCGTGGCGCGACATTTGAGCATGGCGGCGGCGAATTCGCTGGCGTCGTCAGCAATGTAGACATTGCGCAGCCGCGACGAATCGATCTCCATGCCCCTGAAAGCCTTCGACGTCGCGACGATCGGCAGTCCGCTGGACAGGGCTTCCATGGTCTTGATCGACAGGCCATGCCCTTCTCTTGTTGGGAGGAGAACGATAGCTGCGTCGGCGTAGGCGGACTCGATATCGGCGATCCTGCCCCGGAAAAGACTGCAATGTTTTTCATACAACGGCCGATCACGCTTTTTCACGCCATCGGCGATGTCGCCAAAAATCGAAATCGACATTTCGGGCGCGTGCGGCACAATATATTTTAGAAACCATCGGACGCTGATGTAGTTGGCGGCGTTGTTGGCGGCGACGAAGATCGCCTGGACGCCATTGGCGCCGGCGCGCACGGGGGCGATCGACGGATAGATCAGTGCGTGACGGGAATGAGGCAGTAGCTGGCCGAACGTTGCATACTCTTCCGAGTTCAAGTGAACGCAAAGGTCGGCGCGCCCGAGCCATTCGAGTTCGACCGCGAGCATGCTGTTATAGCGAACATGCGGCGGGATGCTGAACCCAGCGCGATTTCGCAACTCGTACTGCCGAGCCTGAATGTCGTGCGTGTCGAGCACGACGGGAATGCGGCGCCCCTCGCGCATTCTTTCGACGAAAGGCATCACGAAGAAATGGTTGGCGTGGATCAGGTCGATGGCGACAGTATCGAGCTTTTCGGGCAGAGGCGCGCGCTTCATCAGCTCCACGAGCCAGGTTGCGTGGTCGCCATGAATCAAGGGCAACCAACCGTCCTTTAGGAGCGCTGTCTTGAAGAGGTCCGCGATCGTGGCGGACGATTCATATCTCTCGTCGGCGGCGAGGTCGCGACTGTGCAACCTGTAGTTCTTCCACCGTTCGCCGCGGCTGATCGAGGGCGTGACGTCGTCCATCAGCGCGATGGAGATCACGCGCGCGCCAAGCTTCTTGTAGGCCCTTATTTGACTGGCGATGACTTGGTGCGTGCCGCAGGAGTGCCACGCAGGATGCACGACTGCGACGGTTTTTCCCGATAGTGCGGCGCGGCCCGGAGCTGATTGCTGTATCGACATTTTGATGACCCTGTTTGGGTCCTCAATGTCGGACTCGCCGGAGACATTTATTTGCTCAATTCGTTTCGTTTTGTTTCGCGGTCTGCTTTCGGCAGCGACACCCTCGCGATCAGGCCGCCGCCGGCGCGCTCGTCTAACATCAGACGTCCGCCATGAGCTTCCACGATCGAGCGCGCGATCGCCAGGCCCAGCCCGAATCCCTCTTTCGCGCTCGAGGACGCGCCTGCGTCTCCTCGCTCGAAAGGCTCCAGCATCGCTTCCCTCTTTTCCTGGGGAATGCCCGGACCCCTGTCGACGACTTCGACAACCGCTGCGTCATCGCTTTCCAACAGCCGGACTTCGGGGCTTTTCCCGTATCTGACCGAATTGTCGATGAGGTTGGAGAACGCGCGCTCCAGATCGTCCGGGCTGCCCAGAACATTGACGTGATCGAGCCCCTCGTAGCGCGCGTCGGCGCCCACATCGCAGAACTGATCGACAACCGCCTGCAACAGACTCGCGAGATCCAGCGTCACGACCTCTTGCTGGAACCCACCGCGCAGATAGTCCAGGCAGCCGCGGACCATCGCCTCCATCTGGTCGAGGTCGCGCAGCAGTTTCGCCTTCGTTTCGTTGCCTTCGATGAATTCCGCGCGAAGACGCATCCGGGTGATTGGGGTCCGAAGATCGTGGCTGACGGACGTCAACATCCGCGTTCGCTGAGCGGCCATCTCGGCGATGCGACGCTGCATGCGATTGAACGCCCGCGTCGCCTTGCGGACCTCTTCGGGACCGGACTCGGCCAGTTGCGCCGGAACGCTGTCGAGCCCGAAGGATTCGACGGCGTTTACGAAATTCGTCAGGGGGCGCGTCAGCGACAGCGCGGCCCATAAGGAAAAGACGAACAGGCTGATCGCGACGAAGCCGAGCGTGACAATCGCGAAGCGAGAAAATCCGGGACGCGGGGTCGGCGCGTCCAGGACGAATTTCTGACCGTCGTTAAGAGACCCGCTAAATTGCTTGTCGTCATCATGGGCCTCGATCTCGACTCCGATGGGAAGGCGAGATCGGAAATGGGCGGGATGGCCCTTGTTGGGCGTGGCGACTCCCGGCGCTAAGAGCGTGACGTGAAACCCCGGAAGGTTTGCGTTCAAGGCCGCTGCAATCGCCGGCCGTTCCATAGCGGATGACACGTCCAATGCCGTTAGGGCCGCAACGACGATGGTTGCGCTCAGGTCCCGAGGGTTGTCGGGAGGGGGTTGGGACAAGAAAAGGATCGCGGTCACCGCAGCGTGGAACAGGCCGACGCACAGAAGGAGGAGAAGTCCCAGCTGCACATTGATGTTTCGGAGCGCGGACGTTCTCACTGAACGCTGACCTTCGCCGTGAAGGCGTAGCCGATCGAGCGGATCGTCTGAATATGCGCCGGGTCTCGCGGATCCTTCTCGATTTTTTGGCGAAGCCGGCTGATCAGAATGTCCACGCTCCGCTCGGTCGTTGACGCCGCCTTCAGTTCATCGCGCGAGAATACTTTTCCGGGATTGCGGCAGAACGTCAGTAACAGGTCGAATTCGGCGCTCGTCAGAATCACCCTTACGCCGGTCGGCCCCAACAGACGACGCGCGGAAGGGTCCAAGAGAAAGCCGGAGAAGCGATAGGAGTCAATTTCCAGCGTAGGCTCGATGTCCGGAGCCGTCCGCCGAAGGACGGCGCCGATTCGCGCGAGCAGTTCACGCGGAACGAAGGGCTTGACCAGATAATCGTCGGCGCCGAGTTCGATGCCGAGTATCCGATCCGTGTCTTCGCCGCGCGCAGTCAGCATGATCATCGGCGGGCTTCCCGCGTTCCGCAAGCGCATGCAGATGGAAAATCCATCCTCGTCGGGAAGGTTGACGTCGAGAACGATGAGATCGACCTGCGCGCTCGCGAGGACTTCGTCCATCTGTTTGCCGTCTTGGGCGACCATCACCTTAAATCCGTGGTCGCTAAGATATTTCGATATGAGCGATCTGATTTCCTCGTCGTCCTCTACGACGAGAATCAATCGCCATTCGGCCGCGCTCGATGCGGTTTCCTTCAAGCTTGGACTTTTCATTTTATTCGCGGCTCCGAGCGAGCGGCGAGTTCCAAGCCGAGAGTTCCGCATCGCTGTGTCGAGATTCTGGCGCGTTTGTTTCGGTTTGTTTCGTCGACTCCGCCTCTGCGGCGGTTTGACGTAAAGAAATCTTTATATAGTTATCGCCTTTCCGGGCCGCTCCTGATTCAGGCTCGTCGAGCCGCAGGCCTGAACCGGCGGTGCGAAATCGGTTGAGCCGTTCCCGGCGAGAAGCATATTGAGTTTAATTGCGGGCTCGTCCGGGAGGGGGATTTCGCCCGGCCTCGATATTTGGTTTGTTGATGGGCCGGTTTCGAGAGCAAGCCGACGTACTGACGGCGACCATGTCATCAAGGCGCGACTTGGGCCGGATCTCGGTTTCAGCCTCGACGACCGTATCGAGCAGCGTCGTTCGACATCCCTAGATCGGATCGTCTCAGGACGTTTGGACGACAGGAAACGGCGCTTCGCTTCGCCGGTCTGCTGCGACATGCGGGTTGAGTTCGAAGGACCACCGGATTATAGGGTTCGAAACGTGGATATAGGCAGTTGGATAATGCGACAGGACCTTCTGGTGCAGTCAGAATTCGCCTCTAACGACCTAAGCCCACTAGCGGAGGGCGAACGCTCGATTTTTGTAGTTGTCGGGATGCATCGCAGCGGCACTTCGCTTTGCGCCAATGCACTTGGCCTGCTGGGCGTCGACATGGCGGACGAGATTGGAGACAATCGCAGCAATCCTCTCGGACATTTTGAACGCTGGGAATTCATGGAGCTTCAGGACGAAATATTGAGTTTGTTCGATCGCAGCTATTTTTCTCCCACTCATGACTATCCGTTGCCGCCGGCATGGTGGGCGGATTTTCGTCTTCGGCCGATCAGGGAGCGATTGAAAGAGCGTCTGCAACAAATAATGTGCAGGTCTTATTTGTTCGGCTTCAAGGACCCGCGCACAACGCGCCTGATGCCAATGTGGAATCAGATTTTTACTGAGCTTCGACTCATGCCGAAGTTTATCGTATGTCTTAGGAATCCGGCCCATGTAGCGGCTTCCCTGTTCGCGCGCGAAAATCTTGAAGTTGAAGCAGGCGAGTTGCGCGCGCTTGACTATATGGTCGATGCGCTTCGTCACACACGGGGACGAAGTCGATGCTTCATCAGATATGACGACTGGCTGAAGGAGCCGATGGTGAATGGCTCCAAATTATTGAATTTTGTGAATTACTCTACGGTGGAACGCAGAGAGCTGGAAGTGGCGATTCAGACTGTTGTTCGGCCTGAAGCAAATCGCTCCGGTCGGACGGAAACGCAGGCTCGACAGCCCTTGATCCGCAATTTCTACGATCTGGTCGATCGCTTTGTCGAAAGCGACGGCGCAGATCAGTCTGTCGATTCAAAAATCGAATCTTTCATTCATAGCTATATCGCATTTCGTCAATTGCTCGGACCTTTTGAAGCTCAGTTCAAAAAAGTCGCAAATGAGCAAGCCGGCATCGAGGCGGAACGAACCACTGCGTGCCAGCAGTTAAACGAAGTTCAAGCGGCGCTCGCCGCGGAGCGCGCGGCGGCGGCGGGAATCCAGGAAGCGTTGCTGGCTGCGCAAACGAAGGGGCAGCAAGCAGAGATTGCATTGGGCGAGAATGTCAAACGCGTTGGCGAATTGACGGCCGCGCTGACGGCGGTCGCGGGCGAGCGAGATCAACTGCGCAGCGTCCAAGAGGCGACGGCGCAACAATTGGCTCAAGCTCAGGCGACTCTCGCGGCTGAACGTGCGGCGACGGCGCGGGACAAGGAGGCGCTTCTGGCGACCCAAGCGACGCCGCAGCCCGAAGGAGGCGCATGACACATATGGCGCGCCGCCGAGCAGCAAGATTTGACATAAAGAAATCTTTATATCTTTATTGCCTTTCTCGGCCGCCCCTGCTATAGGCTCGCCGAGCCGCCGGCCCGATCGCTTCGCCAGCGCGATGCGTCGGGAATGACAGCCGGGGCGTCCGACCGGTATCCGGGGCGTCGCCAGACGAGGCCAGCCCTGGATTCCCGATCGTTTTTGCTCACGCAGAGCGTCGGGAATGACAGCCCCAACTGGGCCGCGGACGAAAACAGAAGGATTTCGCATGACCGCACATCACTTTAACGATTTCGCCGTCGCCGACCTTGCGCTGGCCGACTGGGGCCGCAAGGAAATCGCCATCGCCGAGACGGAGATGCCGGGCCTGATGGCGACCCGCAGCGAATATGGCTCGTCGCAGCCGCTCAAAGGCGCGCGCGTCGCCGGCTCGCTGCATATGACCATTCAGACCGCGGTGCTGATCGAGACCCTGAAGGCGCTCGGCGCCGATGTGCGCTGGGCCTCCTGCAATATTTATTCGACGCAGGACCACGCCGCCGCCGCCATCGCCGCGACCGGCACGCCGGTCTTCGCCAAGAAGGGCGAGAGCCTCGAGGATTATTGGGACTATACCCACAAGATTTTCGAGTGGAGCGACGGCGGCTGCCCGAACATGATTCTCGACGACGGCGGCGACGCGACGCTGCTCATCCATCTCGGCCTGCGCGCCGAGCAGGGCGACGTCGCCTTTCTTGAGACCGCCTCGAATGAAGAAGAAGAAGTTCTCTACGCCGCGATCAAGAAGCGCCTCAAATCCAATCCAGGCTTCTACAAGCGCAACGCCGAGGCGATCAAAGGCGTCACCGAAGAGACCACGACCGGCGTGCACCGCCTCTATACGATGCACAAGGAGGGCAAGCTGCTCTGGCCGGCGATCAACGTCAACGACTCGGTCACGAAGTCGAAATTCGACAATCTCTACGGCTGCCGCGAGTCGCTGGTCGACGGCGTCCGCCGCGCCACCGACGTGATGATGGCCGGCAAGGTCGCCTGCATCGCCGGCTATGGCGACGTGGGCAAGGGCTCGGCGGCGTCGCTGCGCAATGCCGGCTGCCGGGTGATCGTCACCGAAATCGATCCGATCTGCGCGCTGCAGGCGGCGATGGAAGGCTATGAAGTCACGACGATGGAGGAGGCGGCGCCGCGCGCCGATATCTTCTGCACGGCGACCGGCAATGTCGACGTCATCACCATCGAACATATGCGGGCCATGAAGGACCGCGCCATCGTGTGCAACATCGGCCATTTCGACTCCGAGATTCAGGTCGCCGGCCTGAAGAACCTGAAGTGGCACAATGTGAAGCCGCAGGTCGACGAGATCGAGTTCGCGGACGGCAAGCGCATCCTGCTGCTGGCGGAAGGCCGCCTGGTGAATCTGGGCTGCGCGACAGGCCATCCCTCCTTCGTGATGTCGGCTTCCTTTACCAATCAGACGCTGGCGCAGATCGAGCTTTGGACCAAGCAGGGCCAGTATCCGGTCGGCGTCTATACGCTGCCCAAGCATCTCGACGAGAAGGTCGCCTCGCTCCATCTCGAAAAGATCGGCGTCAAGCTGACGCAGATGACCGATGAGCAGGCGAATTATCTGAACCTGCCGAAAAACGGCCCGTTCAAGCCGGAACATTACCGGTATTGAACCAGCTCGGCGGTTGACTGATGCGCGGCCTCGCTCCTCGGCTGGAGCGAGGCCGTTCTTTTTGGCGCCAAAAGATTCCGTTTTGTCTCTTTGCGCTTTAGATTGAAGCTGATTCGCATCCGGCGTGACGGGGCGTAAGGGAGCATTCTTCTCCCTGTCCGAAACTATCGGCATGGTCCTGCGCGCCGCGGGCCTTCGTCCGAGTCCTGCGTGAGCCGCTTACGGCGGTGTCGTGATGAGCACCCGCAACTGATCGTGGAGACCGGTTCTCGTGACGCGCCAAGCCGATCGCCAGCACGCCGATCGCAACCAAGCCAATCGCCTGCAAGCAGGGTCGTCCTCGCAATGACGGAATGGCGGCATCTGACCAGCCACTCCGGCGCTCCTCGTTATGCCGGCGTTACCCTCGGGTCTTTGCTTCCATGGCTCGACGCGGCGCCGGCGCGCGCGGCGGGGGTCCTCGACGATCTGGCGATCGATCCGCACATCGTCGGATTCGCCCTGAGCGGCGGCCTGGCGATCTTCGCCGCCGCCATCGTCATCAGCTATCTGCGCGAACGCGCCTTTTGGCGCCGGCGCGACGCCGCGTTGGGCGTCGAACTCGACGACTCCCGCGCCCAGCTCGATCGGGCGAAAAACTTCCTTGCCTCCGAGCCGCAGATTTTCATCGCCTGGAAGGCGCCCGACGCCGAGCCGGACATTCATTCGTCGTCGCTGGTCATGACCGGAGCCGCCGCCGCGCCGCGCCGCATTTTGAACTTCGACGCCTGGCTTGCGCCAAAGGACGCTCTGGAGCTGGAGAGCGCCGTCGAGCGCCTGCGGCGCAGCGGCGAAAGCTTCCGCTTGGCGCTCATGGGCGTCGCCGGGCGCCACTTTGACGCCGATGGGCGCGCGGTCGGCGGCGGCGTGGTGCTGCGCATTCGCGAAGTCTCCGGCGACCGGCTGGAGCTGATCGGCCTGCGCGAGCGCCATGCCGCGGCGCAATCCGAACTCAACGGTCTGCGCGCGATGCTGAAAGCGCTGCCCGCGCCATTCTGGATTCGCGACGAGGCGGGCGAACTCGTCTTCGTCAATGACGCCTATGCGCAGGCGGTCGAAGCCAGGAGCCCTGAAGACGCTGTCTCCCGCAAACTGGAGCTGCTCGACCAGTCGGCGCGCGGCGCGGCGGAGCAGGCGCGCTTGACGAACAGCGTCTGGCGCGAGCGCGTCAACGCCGTGGTCGCCGGCGAACGCCATCTGCTCGACGTGACGCAGGCGGCCGCCTCGGGCGCCGCCGCCGCCATCGCCATCGACCGCCGCGAGGTCGAGACAGTGCGCGCCGACCTCGAGCGGCAGATGCAATCGCATGTGCGAACGCTCGATCAGCTGCCGACGGCGGTGGCGAGCTTCGATCGCGCGCGCCGGCTGATTTACAGCAATGACGCCTACGCCAAGCTATGGCAGCTCGACCCGGCCTTCCTCGAACAACAGCCGACCGACGGGCAGATTCTCGACCGGCTGCGCGCCGAGCAGCGCGTCCCCGTCGAGTCCGATTACCGGGCCTGGAAGGAACGGCTGTTCGAAGCCTATCAGTCGCCGGAGCCGATACGTCACACCTGGCATCTGCCCAACGGCAGGATCGTCGATGTCGTCGCGCATCCAAATCCGAAGGGCGGCGTCACCTATCTCTATGACGACGCCACCAAGGCCTATGATCTCGAAACGCGCTTCAACGCGCTCGCCCGCATGCAGAGCGAAACGCTGGATACGCTCCAGGAGGGCGTCGTGGTCTTTGGCTCCGACGGGCGCTTAAAATTCAGCAATCCCGCCTTCGCCAGCCTGTGGCGGCTCGATCCCGAGGATCTGTCGAAGCGGCCGCGCTTCGACGCGCTCGCCGTCAAATGTTGCGCGCTTCACCCGGAAGAGGAGACATGGGCGGCGCTGCAAGGCTTTGTCACCGGCCTTAATGAAATGCGCGAAGGCTTCACCCGGCGCATCAAGCGCAACGACGGCGTCGTGCTGGACTGCGCGGCGCAGCCTCTGCTCGACGGCGCCGCGCTGCTCACTTTCGTCGATGTTTCGGCGGACGTGAACGTCGAACGCGCATTGACGGATCGCAACAAGGCGCTGCTCGCCGCCGAAAAGCTGCGCAACGACTTCATTCATCACGTCAGCTATGAATTGCGCTCGCCGCTCAACAACATCAATGGCTTCGTCCATCTTCTCGGAGAGGCCTCGACAGGGCCGCTCAATCCGCGCCAGCGCGAATATCTCGGCTATGTGAGCAAATCCTCGGCGGCGCTGCTCGCCATCGTCGACGACATTCTCGATCTCGCGACCATTGACGAAGACGCGATGGAGCTTGAGTTTTCCAATGTCGACGTCGAGGCGACGATGCGCGCCGCGATCGAAGGCGTGCAGGACCGTCTCGTCGAAAATTCGATCGATGTGCAGATCGTTCCGATGGACGATGTTGGCGCGTTCCGTGGCGACGCCAAGCGCGTGCGCCAGATTCTGTTCAATCTTCTGTCCAACGCCATCGGCTTCTCGCGTCCGGGCCAGACAGTGACCCTCGCCGTCATGCGGCGCGAGAACGAGGTCGTCTTCAAGGTCACCGATCGCGGGCGAGGCATGTCGCCGGAAATTCTCGAACGCGTGTTCGATCGGTTTGAGTCGCACACCGCCGGCTCGCGCCACCGCGGGGTGGGACTCGGTCTTTCCATCGTGCGCGCCTTCATGGAGCTCCACGGCGGCAGGGTCTTGATCGATTCCGCGCCGGGCGAAGGCACCACCGTGACCTGCATTTTTCCTGCGCATGCGGCGCATGAAGACGCGCATCTCGCGGCGGCGCGCGCCGGAGGCGCCGAATGAGCGAGGAGTCGGCGCCAAAAGCGGTCTGGCGTCTCGATGTCGGCAGCGAAGCCGAAACGATCGAACTCGCGCAGGAATTATCGACTCTCGTTCGCGGCGGCGACGCCGTCATGCTCTCCGGCGATCTCGGAGCCGGCAAGACGACTTTCGCGCGGGCGATGATCCGCGCCTTGGTCGAGGACCCGATTCTCGAGGCGCCAAGCCCGACATTCACGCTGATGCAAATTTACGAGCGCGCCGGAAAGCGCGTCGTCCACGCCGACTTCTATCGGCTGGAAAACGCCGCTGAACTTGCGGATATCGGCTGGGAAGAGGCGACCGATGATGCGATCGTGCTTGTCGAATGGGCCGAGCGCGCGCGTGAAGCGCTCTCGCCCGATCGCCTCGAAGTGCGCTTGAGTTTCGTCGACGGCGACAATCGCGAAGCGCGGCGTCTGACCATTTCCGGCTATGGCCGCTTTGTCTCGCGTCTTGCGTCCTTTAAGGCGATTCGCGAGCTGCTGCGCGAATTTGGCTGGGCGGGCGCCGCGCGCAGCTTCTTGCAAGGCGACGCCTCGACGCGCGCCTATGAGCGGCTCGAACAGCCGGACGGGCGACGCGCAATTCTGATGATATCGCCGGCGCGTCCCGACGGACCGCCGATTCGCTACGGCAAGTCCTACAGCGCCATCGCGCGTCTGGCTGAAAATGTCGTTCCTTTCGTCGCCTTGTCGCAAGCGCTGTGTGAAATGGGCCTTTCCGCGCCGGAAGTCTACGCCGGGGACCTCGACGCCGGCCTGTTGATCATCGAAGATCTTGGCGGCGAGGGCGTCGTCGACGCGAACGGACCCATCGCCGAGCGCTATCTCGAAGCGACGGCCGCTCTCGCCCATCTCCACGCGCAGCATTTGCCGGACACGATCGCGATCGAAGGCTACGGCGATTATCGTATCCCGCCCTATGATCTCGACGCGCTGCTGATCGAGGCGGAGTTGCTGGTCGACTGGTATTTGCCGCGCGTCAAGGCGCCGATCTCGTCGGGCGCGCGCGCCACCTTTATCAATCTCTGGCGCCAGGCGCTCGTCGAGGCGGCGAGCGATCCGCCGACCTGGACTCTTAGGGACTATCACTCTCCCAATCTTTTATGGCTTGCGCAGCGCACCGGTTTGGCGCGAATTGGCATCCTTGATTTCCAGGACTGCGTGCTCGGCCATCCCGCCTATGACATGGCGTCGCTGGGGCAGGACGCACGCGTCGACGCGCCCGACGATTTGGAGTTGAAGCTCCTCGCCCATTACGCCAAACTGCGGCGCGAAACCGATTCCGGGTTCGATATGGCCGCTTTCGCCAAGGCTTACGCGATCCTGGCGGCGCAGCGCGCAACGAAAATACTGGGAATTTTCGCTAGGCTTGATCAGCGCGACGGCAAGCCGCAATATCTCGCGCATCTTCCGCGCGTTGAATCCTATCTTCGAAAAAGCCTTCGCCATCCGGCGCTGGCCGACGTTAAGGCTTGGTATGAGGCCAACATTCCCGGCTTGTTTCGCGACTCCTGACCGGCCGGCGCCTGCGACGGCGCCGAGCGTCGCCATGGTGTTCGCCGCCGGGCTTGGGACGCGCATGCGGCCGCTGACCGAGAAGATGCCGAAGCCGCTGGTGTCCGTCGCCGGCCGCACGCTCATCGACCGAGCGCTCGATGAATTCGAAAAGGCGGGCGTCGAAACGGCGATCGTCAATGTTCATCACCTTGCCGATCAGATCGAGACGCATCTCTTAGGCCGTGCAAGTCCGCGCATCGTCATTTCCGACGAGCGCGGACGGCTGTTGGATCAGGGCGGCGGAATCAAGAAGGCGCTGCCGCTGATCGGCGACCATCCTTTCTACGTCTGCAACACCGACGCGTTCTGGGTTGGCGCCGAGGGCTCCAATATTCTTGCGCTCGCCGAGTTCTTCGACGCCGACCGGATGGATGCGGCGCTTCTGCTCGCGCCGACGAATGGCAGCGTCGGAGTCGACTGGGACGGCGATTTCGATCTTGACGCCGAGGGGCGCATCGTCCGACGCGACGGCCGAAAGCCCTACGTTTATTCCGGCGTCGGACTGATGAAGCCGCAGCTCTTCGCCGGCGTCGCGGCGGATGTCTTCAAGCTCGCGCCGTTCTTTTTCGACGCTGCCGGCAAGGGACGGCTCTATGGCGTCGTCTCGAGCGGCCTCTGGCTGCATGTCGGCACAATCGCCGCGATCGCAGACGCCGAGCGGGCGATCGCCGCGCGTCGGCGCTGACTGCAATGCTCGCGCGGCGGCGCAATCTCTTCACCATCGCGCCAGGCGCGCCCTTTTTAGAGACTTTCGTTCGCGTGCTGCTCGACGGCGAAATCATTCCGGCGCTGTCGCGCGAAACGGCGCCGCTCGCAATGGCGCGCGCCACGATCTATGTGCCGACGCAGCGCGCGGCGCGCGCGCTGGCGGCCGAATTCGCACAGGCGCTCAACGCGCGCGCGACGCTGTTGCCGCGCATTCTGCCGCTCGGCGCTCTGGAGGAGCGCGAGAACGCCGCCCTGTTCGGCGTGGATTTCGGCGTCGACGCCGATGCGCCTATCGCCGCGCCGATCGAAGAGCTGGAGAGGCGCCTTCTCCTGTCGCAGCTCATTTTGCAATGGGCGGAAGCGCTGGGGCGCGCGATCATCTCGATCGATCCGGCCGGCGCGCTCAATCTGCATGAGAGCGAACCGCTGCTCGTTGCATCGAATCCCTCGGCCGCCTATGCGCTCGCCGCCGACCTCGGCGCGCTGATCGACGAATTGCACATCGAAGACGTTTCAGTGGACGCCTTCGAGACGCTGAGCGACGACGCCTACAGCGAGTTCTGGGCGATCACCACGCGATTTCTGCAGATCGCCCTGCACGAATGGCCGCGGATACTCCTTGAGCGCGGACGGATCGACGCCAGCGCCTATCAAAAGCGTCTCGTCGAAGCGCAGATCGCCGCGCTCACCCGCACGCCGCCGCCCGCGCCGGTGATCGCGCTCGGCTCGACCGGCGCGCAGCCGTCGACGGCGCGGCTGCTCGCCGCCATTGCCGCGCTCGACAATGGCGCGGTGGTTCTGCCCGGCCTCGATCAGTCCATGAGCGCCGACGCCTGGGCCAGCGTGGGCCAGACGGACGGCGCCGGAGAACCGGCCTTCACCCATCCGCAGACGATGTTGAAGCGTCTGCTCGCCGTGATCGGCGCCGCGCGCGACGAGCCGCGCGAACTGGCGCGCCTGGCGCCTGCGCTTGCGGCGCGACGGGCGTTCGTGTCGCAAGCCATGGTCCCGGCGCAAGCGACATCGGGGTGGCGAGACTTTATCGCAAGCGAGAGCGACGGCTTCGCGTCGGCGCTCGAAGGCGTCATTGCGCTTGAGGCGCCCGACGAGCGGCTCGAAGCCTTGACCCTCGCGCTGTTCATGCGCGAGGCGCTGGAGACGCCCGGCCGCACGGCGGCGCTCGTCACGCCGGATCGGCTCATCGCGCGGCGCGTCGGCGCCGAGTTGCGGCGCTTCGATATCGAGATCGACGATTCCGGCGGCCTGCCATTGGCGCGAACGTCGATCGGCGCGCTGGCGCGGCTGGTTGCGGCGATCGGATCGGATGGCGCCGGCGCCGTCAACGTCGCGGCGCTGCTTGCGCATCCGCTGGCGGCGCTTGGCTTATCGCGCGCGCGGGTCGCCGCGCTCGCGCCGCTGATCGAAATCGGCGTGTTGCGCGTCTTCGCTGAGCCTGACGGGGGGTGGGCGTCGCGCGTCGCTTCGGCGCGCGAATTGGCGCGCGCGAAGCATGCGTATCCGGCGGCGCGGCGCATCGCCGACGATGAATGGCGCGAGATCGAGGACGTCTTCGCGCGCATCGACGCCGCTTTCGCGCCGATCGCGGCGTTGGCGATAAAGGCGTCGCTAGCGGATCGCGCGCGCGCGCATCGCGCCGCGCTCGACGCCGTGATCGCGGGCATTGAAGAGATCGATGAAGAAGGCGCGTCGGCGCTGTTCGAACTTCTCGACCGGCTCGCGCGCGCCGAGGCGCCGCCGGGGTTCGATTCGCATAATTATGCGGCGATGTTCGATCGACTCCTTGCCGAGACGATGCTGCGCGGTCCAAGGCGCGCGCATCCGCGGCTGAAGATTCTCGGACCTCTGGAGGCGCGGCTTATCGACGCCGACCTCATCCTGCTCGCCGGACTGGACGAAGGCGTATGGCCGCCGCGGACCGACACGGGGGCCTTTCTCAATCGTTCGATGCGCGCGCAACTCGGCCTGATGGCGCCGGAGCGGCGCATCGGCCAAAGCGCGCATGATTTCGTCATGGCGCTGGGCGCGAAGCGCGTCGTCTTGAGCCGCGCGGTCAAGCGCGACGGCGCGCCGACCCTTCCCTCGCGCTTCATCGCGCGTCTCACGGCGCTCGCCGGAGACGCCTTCGCCGACTGCAAGAAGCGCGGCGACGCCATGCTCGCCGTCGCCGCGGCGCTGGATCGGCCCAAGGAGGTGAAATCAATCGAACGGCCGCAGCCGCGCCCTGCTCTCGCGCTGAGGCCGCTAAGGCTGAGCGTCACGCGTATTGAGCGTCTGCGCCGCGATCCTTATGCGATTTTCGCCGAATATATTCTCAAACTCACGCCGCTGTCGCCGATCGGCAGGGAGGCGGGCGCACGGGAAATCGGCATCGCGATCCATGATGCGCTCGCCGATTTCGTCAGGCGAAATCCTCGCGGCGCGCTTGCGCATGACGCGCGCGACGCGCTGCTCGATCTCGCGCGCGAGAAGCTTAAGGGCTTTATGGCCGATCCGTCTTTCGTGAGCTTCCAATGGCCGCGCATCGAGGCGGGGCTCGACCATGCGCTGGGTTTCGAACAGGAGCGACGCGCGCGAGGCTGCGATATCCATGTCGAGACATCCGGCGAAATGGCGCTGACGCTCGCCGACGCAAGCCTGTTTCGCGTGACCGCGATCGCGGATCGCATAGAGGTCGATCGAGAGGGCCAGGCCTATGTCTTCGACTATAAGACCGGCGCGCCGCCGACCAACAAGCAGGTGAAGGCCGGCTGGTCGCCGCAGCTGACGCTAGAGGCGGCGATGATCGAGACGGGCGCATTCCCGGAAATCGGCGCGCGGCATGTCGACGGCGCCGCCTATATCGGACTGGGCAAGGGCGGCGCGACGCAGTGGCTCGCATGGAAAGACGCGGGCTTCGCCGACGTCGTCGCGACGCATCGCGCGCAGCTGGGAGAGCTCCTGTCGCAGTTTCGCGATGAAAAGACGCCCTATGCCTCGCGGCCATATCCGGCGTTTCGAAGCGATATCGGCGACTACGATCATCTCGCGCGCGTGAAGGAATGGATGCGCGGCGGCGGAGAGGAGGCATGAGCGAGCGTCCTGTCGGAAGCCTGACGGTCAGGCGCCAGCAAACGGCGTCCGACCCATTCGCGTCGGCCTGGGTTTCGGCGCATGCCGGCTCGGGCAAGACCCATGTGCTGGCGCAGCGCGTCCTGCGGCTGCTGCTGGCCGGCGCGCGGCCGTCGCAGATTCTCTGCCTCACTTATACGAAGGCCGCCGCCGCCAATATGGGGTCGCGCGTCTTCGATCGGCTCGCGCGTTGGGCGACGCTCGACGACGCTTCGCTCGCCAAGGACATCGCCGCGATGGGCGCGACAATCGAGTCGGGCGCCGACCTCGATTTCGCGCGACGGCTGTTCACGCGCGCCGTCGAGACGCCTGGCGGGCTCAAAATCCAGACGATTCACGCCTTCTGCGAGAAGCTGCTGCACATCTTCCCGCTCGAAGCCAATGTTCCGGCGTCGTTCCGCGTCGTCGACGATCTCGAGCGCGCCGAGCTGATCGACGCCGCGCGCCGGCGCGCGCTCGACGCCGCGACGCGGGATCGCGGGCCGCTGCGCAACGCGCTGGCGCGCGTCGCACGCGAGACTGCCGCGGCGGGCTTCGACGCGCTCTGCAAGGAATTGCTGCAATATCGCCAGAACGTCGCGCGCATGCGCGAGCAGGACGACTATGAGGCGAGAGTCTTCGCCGCGCTCGGACTGCGCTCTGACGAAACTCTGGCGCGGATCGAAGCGGCGATCATCGAGGATGGCGAACCGCCGGCGGCATGGCCGGCGCTCGTCAAATCGCTGCGCGGCGGTTCGACAAACGACGGCAAGCTCGCCGATTCGCTTGAGGCCGCCTTCGCGCTTGCGCCGCACCCTGACTGTATCGACGCCTATCTCTCGGCTTTTTTCACCAAGGAGGGCGACCCGCGCGGGATCGGAAAAAACAAAATCATCACCGGCCCGCTCGCCAAGCGCGAACCGCAGCTTCTCGCGCGCATGGAGGCCGAACGCGACAGGCTCATCGGGCTCGTCGAAAAGCGCAAGGCCGGCGCCGTCGCCGAGCGATCGCTGGCGCTCCACGCGCTCGGCGACGCCATCCTCGCAGAATATGAGCACGCCAAAAGGCGGCGGGGATTGCTCGACTATGATGACCTGATCGAAGGCGCGCGGCGCCTGCTCCATCGTTCGAGTTCGAGTCCGTCATGGGTGCTCTACAAGCTAGACGCGCAGATCGATCATATTCTGCTCGACGAGGCGCAGGATACGAGTTCGGACCAATGGGATATTCTGGCCGCTATCGCCGACGAATTCTGCGCCGGCGCCGGTGCCCGCGAAGCAAGGCGCGGACCGCCGCGCAGCTTCTTCGCGGTCGGCGACGAGAAACAGTCGATCTTTTCCTTCCAGGGCGCGGCGCCCGAAAGATTCGAGGCGATGCGGCGCGAATTTCGTCTCAGATTCGATCGCGTTGAGCGGCGCTTCGAACCAGTGACGCTCACCCAGTCCTTCCGCTCGGCGCCGGGCATATTGCAAGCCGTGGACGATGTTTTCGCGATCGAAGACAACCGCCTCGGACTCTGCTTCGATTCGCAGGAGCCGGCGCCAAGGCACGAGGCGTGGAAATCCGACGTCGCCGCGCTGATCGAAATCTGGGAGCCGATCGGCCCGGAAAAGGCGCCGGACCCGAGCGATTGGCGTCTGCCGATCGATCATTTCGATGCGAGCGATCCCAATGAGAGACTGGCGCACAGGCTCGCGCGCAAGGTCAAAGCGCTGCTTTCGCCCGAAAACGGCGAATGCGTCGAGGACCGCGGCGCTTTGCGCCCCGTCGAGGCCGGCGACATTCTTGTTCTCGTGCGCAAGCGCGGCCCGCTCTTCGAGTCGATCATTCGCGCCTTGAAGAGCGAACATGTCGCCGTGGCCGGCGCCGATCGGCTGAACCTCGCCGATCACATCGCCGTGCATGATCTTATCGCGCTCGGACGCGCGGCGCTGCTGCCGCAGGACGATCTGACATTGGCGAGCGTGCTGAAGTCGCCCTTCTTCGGCCTCGACGACGACGATCTCATCGCTTTCGCGCCCGGCCGGCCCGCTTCGCTCATCGAAGCGCTCGCGGAGTCGGAGGAGCCGCGCCGCCGCGTCGCCGCCGAGCGTCTGCGGCGCTTGCGGCGCGACGCCGCCGAATGCGCGCCCTTCGATTTCTACAGTCGCGTGCTCGGCCCCGAGGGCGGACGCGCGCAGCTCGTCGCAAGGCTTGGCGGCGAAGCCGAAGACGCGATCGACGAATTCTTGAAACTCGCCGCGAGCTTCGAACGCGAACAGCCGCCGTCGCTGACGGCCTTCCTGGCGATGGCCGAGTCGCTCGATCTGTCGATCAAGCGCGATATGGAGTCGGCCGGCGGCGCGGTGCGAGTGATGACCGCGCATGCGGCCAAAGGGCTGGAGGCGAAAATCGTCTTTTTGCCGGATACCTGCGGCGCGCCTTCCGGCAAGCATGATCCAAAGCTCCATGTTTTCGGCGAGGCGGACGAAGCGGTTCTCCTCTGGTCGCTCGGCAAGGACAGCGATCCAAGCGCGCTCAAAGAGCTGCGCGACGCGCATCGGCGCGACGAACTTCGGGAAAGCCAGCGCCTGCTTTATGTCGCGCTGACGCGGGCGGAGGAGCGGCTCTATATTTGCGGCGCCCATGGCGTGAAGGGACGCGCCGAGGGCTGCTGGCACGACGCCATTCGTCAGGCGCTCGAACCGAGCTGTGAGGCCTTGCCCGACCCACTCGAGCCTTCGTCGACGATTCTGCGACGAGGCGCCGTCTTGCCGCGGTTCGATCTTGCGAGAGTCGAGCGGGCGTCGCTTGCCGTCGAGCTTCCCGCTTTCGCGACAACCAAGGCGACACGCGAAGAAACGCCGGCGCCGCCACTGCGTCCGTCGAGCGCGCTCGCCGGCGCCGACGTAATCGAACTTGCAGGCGATGGCCCGGCGAAAGGGGAGCAGGCGGAGCGATTGCTGCACGGACGCCTGGTTCATGCGCTGTTGCAGCATCTGCCCGCCTGCGCGCCCGATCATCGCCGAGAAGCGGCGCGGCGCTTTCTATCCGCGCGCGGCGGCTTCCTCGATGAAGACAAACAGGAGGCGCTTGCGCAGTCGGCGTTCGCCATCGTCGGCGATCCGCGGCTTGCATCGCTGTTTGGGCCGGGTTCGACGCCGGAAGTCGACATCGTCGCGACGCTGGAGAATGGCGCGGCCGTCTCGGGCCGCATCGACCGGCTGGCGGAAACGGCGAGCGAAGCGCTGATCGCCGAGTTCAAAACCGGACGGCCGCGCGGAAAAATTGAAGACGCGCATTTGCGTCAGCTCGCGCTTTACCGCGCCGCGGTCGCGCCGCTGTTTCCGGGCAAGCGGCTGCGCTGCTTTCTGATCTACACGCAGAACGCCAGCGTGTTCGAGGCCGAGGAGACGGCGCTGGCCGACGCGTTCGAAAAGGCGCTCGCAACGGCCTGAGTTTAGGCGGGCTCGTCGGGTCCGATGCGGCGGCGCCAGAACTCCAGCAACAGGGGCGTCAGCGCCATGACGATCGGGCCGAGGACGATGCCCGACGCGCCGAACAATTGCAGGCCGCCGAGCATGGCGATGAACGCCGGGACGGTGTGCAGGCGCATGCTGTCGCCGATCAGCAGCGGCCGGACCAGATTGTCGATGCTGGCGATCACCACGCCGCCCCACAGGCCAAGAATGAGGGCTGCGATCCAGCGGCCCTCGATCAAGAGATAAATTGTCGCCGGAATCCAGATGACGAAGGAGCCGAGCACCGGCACGATCGACAAAGCGCCCATGATCAGGCCCCAGAGCACAGGCGAGTTCAAGCCGAGCGCCCAGAACATGAAGCCGCCGAGCAGGCCCTGCAGAGCTGCGATCGCCAGAGTTCCGAAAATGATCGCGTGGATCGTATCGCGCACGCGCACGATGATTTTACCCGTCTCGAGATTTGAGAAAGGCGACAATTGCGCGAGCGTCTGAATAGTGACGGCTCGGTCGCGCAACAGAAAGAAGAGAAAATAGAACGCGAGCAGCGTGGTGACGACTTGACCCGTCGACGTGCGCAACAGGTTCGCGGCGAGATTGGTAAGGAAGGCGCCGAGCTGCGAGAAAATCGCTTGAAGATCGACTCTGCCTTCGATCCAGTGTTGCAGGCTGGCGAGCCAGGGATGGGCAATGAGCATCGTTTGCCAATCGCCTTCCTGCGCCGCCTTCTGGACATAGGCGACGCCTGCGGCGGCCTCGCTGACGATTCGTTCGATCATCAAGAGCAGCGGTCCGACGACCAAGAGCCCGACGATCAGCATAGATACGCCGGCCGCAATCGAGGGCGGCAGTAAGCGCTCCAGGAAGCGATGCGGCGCAACGAACACAACCGCGAGCACAAGCGCCCAGGTGAGCGCCGCCAGAAAAGGCGCGGCGACCAGCAGGGAGGCGCCGATAAGGACAAGCGTGACGGCGAGTCTGGCGAGGACAAAAACGTCGATCGAGAATTTCTGCTCCCGATCGACCAGCGCCGCCGCTTCCAGGTCCTCGTGCATCTCCGCCTCTGTCGCTGCGTTCAGCCTATAGACAGGGCGCGCCGCTGGCGAGGCAAGGAGGCCCGCGCGTCGTTTCGAAGAGGGTAGCCGCGCGCAGGATGCAGCGAAGCTGCGCAATGATAAGACATTCGTTCAACGGCTCGACTGTCATATGTGGACGGCCCCGCTTGGCAAGCGGTTTTTTCTCGGCGCGGAGAACCTGGGTGGCGGGTTTCGGTCATATGTCCGGCCTTTTGGCGCGGCGCTTATGTCCGCTGGCCCTGATGAAGTTCGACTG